>NZ_JAPNKC010000001.1:8849285-9168214 GCF_026626705.1 Pyxidicoccus sp. MSG2
GCGGCCCACCGCCATGAACGACGCCTCGACCCGCCCCTCACGTCCCATCCGCGCCGCCGGCCACGCGGGCGCGCTGCTGGCCCTGGCCCTGGCCGGGTGCAGCGGCCCGGTGAACAACCAGCAGGGCTACATGCCCGAGCAGCCCGTGGCCTTCTCCCACGCCGTGCACGCCGGCCAGTACGAGCTGGACTGCCAGTACTGCCACGTGGGCGCGGAGAAGAGCCGCCATGCCGGCGTGCCCGCCTCCAGCGTGTGCATGAACTGCCACACGCAGGTGAAGACGGACTCGCCCGAAATCCAGAAGGTGGCGGCCGCGGTGGCGGCGAACCAGCCCATTGCGTGGGTGCGCATCCACCGCCTGCCGGACCACGCCTTCTTCAACCACGCCAGCCACGTCACCTCGGGGCTGCAGTGCCAGACGTGCCACGGGAAGGTGCAGGAGATGGTGCGCGTGGAGCAGGCGGAGCCCATGACGATGGGTTGGTGCCTGGACTGCCACCGCAAGACGGCGGCGCAGCAGGTGTTCGCGCCGAGCCCTTCCGCGCCGCGCTCCGGCGAGCTGCTCGCCATGTCCACCCAGCCCCCGGCGCCCGCGCCGCTGAAGGCCCCCCGCATCCTGCAGCCCCCCACGGACTGCTCCGGCTGTCACCGCTGAGGACCTCCTCCATGTCCGAGTCCCTTCCCAAGTACTGGCAGAGCCTGGCCGAGCGCGCCGGCGCGTTGCCCGAGCACGCACGCAACGAGTTCGCGGAGGAGTTGCCGGTGGGCGTGGCCGCCGTGCCTCCGGACGCGAGCAGCCGCCGCGACTTCTTCAAGGTGATGGGCCTGAGCGCCGCCGCCGCCATGGTGGCCTGCCAGCGCGCGCCCGTGCAGAAGATCATCCCCTACGTCTCGCGGCCGGATGAAGTCACCCCCGGCCTGTCGCTCTGGTACGCGTCCACCTGCAACGGGTGCAGCGCCCAGTGCGGTGTGCTGCTGAAGACGCGCGACGGGCGCCCCATCAAGGTGGAGGGCAACGACGAACACCCCGTCTCGAAGGGCGGCGTGTGCGCGGTGGGGCAGGCGTCCGTCCTCTCCCTCTACGACGCCAGCCGCGCCCGCTTCCCCTCGTTGTCCTGCCAGCGCACCGCGTGGGCGGCGCTGGACGGGAAGGTGAAGGAGGGACTGCGGCAGGCCACCGAATCGGGCATGCCCATCCGCGTGGTGCTGCCCTGGGTGATGGGCCCCACGGCCGAGGCCGCGGTGAAGCGCTTCCTCGCCACGTACCCGACGGCGCGCACGGTGCGCTACGAGCCGCTCGGGGAGCTGGCCGCCATCGGCGACGCCCACCGGGTCACGCACGGCGTGCGCGTGGTGCCCGACTACCGCTTCGAGAACGCGAAGGTCATCGCCAGCTTTGGCGCGGACTTCCTCGGCACCTGGGTGTCGCCGGTGGCCTTCACCCGCCAGTACACCGAGGCGCGCGATGCGGCCGGCAAGCGGGACATGGCGCTGCACTACCAGGTGGAGCCCGTGCTGACGCTCACGGGGGCCGCCGCGGACCGGCGCTTCGTCGTGTCCCCGTCCGATGTGACGCCCGCGCTGGCCGACCTCGTGCGGCGGCTGGCGCGGAAGGCGGAGCGTGCGGTGCCGGCGGTGGCGTCGGTCGCCGCACCTGCATTGGAAGAGACCGCGCTGGAGGAACTCGCGGAAGCACTGTGGGCGCAGCGGGGCAGGGCGCTCGTGGTGGCGGGCGGTGACGACGTGGCCGCGCAGGTGCTGGCCAACACGGCCAACGCGTTGCTGGGCAACGAGGGCAACACCGTGTCGGTAGCGGACGGCGTGGCGCTGGATGCGGACGCGCTGACGTACGGCGAGCTGCTGTCGGAGCTGCGCGCGGGCGGCGTGGGCGCGGTGCTCTTCCTCGGCGTCAACCCCGCCTATGCGGACCCGCGCGGCGACGAGCTGGCGGCGCTGCTGAAGTCCGTGCTCCTCACCGTGGCCACCAACGACAGGCTGGACGAGACGGCCAGCCTGATGCGCTTCCACGCACCGGACGTCACCGGCCTCGAGTCGTGGGGCGACGCGGAGCCCCGGCGTGGCGTGCTCTCCCTGCGCCAGCCGGCGGTGGCGCCGTTGCACGACACGCGCCCCCTGGTGGAGTCCCTGCTCCTGTGGGCGGGGGCACCCCGCTCGCACTACGACTTCCTGCGCGAGCGCTGGGAGGCGGAGGTCTTCCCCCGCGCGGGCGTGGCCGGACAGGACTTCAGCGCATTCTGGGACGATGCCGTGCGCCGGGGCGTGGTGATGCTGCCCGCGACGCCGGTGGCCGCACCGGCCTTCCGTGAGGACGGGCTCGCGAAGGCGCTGGCCGGCGTGGCCCGCGCGTCCGTGGACTGGGAGCTGGTGCTGTACCCCACGGTGGCGCTGCGCGACGGCGCGCTCGCCAACAACGGCTGGCTGCAGGAGGTGCCGGACCCCATCACCAAGGTGACGTGGGGCAACCCCGCCTGCATCGCCCCGGCACGCGCGAAGGCGCTGGGCCTGTCCGACGGCGACGTGGTGCGGGTGCGCTCGGGTGCGAAGACGGTGGAAGTGCCGGTGCTCATCCAGGCGGGCACGCACCCGTCCGTCATCGCCGTGCCGGTGGGCTACGGCCGCACCAGGGCGGGCCGCATCGCGGACGGCATCGGCGCCAATGGCTATCCGCTGGCCACGGTGGTGGGCGGCCAGTCCCGGCGCGCGGTGCCGGGCGTGACGGTGGAGTCCACCGGCGAGCGGCAGCCCCTGGCCCTCACCCAGACGTACAACCGTCTCGACGGGCGCCCCCACGTGCGCGAGGCGGAACTGGCCGCGTTCCTCGCCAACCCGCGCGCGGGCAACGAGGAGCACGAGGCGCACGGTGGCAACGACAAGCACCCGCTCTCCATCTGGTCCGGCCACGAATACAAGGGCCACCGGTGGGCGCTGGCGGTGGACCTGAGCGCGTGCACGGGTTGCTCGGCGTGTGTGGTGTCCTGCCAGGCGGAGAACAACATCCCCAGCGTCGGGCGCGACGAGGTGCTGCGCTCGCGCGAGATGCACTGGATGCGCATCGACCGGTACTACGCCGGTGACGAGGCCAACCCCCAGGTCGTCCACCAGCCGATGATGTGCCAGCACTGCGAGAATGCGCCGTGCGAGACGGTGTGCCCGGTGCTCGCCACGGTGCACTCCAGCGAGGGGCTCAACCAGCAGGTCTACAACCGCTGCGTGGGCACCCGGTACTGCGCCAACAACTGCCCCACCAAGGTCCGCCGCTTCAACTGGTTCGACTACAAGCACGACGAGCCGCTGGAGCGCATGGTGCTCAACCCGGACGTCGTCGTGCGCAGTCGCGGCGTCATGGAGAAGTGCTCCATGTGCGTGCAGCGCGTGCAGGAGGCCAAGGCCAGCGCGAATCGCGAGGGCCGCGCACTGCGCGACGGCGACGTGCAGACGGCCTGCCAGCAGAGCTGCCCCGCGAAGGCCATTCACTTCGGAGACTTGAACGACTCCGGCAGCGCCGTGGCGAAGCTCGCGAAGGACGGCCGCGCCTTCCGGCTGCTGGAGGAGCTGAACATCGGGTCGTCCATCACCTACCTCACGAAGATCCGCAACACCGGGTCGGGAAGCGAAACATGAGCCACCAGCACCTGTCGCCGCTGCGCGTGCCGCTCGTCAGCGAGGCGCGCAGCCTGGGCCAGCTCACCGAGGAAATCTGCGCGCCCATGGAGCGCCCTCCGACGTGGAGGTGGTGGGCGGCGTTCGCGGTGGCGGTGTCGATTCTGGGCACCGGCGCCGGCATCGTCGCGTACCAGGTGGGCACGGGCATTGGCGTGTGGGGCCTGAACAAGACGGTGGGCTGGGCCTTCGACATCACCAACTTCGTGTTCTGGGTGGGCATCGGCCACGCGGGCACGCTCATCTCCGCCATCCTCTTCCTCTTCCGGCAGAAGTGGCGCACCAGCATCAACCGCGCGGCGGAGGCGATGACGCTCTTCGCCGTCATGTGCGCGGCCCTCTTCCCCGTCATCCACATGGGCCGCCCGTGGCTGGCCTTCTGGGTGCTGCCGTACCCGAACTCGCGCGGCAGCCTGTGGGTGAACTTCCGCTCGCCGCTCTTGTGGGACGTGTTCGCCATCTCCACCTACTTCACCGTGTCCGCGGTGTTCTGGTACGTGGGCCTCATCCCCGACCTGGCCACCGTGCGCGACAGGGCGAAGGCCGGCCTGCGCAAGGCCGTCTTCAAGGTGCTGTCGCTGGGGTGGACGGGCTCGCACCGGACGTGGAGCCGCTACGAGACGGTGTACCTGCTGCTCGCGGGGCTGGCGACGCCGCTGGTGCTCAGCGTGCACACCATCGTCTCCATGGACTTCGCCACGTCCGTCATCCCCGGCTGGCACACCACCATCTTCCCGCCGTACTTCGTGGCCGGCGCGGTGTTCAGCGGCTTCGCCATGGTGCTGACGCTGATGATCATCACCCGCGTGGTGCTGGGCTACGAGCACCTGATTACCGTCCGGCACCTGGAGAACATGACGAAGGTCATCATCGTCACCGGCGGCCTGGTGTCGCTGGCGTACGGGACGGAGGTGTTCGTCGCCTGGTACTCGGGCAACCCCTACGAGCGCTTCGCCTTCCTCAACCGCGCCTTCGGCCCTTACGCCTGGGCCTACTGGACGATGGTGACGTGCAACGTGGTGTCGCCGCACCTGTTCTGGTTCAAGAAGGTGCGCACCTCGCCGGCTGCCATCTTCGCCCTGTCGCTGGTCATCAACGTGGGCATGTGGTTCGAGCGCTTCGTCATCATCGTCACCAGCCTGCACCGCGACTTCCTGCCGTCGAGTTGGTCCATGTACACGCCGACGATGGTGGAGGTGGGCACCTTCATCGGCACGTTCGGCCTCTTCTTCACCCTGTTCCTCCTCTTCGTGCGCGTGCTGCCCATCATCTCCATCGGCGAGGTGAAGAGCGTGCTGGGCTTCGCGCGAGACACACACGGAGGGGCGGCCGCCCCCGGCCCCCGCAAGGCCGCGCCCGCCGCCGCGGAGGTACTGCCCGCGCCGGCGCTGGCCCTCGCCACCCGAAAGGATGTCCCCGTATGAGCGCCCCCGTCCTCGTCGGCTACTTCGACAGCGAGGAGAAGGTCCTCGACGCCACCCGCGCCGTGCGCGAGGCCGGCTACGCCCTGCACGACGTGTACACGCCCTATGCGGTGCACGGCCTGGACGAGGCCATGGGCCTGAGGCCCAGCCGAATCACCTGGGTGTGCTTCGGGGCGGGGCTGCTGGGCGGCTCGCTGGCGCTGGCGCTCCAGCTGTACACCAGCGTGGTGAGCTGGCCGCTCAACGTGGGCGGCAAGCCCTTCAACTCGTTCCCAGCCTTCGTCCCCGTGGCGTTCGAGCTGACGGTGCTCTTCGCGGCGCTCATCACCGTGGGCTCCTTCCTGGCACGCGTGAAGCTCTTCCCGGGCAGCCGCCGCGTGGCGCTGCCCCGGGTGACGGACGACCGATTCGCGATTGCGCTGGAGGCGCGCGAGGCGCCCGAGGGCGCGTCCATCGCGGAGGAGTTGCTGCGTCGGCACGGCGCGGTGGAGACGGCCCGGATGGAGGTGGCGTCGTGAGGAAGGTTTTCCCCGCCGCGGTGGCCCTGGCCCTGGCCGCCGCCGGCTGCGAGCAGGACGAGACGCGGCCCAACTACGAGTACGCACCGGACATGGTGTCCTCGGTGCCGTACGACAGCTTCGCGCCCAACCCCAACACGCCGGACGGCAAGACGCTGCTGGGGCCGGCGAAGGGCACGGTGCCGCGCGGGCACCAGCCGCTGCACCTGGCCGCGGGCCCGGAGGAGGCGGCGCGGGCCGGGCGTGACTTCAAGAATCCCTATCCCGCTACACCCGAGGTGCTGGCGCGCGGGCAGACGGCCTTCCAGCGGTATTGCAGCCCGTGCCATGGCTCGGGCGGGCTGGGGGACGGCCTGGTGACGGCGCGCTTCCCCATGCCGCCGTCGCTGCTGGCCGAGCACGCGAAGGGGCTCCCCGACGGGCAGGTGTTCCACATCATCACCCATGGCCAGGGGCTGATGCCGGCCCATGGCTCGCAGGTGGCGCCGGAGGACCGGTGGAAGATCGTCCACTACCTCCGCACGCTGCAGAACCCCGCGCGGACGGCGCGGAAGGACGTGCCATGAGCGCCCCCGTGCATGACGTACCTCCGGCTTCGGGCGGAGGCTTCGAGGTGTCCCCCGGCGTGCGCCGCGCGGCCCTGGCCGTCGCGGTGGCGGGCCTGGGGACGTTGGGCGCGGGGCTGGTGCTGTACCCGGCTCGCGCGCTCTCCAGCCTGCTCACCAGCGGCTTCTACTTCCTGTGCCTGGGCCTGGGCGGCGCCATGTTCCTGGCGCTGATGTACGTGGCCAACGCGGGCTGGTTCACCGTCTTCAAGCGCATTCCGGAGGCGTTCGCCTCCTACGTACCGTGGGGCGCGGTGCCGCTGCTGGTGCTGGTGCCCTTCGCGCCGAAGCTCTACCTGTGGGCGCGGCCCGGCATCATGGAGACGGACCACCTGCTGCACCAGAAGGCGGCCTTCCTCAACGTGCCGTTCTTCGGCGTGCGCATGGTGCTGACGCTGGCGCTGTGGACGGGCTTCACGTGGATGCTGCGGCGCAACTCGTTGCGGCAGGACTCGGAGCGGACGGAGGCGCTGACGAAGCGCAACGTCGCGGTGTCCGCGGTGTTCCTCGTGTTCTTCGGCCTGACGTTCTGCCTGGCGGCCTTCGACTGGCTGATGAGCCTGGAGCCGCACTGGTTCAGCACCATCTACGCGCTCTACAACGTCGCGGGGCTGCTCAGCTCCAGCGTGTGCGCGATTACCGTGGCCGCGATTCTCCTGCACCGGGCGGGCGCGCTGCCCCAGCTCAACTCCAGCCACCTGCATGACCTGGGCAAGCTGATGTTCGGCTTCGCCACGCTGTGGGCCTACCTCTGGTTCTCGCAGTTCCTGCTCATCTGGTACGCGAACATCCCGGAGGAGACGGTCTACTTCATCGCGCGGATGCACGGCGGGTGGGCGGTGCCGTTCTACCTGAATGTGGTGCTGAACTGGGCGCTGCCCTTCGTGCTGCTGCTGCCGCGGCCGGCGAAGCGCAGCCCGTCGCACCTGCTGCGGGTGGCGGCCGTGCTGCTCGCGGGGCGCTGGTTGGACCTGTACCTGATGGTGGCTCCCGCGAACATGCCAGAGGGGGCGGGGCTCGGCGTGTACGAGCTGGCGGGCTTCCTGGGCGTGGGCGCGCTCTTCACGCTGGCGGTGACGCGCGCGGTGCGCTCGGCGCCCATGATTCCCGCAGGGGACCCGTACCTGGTGGAGAGCCTGCACCACCACACGTGACAGCTGACCGTGGGCCGCGGACCGCCAGGCAGCTTCTGCCCGGAGGCCTGGACCGCGCGGCCACGGGAGCGGCGCCGCCCGACCTCCTCGGCGGGCGGCGCCGCGTCTTTTTCAGGGCAGGTGGCTGGAGTCCCGGCGCCGCCGCGCGAGCGGCACCAGCAACAGCACGAGCAGGGCGGCGAGGCCCGGGGCCGCGCTGCAGCCACCGTCGGAGTCCGGGTCCTCGTCGATACGGATGGGGCCCGCGTCCGCTCCTTCCGGGTAGCCGCCGTCGCTCCCCATCGGATGGCCCGCGTCCACGGGAGTTCCCGCATCACCGGTGCCGGCATCCGTGGGACCGCCCGTGCCGGCGTCGCTGCAATCACCCAGGGAGTGCTCGAGCGCACCGAGGCTGTAGGCGGACCCCGTGGGCCGGGGCCGCGCGCAGTAGTCCACCGTCACCGAGGCCCGCGCCGCCGCCGCGCCGATGAGCTGCGAGACATTCCCCTTGATGCGCAGGTCGCCACTCAGCGGCGCCTGGTACCAGGAGGACCAGGTGTCGGTCGCCACGTTCATGAGGTTGGTGCCCGCGTCGAAGCTCCCGGTGTCGCGGCCGCGAATCACCGAGGACAGCACGTTGCCGTGGGCCCCGCCAGTGCTGGAGGCGAAGCGGAAGTCCACGCCCGTGGTGGCGATGAGGGTGTTGAACAGCACCTGCGTGTTCGCCGCCTTGTTGAGATAGATGGCCACGTCCGAGCAGTTGATGACGACGTTGTTGACCAGCACGCCATCCGAGTGCTCCGGGTCGCACGGCACGCCCGCGTCGAAGGCCGGTGCGCAGAACTCGTTTCCCGTGCCGCCGCCGCCGAAGGACAGGCCGATGCGCGTATTCCCCGCCGCCGCGTCCTTGGTGCAGATGACGAGGTTGCGCTCGAAGGTGCCCCGGCGGCCTCCGCTCTTCATGAAGGCGCCGTAGGAGATGCCGCCCGCCTTGGCGAAGTCGTGCACGTAGTTCTCCCGCACCACCCAGTCGTCGCCGGTGTCGATGTTGAGCTTCGTCACCGGGGTGCCCGTACTCCGGGCGCGCGTGTCATAGACCTCGTTGCGCTCGATGAGGCCCCGGTGCGGCATCTCGTAGACGCCACCGGTGTTCTTGGCCGCGTTGACCTTGAGCTGCGCGTTGAAGTTCCGGACCCGGCTGTTGCGCAGGACGAAGTTCTCCGCGTGTCCGGTGACGTGGAAGGCGTGCTCGCAGCTGCTGTCCTGCGCGCACACGCCCTCGATGTCGAGCCCGTCGAACGTCCAATAGCGGCCGGAGACCTTGAAGCCCTCCGTGGCATTGAATCGGATGAGTGCCGCGTGCCGGTTCGCCGCGCGCACGACGATGGGACTGGACGCGGTGCCCTCCGCTGAACACCCCAGATTCTGGCTGACGTCATACGTGCCGTCCGCGAGCACAATCTCGTCGCCGGCCTGCGCCGAGGTGAGCGCGGACTGGAGCTGGGAGACGTTGGCGACGTTCTTCACCGCCGCGAGACTGGGGCCGGACAGCAACAGCAGCAGCGAGGCCAGGGACAAGGGACGCATGGGAACTCTTCCTCGAGGGGGGAGCCTGGATGCTATTCAGTTGCACGAGGATTGATACATGACAGTGCGTGTCGCGCTGCTGGGCCATGGCTTCGCGGGAAGAACATTCCACGCTCCGCTGATTCGAGCGGTGCAGGGGCTGGAGCTGCGCGTCGTCGCGTCCAGCCAGCCTGAGAATGTGCAGGCCCGGCTGCCGGGCGTGACGGTGGTGGCGTCCGCGCGGGATGCGGCCACACATCCCGACGTGGACCTCGTCGTCATCGCCACGCCCAATGAGAGCCATGCACCGCTGGCCGAGGCCGCGCTCCGCGCAGGCAAACACGTCGTCGTCGACAAGCCCTTCACCGTCACGGTGGCGGAGGCTCGCGCGCTGTGCGCGCTGGCGGAGGAGCGGGGACGGCTGCTGTCGGTGTTCCACAACCGGCGGTGGGACAGTGACTTCCTCGCGCTGCGGGCCCTGCTCGCGGACGGCGCCCTGGGGCGGGTGACGCATGTGGAATCGCGGTTCGACCGCTTCCGCCCCGAGGTCCGCCCGCGCTGGCGCGAGCAGGCGCAGCCGGGCGCGGGCGTGTGGTTCGACCTCGGCCCCCACCTGGTCGACCAGTCGCTGCAACTGTTCGGGCTGCCCGACACCGTGGCGGCGGCCCTCGGGAGACATCGCGAGGGAGCGCAGGTGGATGACTGGTGCCAGGTCACCCTCGCGTATCCCCGGCGGCATGTCGTGCTCCAGGCGTCCATGCTCGTCGCGGGGGGACTGCCCCGGTTCGCGGTGCATGGCACGAAGGGCTCGTGGCTCAAGCACGGGCTGGACACGCAGGAGGACGGGCTGCGCGCGGACGTGCTTCCCGGGGCTCCGGGGTGGGGCGAGGACCCCTCACCCGGACGGCTGACGGACGGGGCGACGGGTTCGGTGCGGACCACCGTCGCGCCTCCCGGGGACTACCGCCGCTACTACAGCGGCCTGCGAGACGCGCTGGAGGGCAGGGGGCCCAACCCCGTGACGCCCGCGCAGGCGTTGGCCGTGATGTCCGTCCTGGAGGCCGCGGTGCTGGCGGCGGAGCGCGGGTGTGAGCAGCGGCCGGACCTCACGGCGGAGGAGCGGGCGGCCTTCACGGCCGACACCTCGCCGATGCCGTGAGGCGGACAACACGCGCATCGAGGGTGTGAGCCCGTGCGCCATCAGCACGTTGCCCGTCGGGCATCTGTCCCCACATCGGGATTTGCTTCCGGGAGCGGCCTGCTACGGTGCCACCGGACCGCACCCGTCGCGTGCAAGGACCCGTGAGGAACGATTGAGCTCGAAGAAGCCCGGCCGCAATGACCCGTGCCCCTGTGGGAGCGGCCTGAAGTACAAGGTCTGCCATGCCGCCGAGGACCGGGCGAAGGCCGCGCCGCCGCCCGCTGCTCCCGCGCACCCGCTGGCCGCGGACCTCAAGGCGGCGATGGAGATTCTGGGAGACCCGGACACGTCGCGGCTGTCCGGGTGCCTGGTGCGCCTGGGCGCGCTGCTGGCCGAGTGGGGCCCCTCACCCGGCCTGCGCTTCGATGCGAAGGCATTCTCCGACCACGTGGGTCCGGAGCTGGCGCGGCTGTCCGACAAGGAGGGCCAGGACGCCACCAGCGCCCGGCGCGAGCTGCTCGTCGGGACGGTGCGTGCGCTGGGCACGCCCGCGTTCCTGGAGCAGCTCGGCACGGCGCTGTTGGGGCGTGCCTCCGAGCCGGGGCTCTCCGCTGGAGACCGGCAGGCGCTGAGCGTGGGGGTGTTGTTCGCCTCCGCGTCGAAGAAGCTCGGCCGCTCGCGCGCGGAGGACAACCCGCTGCTGGACGTGGTGTTCGACGTGCAGTTCCGCGAGTGGAGTGCGAAGCACGCGGAGCTGGTGAAGAAGTACGAGGCGCTCGCCGGTGGCTTCGCCGAGGAGACGCTGCCGCCCGAGGCGCGCGAGGCCCTCCAGCAGGCCCGAGGGGGCGATGTGGATGCGCTGCTGCGCTACGTGCAGTCAGACCCGGGAATCGCCGAGCGCATCGCCCGCGAGGCCCGGGAGCGCGCCGCCCGCGTGGAGGCCCGGATGCGCGAGCCCTCCTCTCCGCCCGTCTTCGCACCCGAGGAGGAGCTGTGGCTCACCTGCGTCCTCTGGGAGCCGATGCAGGCGCTGAAGTCCCTGCCGCAGGACGCGGAGCCGGCGACGCGGCGCGAGGCCGTGACGACGCTGATGCGCGCGGTGAAGGGCGCGCTCGACGAGGACTTCCTGTCGGGGCTGTTGGGGCGCCTGCGCGAGAAGGCGAAGGACGCATCCGCCGACGAGGCCACCCGTGCGGCCTTCATGGACACCGCCATCGCCTTCGAGGCGGAGCCCGCGCGCATGACGCTCGCCGCGCTGCTCACCTCGCGGCAGGAGGCCGTGGGGCGCTCGGCCGAGGAGATGGTCATGCTCGCGGACCTCAAGGCTCTCACCACGTGGACGCCGGAGAGCTTCGAGCCCTACCGGGAGCTGCTGACGAACATGGGCCTGCCGGCCGCCGCCGTGCGCATCCAGCGCTGCCAGGAGTGGCTGCGCGAGCACCCGGTGACGCTGCGAACCGAGACGGTGTAGGCCGCGGGCACGCGAGCACCCGGTGATGCTGTGGTCAGAGACGGTGTGGGGCGCGGACACGCGAGCGCCCCATGACCGTGTGACGTCAGAGCCGGCGCAGCGCTGCGTCCGCGCGCCGCACATGGTCCACGTCGAGTGTGTGCCTGCGCGAGTCCGCGGCGTCGTAGACGACGGTGACGTCCGTGCCGACCTGGAGCTCGTCCAGCGGGCCGCCCGCGAAGAGGGTGGAGTAGACGCCCTCGCGCACCTGGCCCTGGTCGTCCACGAAGCGGTAGGTAAGCCGGCTGCTGCGCTTCCGCTCGTGGTGGATGTGGACGACGCGGCCCACCACGGGCACGCCGTCCCGCAGCAGCAGCCCCTGCCGCTTCGACTGGCGGAAGCCATACAGGCTCAGCCCCGCGCCGAAGGAGATGAACACGAGGCTCGCACCGGCTTTGGCCGAAGACGAGGCAGGTTGCCGGCCCTGAGCGCGGGCCGAGGGCCGCAGCGGCCTCGCGACAGTCGGGTCATCGTTGGCGCTCGTGCCCTGGAGCAGCTCGCCACCGATGACCACACCCAGCACCAGCAGGACCAGGCCCATGAGGATGGGCACGCTCGGATTCTCGCGAATCATCTCGGACGGGGACTGTAGCGCGGGCTTCGAGTCCGCCGCGAACCGGGGCCCGCGTCAGGCGCGGGGTTCCGACGTCTCCGCCAGCAGCACGGAGGCGCGGCGGGCCGCGATGAGCATCTCGTCGGAGAGAGGCGTCCCCTCCGTCGCCTTCGCGATGCTCAGCGCTCCGATGCAGAGCGCGTAGGCCGCCAGTGCGCGCTCCCGGGCACTCGCGCGGGTGTCTCCGGAGAGGTTCGCGGCGATGCCCTCCACCATCAGGTCCACCTCCCGGGAGAGGGTCTCCTTCAGCGCGGGCTCTCCGCGAGCCACGTCGGACAGCACGGCGGGCAGCGGGCACGCGGGCACCTGGGCGTCACGGTGGGCCCGGGAGAGGTAGCGCCGCACGAGGTGGCTCATCCACTCCGCGCCCCGCAGGTCCTCGATGCCCTGGAACCACTCCCCCCGGCGCTTCGACATGATGCGCGCGAGCGACTCGACGAGGAGCGCCTGCTTCGAGCCGAAGTGCGCATAGAAGCCGCCCACCGTCAGCCCGGCGGCGCGCATCACGTTCTCCACGCTCGTCGCGGAGAACCCCTGCCGACGGAAGAGCGCGCTCGCCGCCTCCAGGATGCGCTCGTGTGTGGCCTGCTTCTGTTCCGGGGGATGCCCCATCCAGGTGTCTCCTCGCTGCTCCGGATTATAGCCATCATCCAGGGCCGAGGCCCGGACCCGGGCCCCCCTCTTCGCTACCGGAATGTCCGCCCACGGACCCGGGGTGCCAATTGGAATTGCGACCATATTATGCTTGAAATATGGTTGTGGCGCGTTGACCGGGGCACGAGGCCTCGCCGCGAGTGGGAAGGGGTTTGCCGATGGATGCCTACATTCTGGATGCGGTCCGGACGCCGAGGGCCCGGGCGAAGCCTGGGAAGGGCGCGCTCAGCGGGTTGCACCCGCAGGAGCTGCTGGCGCAGACGCTGCAACAGCTTCCACAGCGCACGAGCGTGGACGTGTCGGAAGTCGACGACGTGGTGATTGGCTGCGTGGCCCAGGTGGAGGCCCAGGGCGCCAACATCGCGCGGCAGGCGCTGCTGGCCGCCAACTGGCCCATCACCGTGCCGGCTTTCAGCCTCAACCGCTTCTGCGGCTCGGGCCTTCAGGCGCTGTCGCTGGCCGCCATGGGCGTGGCCTCGGGCGCGCAGCGGCTGGTGGTGGCTGGCGGCGTCGAGCAGATGAGCCGGCTGGGCCTGGGCGCGGACGGAGGCGGGACGGATGGGGGCAACACCCGCCTTCGCGAGCGTCTCTTCCAGGTCCCCCAGGGCATCTCCGCGGACCTCATCGCCACGCTGGAGGGCTTCTCCCGCGCGGAGCTGGACGCGTTCGGCCTCCGCTCCCAGCAGCTCGCCACGCGGGCGCAGGCGGAGGGGCGCTTCAGCCGGAGCCTCTTCCCCGTGAAGCACCCGGACACCGGCGAGGTGTTGCTGGCCACCGATGACTCTCCACGCGCGGACACGTCGCTCGAGAAGCTGGCGGCGCTCTCCGCTTCCTTCACGCAACTGGGCGCCCAGGTCGCTGGCCCCCACGGCGAGACGCTGGATGCGCTGGCGGTGCGCGCGTGGCCCCGGGCCCGCGAGGTGCGGCACCTGCACACGGCCGGCACGTCCAGCGGCATCGTGGACGGCGCGGCGGCCATGCTGGTGGCTTCCGGTGACTACGTGCGCGCCCACGGGCTCAAGCCCCGCGCCAGGGTGCGGGCCGTCGCCGCAGTGGGGAGCGACCCGGTGTTGATGCTGACGGGGCCGGCTCCCGCCGCGCTCAAGGCCCTCAAGGCCGCGGGCATGACGGCGCGCGACGTGGACCTGTGGGAAATCAACGAGGCCTTCGCGGCCGTCGTCCTGCAGACGGCGCGTGCGCTGGAGGTGGACCTGGAGCGCGTCAACGTCAACGGCGGCGCCATCGCCCTGGGCCATCCGCTGGGCGCCACCGGAAACATGCTCGTGGGCACCGCCGTGGACGAGCTGGAGCGGCGCGGCGGCACGGTGGCCCTGGTTGCGTTGTGCACGAGCGGCGGCCAGGCGGTGGCGGCGGTGCTCGAGCGCGTGTAGACCTCGTGGCCAGGAGGTCCGCATGGCCGCGCCGCTGGAGTTCTGGTTCGAGTTCGGGAGCACCTACTCGTACGTAGGTGCGCTGCGAATTGAAGAGGAGTGTCGGGCCGCGGGAGTCCCGCTCCTGTGGAGGCCGTTCCTCCTCGGCCCCCTGTTCACCGCGCAGCTCGGCATCAAGGACTCGCCGTTCAATGTGAGCGCGGTTCGCGGCCGGTACATGTGGCGAGACGTGGAGCGGTTGTGCGCGAAACACGGCCTGCCCTGGCGCCGGCCGAGCGTCTTCCCCCGGGGCACGGTCCTCGCATCCCGAGTGGCCTGCGCGGGTGAGGGCCAGCCCTGGCTCGGGGATTTCATCCGCGCCGTCTTCCGCGCCAACTTCGCCGAGGACCGCGACATCTCGCAGCCGACTGTCCTGGCGGAGGTGTTGAGCGGGCTCGGCGTGGACTCCGAGCGGGTGCTCGCCTCCGCCGTCACGGAGGAGAACAAGACCCGGCTCCGCGAGAACACCGCCCGGGCCGAGGCGCTGGGCATCTTCGGCGCACCCAACTGCGTCACCCGTGACGAGCTGTTCTTCGGGCAGGACCGCATCGGCGACGCCATCGCGTGGGCCCTGTCCTAGGGTTTCAGGCAGCGCCACGCCGCATCCGCCAGCACCTTCTCGATGCCAGGCTTCAGCTCGCCCCGGCCACTGGCCCAGTAGCGGAGCAACTCCTGCGCGGGCCCGAGTAGCAACGGCATGTACGCGGTGGACGGCAGGTGGAGCAACTGGCCTTCCTTCGCGAAGGCCTTCAGCCGGGTAAAACCCTCACGCAGGAAGTCGCCCGTCGCGGATTGAATCTCCGGCTCGGCGGCAGCCACCGCTTCTTCGCGGCGCATCCGGATGAGGTAGCGCGCCGCGTCCGGATTCGCCCGCGACCAGGTGATGTGGTGCATGACGACAGTGCGCACGAAGCCTTCCGCGTCGTGCTCGCGCTCCAGCCGCGCGCGCAGCACCTCCTGATGCTGGCGCAGGCAGTCGATGTAGAGGGCGACCGCGATGCCCTCCTTCGCTCCGAAGTGGTGGTAGACGCTGCCCACGCTGGCGCCGCTGGACTTGCGGATGTCCTCGATGGTCGTCGCCGCCCACCCCAGTCGGGTGAAGCATTCGAGCGCGGCGTCCAGGATGGCGCGGCGGCTCCGCTCGCCAACGGCGCTTCGGCGTTCCTTCTCCATGGTTGGAACCTGATTCTAGAAGCTCGTTCCAGTCAACGCCGTCCGTCCGCCTGCTGTTCGGCGTGGTTCCCGGCGAACCGGGCGCCGGAAGAGGACGTGGTAGGGTTTACCTCCTCCACGGGGGAACTCCTTCACATGGACCTGGAAGCCGAGCTCCGCATCGCGCTGGCGGAGGGGTTCATCTCGCGCGAAGAGGCGGAGGTTTTGCTGGAGGAGGCTCGCCAGCGGGGACGTGGGCTCCTGGAGTTGCTGGTGGAGCGGGGCCAAGTCTCCGAGGCGGCGTTCGCACTGCTGCGGCCCGGTGCGGCTGCTACTCCCGAACAGGACGCCGCCGCGACGATGATGATCGAGGGAGGGCCCCAGCTCACGGAGCGTCCTGGCGCGGGCCCCGCCTTCCCGGTGCCCGGGTGGGAGCGCTACCAGCCGGTGCGCTTCCTGGGCCAGGGCGGCATGGGCCAGGTCTTCCTCGCGTATGAGCCCCGCCTGCGCCGCCAGGTCGCCCTCAAGTTCGTCCTCGGCGGCGCACCCGAGCTGGTGCGCCGCCTGCTGTCCGAGGCCTCTGCGCAGGCGCGCGTGGAGCATGAGCGCGTGTGCAAGGTGTACGAGGTGGGCGAGGTCCAGGGCCATCCCTTCATCTCCATGCAGTACGTGGACGGACAACCCCTCCACCTGCTGGCGCCCGAGCTCACCGTGGAGCAGAAGGCGTTGGTGCTGCGCGATGTCACCGAGGGCGTCCATGCGGCCCACCGCGCCGGGCTCATCCATCGGGACATCAAGCCCTCCAACATCCTGGTGGAGCGCGCCGAGGACGGCCGCCTCCGGCCCTACGTCATGGACTTCGGCCTGGCGCGGGACTGGAAGGAGGGCGTCACCGCTACCGGCTCGGTGCTGGGCACGCCGCACTACATGGCCCCCGAGCAGGCCCGGGGCGAGGTGTCGCGCCTGGACCGGCGCGCGGACGTCTACAGCCTGGGCGCCACGCTGTACCACCTGCTCACCGGCCAGGCCCCCATCTCCGGAGCCAACGCCCTGGAGGTTCTCGCCAACGTGGCCACCGTGGAGCCCCGCCCGCCGCGCGCGCTGGACGCGGACATCCCCGTGGACCTGGAGGCCATCGTCCTCAAGTGCCTGGAGAAGGAGCGCGGCGCCCGCTACGGCTCGGCGCGGGAGCTGGCCGAGGAACTGGAGCGCTTCCTCTCCGGAGAGCCCGTGCGCGCGTGCCCCGTCGGATGGGGCTACCGCCTGGGCAAGCGGCTGCGCAAGCACCGGGTGCTCGCCAGCGTCGTCACCGTGGCGCTGGTGCTGATTGGCGCCGCGCTGGGACAGTCCGTGTACACCCGCCAGGAGGCCGCCCGGCGCGAGCGCCTGGCCCGGCGCTTCACCGAGCAGGTGGAGCGCATCGAGGCGATGGCCCGCTACTCCGGCCTGGCCCGGCTGCACGACACGCGGAAGGACCGGGAGGAGCTGCGCGCGCGCCTGGAGGCGTTGGCGAGAGAGGTGCGCGACGCCGGGGAGCTGGCCGCGGGGCCGGGCCAGTACGCGCTGGGGCGCGGCTACCTGGCCATGGGAGACGAGGCCACGGCGCGCGGGCACCTGGAAGCCGCGTGGCGCGAGGGCTACCGCGAGCCTCGCGTCGCCTGGGCGCTGGCGCTGGTGCTGGGGCACCTGTACCGGGAGGCGCTGCTGGAGGTGGAGCGCCTGCCGGACGCCACCCAGCGCCAGGTGCGCCGCGAGGCCCTGGCGCGCGACTACCGCGAGCCGGCCCTGACCTGGCTGCGCGCCAGCGAGGGCGCGGAGGTGCCCTCCACGGACTATGTGGCGGCCCTGCTCGCCTTCTATGAGGACCGGCTGGATGAGGCGCTGGAGCGGCTGGAGTCCACGGGGCAGGGGCACGCGTGGTCTCACGAGGTGCTCCTGCTGCGCGGCGACATCCTGCAGACGCGAGCCGCCCGGCGGTGGAACACGGGGGACCGGGACGGGGCGCTGGCGGACCTGGAGGCCGGACGCCGGGCCTGCTCGGACGCGGCCTCCACCGCCGAGAGCGTGCCCGACATCCACTTCGCGCTCGCGAAGCTGGAGTACACGGCGATGGTGATGGAGCTGTATGGCCGGGGGGACGTGCTGCCCCCATACACCCGGGGCCTGGAGGCGGTGGCGCGGGCGCTCGCGGTCGATGCCGGCTTCGCTCGGGCGAAGGTGTTGGAGGCGCGCTTCCACAACCGCCTGGCGGAGCATCGGATGGGCCGGGGCGAGGATGTGGAGGAGCCACTCCAGAAGGCGATGGCCGCCGCGCGAGAGGCGCTGGAGCTCCGCCCCGAGCCCGTCAAGGCGCGCATGGAGCTGGGGCAGAGCCTGTGGCGACGTGCTCGTGCCATGCAGGGCCGCGGGCTGGACCCGAGCGAGCCGGTGCGCCAGGCCATCGAAGTGCTCGAGGGCATTCCCGAGAAGGCGCGGGACTATGAGTTGCACGCCACGCTCGGCCTGCTCTTTCGCGTCCAGGCAGACCACGCGGAGGCCACGGGGGGAGACCCGCTGCCCGCTCGCGGGCGTGCCATCGACGCCTACCGCGAAGCCATCCGCCTGAACGAGACACTGCCGGATGCCTGGCTCAACCTGGGGATGACCTACCTGGCGCGGGCCTCGCTTCCGCGTGCTCCGGACGAGGAGCGGGACCTGGAAGGTGCCCGCGTCGCGCTGGAGAAGGCGCTGGCGCTCAATCCGCGGAACTTCGTGCCGTACTTCCTGGGCGGTACGCTTCACGCGACGCTGGCCGCGCGTCGCGTGCGCCAGGGTGGTGATGGCCGGCCGGAGCTGGAGGCGGCCCTGGACCTGTACCAGCGCGGCATTGCCATCAACGCGCGCGTCCCCCAGCTCCACAATGGCGTGAGCGCGGTGCTGCTGGAGTTGGCGCGCGAGACGTGGGAGCGGGGAGGAGACCCCTTCCCGCTGCTGGAGCGTGCGCGGACCGCCTGCAAGCAGGCCATCGTCGTGGCTCCGAAGCAGGGGTACGGGCAGAACAACCTCGGCGAGATGCATGCGGCGGGCGCCCAGTACCTGTGGCTTCTGGGCAAGGACCCGGAGGCCGATGTCCGCGCCGCCGAGGCCGCCTACCGCGAGGCGCTCTCGCTGCTGCCGGGCATGGCCCGGCCCTGGGTCAACCTGGCCGGGGTGCACCACCTGCGGGCCGTCCTGTTGCTGGAGCGCGGGCGGGACCCGGGTCCCGCGGTGGCCAGGGCGGATGAGGCCCTCCGGGAGGCCTTCGCGCGCAATCCCGAGGAGGCCGAGGCCTGGCTCTACCGGGGCCGGGTCCACGAGGTGCTCGCCCGAGGGCTCACTTCACGGGGGCAGCGGGAGCGTGCACGAGAGGCCTTCGACAGGGCGGCACGGGCCTTTGAAAAGGCGCTCGAGTTGATGCCCGAGCGCCAGGACTTCCAACTGGCTTTCGGCCAGTACTGCCGCGAGCGCGCACGTGTCGCGCCCACCTTCGGGGAGGCTCCCGGGGCATGGCTGGAGCGAGGGGAGAAGGTGGCGGATGCACTGCTCGCCGCGCGCCCGGAGTGGGCGGACGCGCTGCTGCTGCGCGCGGGCCTGCGGCGGCTGCGCGAAGCAGGAGCGCTTTCCGCGGAGGGCCCGCGAGCATGGCGGGAGCAGGCCCCGGAGGACCTGGACGCGGCGCTCGCGCGAAACCCTCAGCTGAAGCACGAGTGGTCGCGGCAGCTGACGCAGGGGCCCGGCTCCGCGCCTTGAGCGGACCTCATCTTCGCCCGGCGTCCCCCTCCTCTTCCGAGCGGTCGATGGTCGTGGCGACTTCCACGGTTCCCGTGATGGGCAATTGTTTACGGATGGCAGGTTCGGAGTCCGCGGGTTGGCAGGCAGAATGTGCCGTCCAGGTGAAGCTGCCCCTCGCGTTCGGCGCGATGCCCAACTGGCAAGCGTCCCCCAGGTTGGGGAGGGTAATGGTGTAGGTGCCTCCGTCATTCGTCACCGAGCCGGCATCGCTCGGGGTGCACACGGTTCTGTCATTCGAGAACACACTCCCATCGGGGGGCGTAGGGAATGTGAATGTGACTGTCCCCGCGTCGCAGTCCGATATGAACATCACTGCCCCGTCAGGGTCGACGCACGCGGCATTCGCGCCGACCCAGCCGTTCCGAGTGGCATCCAGCGCATAGAGGCTCCTGTCAGGGCCTCCGTCCTGGCAGCGATAGGGGTCCGCGTCCAGGGGGCTCCGGCTCGTCCTGGCGTCAGCGTCGACCTCCGGCGAAGGCCTGGGCCTTGGCGAGGGACAGCCTGCCAGCCCCACCATCATCACCGTCATCACCCAGTAGCGGCTCCGCGCCCTGGACCCGTCCGACATCCTCGTCTCGTCCCTGCTCATGTCTGTCCAACCCTCCCGTGGTGATGCCATTGCAATGGACGAGCCCGTCCGAGGCCCGGCGACCTCCGGCGTGGGGCGGTGGCGGGACACTCCTTCCACGCGTCGGGCCGTGGGCTTCCACACGTGGCGCCACGCGCCGGTGACACGCCGCGCGCGCTTCAGCCCAACCCCAGCTCCTTGAGCCGGCGGCCCAGCGCGCGCCGGGAGACCTCGAGCTGACGCACCATGGCGTCCAGGTCTCCCTGGCACGCGTGGAAGCAGCGCGTAATCTCCTCCACGCTCAGGTCCCCGGCGGTGCGCAGGTGGGGCACGCGCTCGATGAGGTCGTAGACGGAGGTGCGGTGGATGCCGAGCCTGTCCGCGGCGGCCTGGAAGTCCCAGCCTCCCTCCCGCAGCGCGGTGAGCAGCTCCTCCGGGGAGACGTCCGAGGGCTTGCGGCGGGGCACGGCGGGAGCGGGGCCGGGCATGGCGGTGGTGGCGGGGCGGCCGGTCGACGGGGGCCCGTCCGCCGAGAGCTCCTGCTCGAGCTGGGCGTCGAGCCTCAGGCGCGGCTGGCCGCGGTTGCCGATGACGAGCTGCCGCGCCACGTTGCGCAGCTGCCGGATGTTGCCCGGCCAGCCGTGACGCAGCATGCGGACCGCCAGCGGCGCCGGGAGCCACGGCTCGGTGAAGGGGTCCTCGGGACTCAGCCGGTGCGCCTCGCCCAGCACCTCCAACTCCTCGCGGGCGAAGTGGTGGAAGAGCGGCCCCACGTCCTCGGGCCGCTCACGCAGGGCGGGGACCCGGATGGAGTAGCCGGCCAGCCGGTGCAGCAGCGGCGCCTTGAAGCGGCCGTCGCGAATCCGCTCTTCCAGGTGCGCGTCCGTGGCGGCCACCAGCCGCACGTCCACGGCGATGGGCGTGCGCGAGCCGACAGGGTACAGCTCTCCCGTCTCCAGCACGCGCAGCAGCATCACCTGGACCTCGGGGGGCGCCTCCCCCACCTCGTCGAGGAAGAGCGTCCCGCCGTGGGCCGCCTGGAAGTAGCCGTCCTGGTCCTTCACCGCCCCGGTGAAGGCCCCCTTGCGCGCGCCGAACAGCTCGGAGGCGGCCAGCTCCCGGGGGATGGCGCCCAGGTTGACGCTGACGAAGGGTCGCTCCCTCCGGGGACTGAGCTGGTGGATGGCGCGGGCGATGAGCTCCTTTCCGGAGCCCGTCTCGCCGCGGATGAGCACGGGCACCCCCAGGTCCGCCACCTGCTCGACGTGGCGGCGGACCCGCTGGATGCCCGCGCTGGCGCCTACCATGCCCAGCGAGTCCCCTGCCCGTGGGGGCGCGGAGTCCGCCAGGTGGAGCAGCAGCACCACACGGCCGGCCAGCACCAGTGGCACTCCGGCGGCCACCTCCTTGGAGGACAGCTCCCAGGGGCCCTGCAGCGGCTCGCCACTGAGGGAGACCCGGGTGTCCGCGGCGGGCGTCAAGCGGAGGCTGCCCCCCGGGCCGGGCGCGAGGACCAGCGGCTTGCGACTGATGAACGGGTCGGCCAGGTGCGAGCCCAGCGCTCC
Source organism: Pyxidicoccus sp. MSG2 (assembly GCF_026626705.1). Classification (NCBI taxonomy): domain Bacteria; kingdom Pseudomonadati; phylum Myxococcota; class Myxococcia; order Myxococcales; family Myxococcaceae; genus Pyxidicoccus; species Pyxidicoccus sp. MSG2. The sequence goes on from NZ_JAPNKC010000001.1 coordinate 8,870,656, forward strand.
CCCGGGAGGGACGAAGACCGGGGCATTGCGCGAGAGCGCCACGTCGCGGCCCGCGGCGAGCCCCTCCAGCAAGAGGCGGTCTCCCACGCGGTGGGGCAGGGGATGCGAGACGACGGTCAGCGCCGGCAGCAGGGGCGTGTCGTGAGGGTGAGGCTCCTCGCCCGACTCGCGCACGTTGGCCGTGGAGAAGTCCTCGAGGGAGGGCTCGCGCATGAGGGGCACCTGGCTGGATGGCGTGGATGGCGCCGACTCTACCCCATGGGCCTTGCACGCACCTTCCGCCTCGTTGGGGTGTCATCCGACCCGGAGGGTCGATGTCTGTCGAATGCGTCCGGCGAAGGCAATCACAGACGTGCGGCGATGGCTCGCCGCATTCCTCGGGACGGCGTTCACGCGTCATGGTTGGCTTCGACCTCTCAAAATCCCATGGAGCGTGTTCAGGAGGCATGCAACAGGCGGCCCGTGTTCGCACTCCACGGGCCGTCCAGGTCGGCATCAACCGGGCTGGGAATGCAGGGCGAGCTGGCGCTCAGCGGGCCAGCGCCGCGACCTTGCCAGGCGTGGACAGGTCTCCCCAGCGCGCCAGGGGGTTACGCGCCCTGGCCTTGAGGAAGTGCGCGTTCGCCTGGCCGGTCGGCAGCACCGTCCAGGTGTTGTCACTGTTCAGGATGGCGGTCATGGCGTAGATGTTCTCCGGGAAGGTGATCTCCGCCGGGTTGGTCATGGACTCGACGTCCACCACTTCCCCCTGCGTGAAGGTGCCGAAGGTGATCCAGTAGTTCGGGTGGGGGGTGAACATCTCGTTGAAGTTGGGCTGGGCCTGCACGGCGAATGCTCCGTTCCCGGACATGCCGATGCCGACAGCGGCCTGCATGGCGGGAATGGTGCCATCCTGGACGATGGTGAGGCTGCCCGGGGTGCCCGGCCCCTGGTTCGTGAAGGTGTAGGCACCGTTCTCGTTGGTGAACGTCACCTTGTTGGTGCTCGTCAGGTCCGCCGGCAGGACCTGGGAGGCCGAGAACAGGACCCCGGGCGCCAGCGCGCCCGTCTGGGACCAGATGAACGAGTAGTCGATGGTCCAGTCGAAGCTGATCTGCGTGCTCGGGGCCGCCTCCTTCGAGAACCACGCCAGCGACATCACGTCGTGCACCGAGGTGTCGGGAGCCTTCTGGTAGATACAAACGCTGCCAAGGTTCGCGCTGTGGTTCACGAAGGTCAGGGTATAGACCTGGGACATGGACTTCTCCTGGATGGGATGTCTGCGTTTCGCGCGATGATGTCTGTCTTTGTGTTGTCGCGCTTGAGCCCATGCAGTGCAGTCCGTGTGCCAGGAATTGGAAGGTGCTCTCTCGGGCGGAGCCGCGACCGCGGGAGTTGTTGGAACCCTGTTCGACGCGTCGAGGCCCTCCCTTCCACGCGTGGAAAGCCGCTTGCCAGCGCTACGGCCCCTACACGGCCACGGTGTCCAACGCGACGAGCGGCAGCAATGGCTCGCCCGCTCGCCCTCAACCTGGCTTTCGGTGGACAGTGGGCCGGGAGGTACGGCATCGACGACTCGAAACTCCCACGGGGCCTCGAGGTCGACTCCGTGCGCGTCTACAGGAAGCCGTAGACGCGCACGGGAGCAGTGCTCAGCGGGACGCGGAGGGCGCCGCGTCCTCACCCAGCATCAGCCACCGGACGATGGGCACGGGAGGGTATCCGTACGAGACGACCTGGTCATGGAAGCGCTGGAGGGTGAAGTCCTTGCCCCACTTTGCCTTCGCGTCCTCGCGCAGCTCCATCAGCAGCTTCTTGCCCAGTACGTACACGAGGTACGTCGGGTCCGACGTGCCCCGGCGCGCCTCGCGCTCCGCGTTGACGTGCGTCATGTACGCCTCCTCCTCGAAGAGGCGCACTGCCTGCTCGTACGTCATGCCGCGCGTGTGCAGCGAAAGCCCCGCCATGTAGCGCGCCAGCCGCTGGAGGTAGAGCGCGAGCTGGTTCAGCCGCAGCCGGTCCGCCTGCGCGCCCGTGCCGCCGTAGCCCTCGTCGAGCATCATCTGCTCGGTGTAGAGACCCCAGCCCTCGCTGAACGAGCCCGAGCCGAACAGCCGGCGCACCTTCGACTGGATGCGGCTCGTCCAGAGGAACTGCACGTAGTGCCCCGGGTACGCCTCGTGGATGGAGACGAGGGGCAGTGCGTAGCGGTTGTAGAAGCTCATGTGCTGCAGCGTCTGCTCCGCGTTCCACGCCGGGTCTGGCGGCGTCACGTAGTAGTACGCCTCCGTCGCCTTCGTCTCGAACGGGCCCGGGGCGCTCATGCTCGCGAAGGACAGCGCCCGGTTGAAGGCCGGCGTCTCCGCCACCCGCGCGCGGACTTCGCTGGGCACGGTGATGATGCGGTGGTCGATGAGGAACTGGCGGATGTCCTCCAGCGTCGCCGTCGTCGTGGACACCAGCTCCGCGGGCGCGGGATGGTCCTTGCCCAAATCCCTGTACACGTCCATGGGCGCCTTGCCCGGCGCGAGCCGTCCCGCCACCTCGCGGAACTGCTCCTGCGTGCGCTTCATCTCCGAGCGGCCCCAGGCCAGGAGCGAGTCGATGCTCTCGGTGACGCCCTCCTCGTACTGGAGCTTCTTGCGGTACGTCTCCTCACCGATGGCGAAGGCCCCGTTCGAGCGCGGAAGCAGGTCCTCCTTCAGGAAGCGGATGTAGCCGTCGATGGCCTCCAGGCAGCGGGCCTGCTCCTTCTTGAAGGCGTCCTGGAGCGCGGCGTCCTGCACCGGCGCGAAGGCCAGGGGCAGCGTCTGCGCGTAGAGCGCGCGGGTGCCCTTCACCTGTTCGAGGGCAATCTCCGTCCACAGCTTCGGCGGGTTCTGGAGGTTCGCCCGGGCCGCCGCGAAGACCTCCGGCACCACCGTCATGCGCTTCACCGCCGAGCGCATCCGGTCCTCCAGCGGCGCGAAGTCCCGGTTGATGAGCTGGAACACGGAGTTCGAGGCGAAGCCCAGGTACTGGTTGGGATTGCGCTCCCACGAGCGCACCGTTTCCAGGTCCAGGATTTTCGCCCGGAAGTGGTTCTCCAGCATGTCGTAGTCGGCCCGGTCCTCGGGCGGCAGCGCGGCGCGGTCCACCGTCTTCGGCAGCGCCGCGAGCCGGTCCTTCAGGTACGCCAGATTCGACGCCCGCTCTTCGGGCCGGAAGCCGCGCAGCTCTCCGTCGTAGGTGTGGACGCCCGCGGACGTGGCCGACATCGGCGAGCGGCGGAAGTGCTCCTCGAAGTGCGCGTCCACGAAGGCGCGCAGCGCCACCTGGGCGGGGGCCAGCGCGGGCGTGGCGGCGTGGGCGGCAGGGGACTCCACCTGCGCGGGCGGCCGCGAGGTGGTGCAGCCAGGGGAGAGCAGCAGCAACGCGGCGAGGACGCTTGTGGGGCGCAGTGCGTTCATGGAGCCTCGGGGGAGGGGACGCGGAAGGAGCGCCGGGAGCGTCGCCGAAGGCCCCTGATACGACAAGCGTCAGCCCGCTTCCCGGGCCGGGCTCAGTGGCAGCGTGCCGGGGCCACCGCGCGGTAGACGAGCACCGCCGCCGCGAGCAGCGGCACTGCCCGCTGGAGGACGAAGGCCGCGGCGCGGGGCCGGTGCCTCCACAGCCCCGCCTGGAGCTGCGCGCCGAGCAACGCTGGCAGCCCGCCAAGCGAGAAGGCCCCCAGCACCAGCGCGCCGCCACCGAAGGAGCCGCTCGCCAGCGCCGCCGCGAAGACGCCATACAGCAGACCACAGGGCAGCAGCGGCGTTACCGCACCCATTGCACCCGCGCGGCCCGTCCACGAAAACTTTGCGCCCCAGCGTGAGACGTGACGCACGACGTGCGACAGGCCCGGAAGCGGACGCAGCCTCTTGCCCACCTCCAGCGCGGAGGCCACCAGCGCGGCCGCCATCAGCCAGGGCAGCCAGGGCCGCGTGGACACGGCCAGCGCCCGCGTCACTCCGCCACCGAGCACGCCCAGCGCCCCGCCCACCAGTGTGTACGCCGCCACGCGCGCGCCCTGATACGCGAGCACCGCCCGGCGCCGCTCGGGGCCCGGCACCGCGGGCAGCCCCGCGCAGGCCAGCGGCCCGCACATGAGGAGGCAGTGCACGCTCCCGGTGAGCCCCACCGTCAGCGCACCCAGTGCGCCAGCCGCCACCGCCGGTGAGGGCGAGAGCGCGGCGAGCAGCGAGGAAAGGGCGGTCATTTCGAGCGGCATGTCCCCCTGCTTCGCAACAGGCATGCCGTTCGCAAGGTGACACCGTGCATGCCTGCCTCCTCGCAAGTCGCACCCGCTTCGGACGCCTGCCTCCACTGCGGCAGTCCCGTCCCCGTGGGCGCGGCGTCGCGCGACTTCTGTTGCGCGGGGTGCGAGGCCGTGTACGGCCTGCTGCGAGAGCAGGGCCTTACCCGCTACTACCAGCTCACGCAGGGGAAGGCGGCGCCCGCGCCAGAGCCTCGAAAGGACCGGGGCTTCTCGTGGCTGGAGCCGCTGATGGCTCGCGCGGAGGCCGTCCCAGGCCCGGTGTGCGCGCTGGAACTGGACGTGCAGGGCATCCACTGCGCCGCGTGCGTGTGGCTGATGAACGAGCTGTTCCGCCGGCAGCAGGGCGGGGCGGGGCTCACGGTGGACCCGGCGCTCGGCAAGGTGCGCATGCAGTGGCGGCGCGGCGCCTTCGACGTGGGCGGCTTCCTGCGCGCGGTGGAGGGCTTCGGCTACCTCTTCGGCCCCAGCCGCAAGCACCCGGAGGCCGCCAGTCTCGATTTGCCCATCCGCCTGGGCATCTGCGCCGCGCTGGCGATGAACGTGATGCTGTTCTCAGTGAGCTTCTATGTCGGGCTCACTCCCGAGGATGGCGACGTCTTCCGACTCTTCACGCGGCTGAGCCTGGCGCTGTCCACCGGTGTCGTCCTGGTGGGCGGGTGGCCCTTCTTCCGCTCCGCCGTGCAAGGGCTGCGGCGCGGCGTGCTGCACCTGGACCTGCCGATTGCGCTGGGCATCCTCCTCGTGTTCGGCACCTCGCTGGTGCAGGCCCGGGGCGGCCGTGGCGACCTGGCCTACTTCGACACGCTCAACACCTTCGTCACCCTGATGCTGGTGGGGCGCTGGCTCCAGCAGCGTGTGCTGGAGCGCAACCGCCGCTTCCTCCTGGAGGATGACGGCGCGGAGGGGCTGTTCGTCCGCAGGCAGGAGGGTGAGCGGCTCGCGACCGTGCGCGCCGCCGAGGTGGGCGAGGGCGACGTGCTCGTGATTGCGCCGGGCGACCTGGTGCCCGTGGACGCCGTGTTGCTCGAGGCGGACGCGCGCGTGTCCACCGACTGGATTACGGGCGAGCCCGGGGAGCGCACCGTGGCCCGGGGGGACTCACTGCCCGCGGGCGCGTTCAACGCGGGACGCGAGGCGGTGCGGGTGCGTGCGGCGCAGGCCTTCACGGACTCGTCGCTGGTGGCGCTGTTGCGGAGGGCCCCGGCTGGGACGGGGGGCGCCGCGGTCCACACGCGATTCTGGGACCGGGTGTCGCGCCGGTGGGTGGTCACCGTGCTGGGGGTGGCCGGACTGGGGCTCGCGCTGTGGTGGCCGGCCGGCCCGGACAAGGCGCTCGAGGTGGCGGTGGCGCTGCTGGTGGTGACGTGCCCGTGCGCCATCGGCATCGCCACTCCGCTCGCGTACGAGCTGGTGCAGGCGCGCCTGCGTCGCGGTGGCTTCTTCGTGCGGAGCCCGGACCTGATGGACCGGCTGCCCCGCGTGCGGCAGGTGCTCTTCGACAAGACGGGGACGCTGACGCTCGGGCGGCTGGAGCTGGTGGACCGTGCGTCGGTGGAGGTGCTGGCACCCGAGGCCCGGGACGTGGCCTTCGACCTGACCTCGCGCAGCAACCACCCGGCGAGCCGCTGCCTCAGCGTGGCGCTGGCTCGCGCGGGGGCGCGGTTCTCCGCGGAGGCACGGGTGACGGAGCACGCGGGGCAGGGCGTGGAGCTCACCCGCGACGGCGTGTGCTGGCGGCTGGGCCGTGCGCAGTGGGCCGTGGCGGGGCAGGGCGTCGCTTCCGCCGCGGGCCCCGTGCTCACCCGGGACGGTGTGCTCGTGGCCACCTTCGCCCTGCGCGAGTCGGTCCGCTCGGACGCGCGGCGCGAAGTCCAGGCGCTCCAGGACGAGGGCCGCGCGGTGTGGCTCATCTCCGGCGACGCCCCGGCGCGCGTGAGGGACATGGCCGAGGCGCTGGGCATTCCCCTCACACACGCGCTGGGTGGCCAGCGTCCCGAGGACAAGGCCTCGACGGTGGCTGCGCTGGACGCGGCGGACACGCTGTACCTGGGCGACGGTGTCAACGACAGCCTCGCCTTCGAGCGCGCCCTCTGCGCGGGCACGCCCGCCATCGACCGGCCCGTCATGCCGGGCAAGAGCGACTTCTTCCTCCTGGGCGAGGGACTCGCCTCCATCCGCGAGGCCCTCCGCCTGTCGCTGCGGCTGCGCCAGGTGGTGCGCAGGCTGCTGACGCTCGCCGTGGCCTACAACGTCGTGGCCGTCACCGTGTGCCTCGCCGGGTGGATGACGCCGCTGCGTGCCGCGCTGGCCATGCCCGCCACCAGCCTCGCCACCGTCCTCTTCACCGTGTGGAGCCTGTCTGCCGCCCGCGAGCGCCCGGCCTCCACTCCCACGCAGCTGCGGGAGGTGCCCGCATGAACGTCCTCGTCCTCCAGGTCTTCGTCAGCCTGATGCTCGTCGCCAGCTCGGTGCTGCTGTTCGCCTACAGCGTGCGCCACAGGGACCACGAGCACGCCGACCGCCTCTCCCTCTTCCCGCTCGAGGACGACGGCGCCCCGCCGCCCGCCGCCCCCGAGCCCCCGCCTTCCGCTTCCCAGGAGTGATTCCGTGCAACAGCAGCGAATCATCTACGACGACACCACGGTCCGGCGCTTCATCATCGCGTCGGTGCTGTTCGGCATCGTGGGCATGGCGGTAGGGGCACTGGTGGCCAGCCAGCTCGCGTGGTGGCAGGCCAACCTGGGCATCCCCTACACGACGTACTCGCGCCTGCGCCCGCTCCACACCAACGCGGTCATCTTCGCCTTCGTCGGCAACATGATGTTCGCCGGCATCTACTACTCGTCCCAGCGCCTGCTGAAGACACGCATGGCGTCGGACCTGCTCTCGAAGATCCACTTCTGGGGCTGGCAGCTCATCATCGTCGCGGCGGCGGTGACGCTCCCGCTGGGCATCACCACCTCCAAGGAGTACGCGGAGCTGGAGTGGCCCATCGACCTGGCGATTGCCGTCATCTGGGTGGTCTTCGCCATCAACTTCTTCTGGACGCTGAAGAAGCGGAACGAGAAGAACCTCTACGTCGCCATCTGGTTCTACATCGCCACCATCGTCACCGTGGCGGTGCTCCACATCGTCAACAGCCTGGCGCTGCCGTTCTCTCCGCTGAAGAGCTACTCCGTCTACGCGGGCGTGCAGGACGCGCTGGTGCAGTGGTGGTACGGCCACAACGCCGTCGCCTTCTTCCTCACCACGCCCATCCTGGGCATCATGTACTACTTCCTGCCCAAGGCGGCGGAGCGCCCCGTCTACTCGTACCGGCTGTCCATCATCCACTTCTGGGCCCTGGTCTTCATCTACATCTGGGCCGGCCCGCACCACCTGCTCTACACCGCGCTGCCCGACTGGGCGCAGTCGCTGGGCATGATTTTCAGCGTCATGCTCTGGGCCCCGTCGTGGGGCGGCATGCTCAACGGCCTGCTCACGCTCAAGGGCGCGTGGCACAAGCTGCGCGAGGACCCCGTCCTCAAGTTCCTCATCGCCGGCGTCACCTTCTACGGCATGGCGACCTTCGAGGGGCCGCTGCTCTCCATCAAGTCGGTGAGCGCGCTGGGCCACTACACGGACTGGATTGTCGGCCACGTGCACAGCGGCGCGCTGGGGTGGAACGGCTTCATGGCCGCCGGCATGTTCTACTGGCTGGTGCCCAGGCTGTACGGCACGAAGCTGCACTCCACGAAGGCGGCGGACACGCACTTCTGGCTCGCGACGGTGGGCATCCTCCTCTACGCGGTGTCCATGTGGGTCAGCGGCATCACCCAGGGGTTGATGTGGCGCGCCACCAACGCCGACGGGACGCTGCTCTACCCGAACTTCGTGGAGACGCTGCTGGCCATCCGGCCCATGTACATCGTCCGCTTCACGGGCGGCTCCATGTACCTGGTGGGCTTCATCATGATGGCGTGGAACCTGTGGAAGACGGGCCGCGCCGGCCAGCCCGTCAACGGCGAGGCCACCGTCGTCGTGGAGACGCCGGCCCCCGCGCCCGTGCCTGTTGCCGCGCCCGCGCCCGGCTGGGTGCAGGTGGTGACGGGGCGGCCGCTCCTCTTCGCCCTCGCCATCCTCACGGTGACGATGTTCCTCGGCTGGGCGAGGCCGGTGCGCGCGCTGGTGCTGATGGGCGCCATCATCGCCCTGGGCGAGTTCGCCTGGATTGTCACCCGGCGCGAGCGCGAGGCGGGCAAGCCGTCCTGGTTCGGCCTCATCGAGGGCCGGCCGCTCGCCTTCACCGTGCTGACGCTGGTGGCCATCCTCATCGGCGGCGTCGCGGAGTTGCTGCCCACCATCATGCTCAAGCAGGCGGTGCCCGCGCACGGCGAGGCACAGCAGCCCTACTCGCCGCTGGAACTGCAGGGGCGTGATTTGTACGTCCGCGAGGGCTGCTACACGTGCCACTCGCAGATGATTCGCCCCTTCGTCGCGGAGACGCAGCGCTACGGCGACGTGTCCCGCGCGGAGGAGTTCATCTACGACCACCCCTTCCAGTGGGGGAGCAAGCGCACAGGCCCGGATTTGCACCGGCTGGGCGGCAAGTACCCGAACCTCTGGCACTACACGCACATGCTGGACCCGCGCGCGACGAGCCCCGGCTCCAACATGCCGCCGTACCCGTGGCTGGCCGAGAATCAGCTCAAGACGAAGGACGCGCCGAAGAAGCTGTCGCTGATGCAGAAGCTGGGCGTGCCGTACACCAACGCGGACATCGACACCGCGGAGGCCCGGCAGAAGTCGCAGGCGGAAGGCATCACCGCGGACCTGGCCACGCAGGGTATCCACTTGAAGTGGGACTCGGAGCTGGTGGCGCTCATCGCCTACCTGCAGCGCCTGGGGCGCGGGCCGCAGGACGTGCCCGTGCAGCAGCCCGGCGGTCCGCCCACCGCCTCCGCCGATGACAGCCAGGGAGGGACGCGCTGATGTACAAACAATTCTACGAGGGGATGGCGCTGACGGAGCTTCCGCTCTTCGCGCTCTGGCTGTTCATCGCGGTGTTCCTGGGCGTCTGCGTCTGGGTGTTCGGCGCCCGGCGCAGCCAGGACTTCGACGCGCTCGCGCAGATGCCACTCTCCGAGCAGGGGGAGGCGGGCCATGAGTGAGAAGGCGCCGCTGCACTCCATCTACGACGGCATCGAGGAGCACGACAACCTGCTGCCCAACTGGTGGTTGGCCATCCTCTGGACGTCCATCGTCTTCGCCGCGGGCTACTGGTTCTGGTACCACATCGCGGAGCTGTCGCCAGGGCAGCTCGGTGAGTACTCCGGCGAGGCCGCGGAGGTGGCGAAGCGCAACGCGGACAACAAGCCCGTGTCGGACGAGACGCTGCTGGCGCTGGTGCAGGACCCGACAGCGGTGGGCAACGGCAAGGCCGTGTTCCAGGCGAACTGCGCCTCCTGCCATGGCGCGCAGGGGCAGGGGCTCATCGGCCCCAACCTGACGGATGGCTTCTGGCTGCACGGCGCGAAGCCCGTGGCCATCCACAAGGTGGTGGCCGAGGGCGTGGTGGCCAGGGGCATGCCCGCGTGGGAGCGCACGCTGGGGGCCGAGCGCGTGCGCGCGGTCGCCGCGTACGTGCTGACGCTCAAGGGGACGAATGCACCCGGTGGCAAGGCGCCTCAGGGCGAGCCCGAGCAGCCGTAGCGCAAGGCCACGGAGAGGACGCGTCGTCATGGCAGTAGCACCGCGGCAGGACAGCCCCCGCATCGACCAGCTCAGCTCCATCCGGGCGGATGGCTCGCGTCTGGCCATCCACCCCTCGGACATCCATGGCCGGTTCATCACCCGGCGGCGGGTGCTGTTCGCGGTGCTGATGGCCTTCTACGTGGCGCTGCCGCTGGTGGAGGTGGGCGGCCACCCGGCCGTGCACCTGGACGTGGCGGCGCGCCGCTTCTACCTCTTCGGGGGCACGTACAACGCGCAGGACTTCTGGCGCGTCCTCTTCCTCGTCACGTCCGTGGGCTTCGGCCTGCTCTTCGTCACCGCCTGGCTGGGCCGCGTGTGGTGCGGCTGGGCGTGCCCGCAGACGGTGTTCCTGGAGGGCGTGTACCGGCCAATTGAGCGCTTCTTCGACGGGCCTCGCGAGCGGAGGTTGAAGCTGGCGGGCTCGCCTTGGACGCCAGCCCGCGTGGTGCGGGCAGGGCTGAAGCATGGCGCGTACGTGGGCGTGTCGCTGCTCATCTCCCACGCGGCGCTGAGCCTCTTCGTGTCCGCGGGCGGGCTGGTGTCCATGGTGGCCGAGGGCCCGGTCGTGTCTCCGGTGGCCTTTACGTGGGCCATGGCCGTCACCGGCGCGCTGTACTTCAACTTCGCCTGGTTCCGAGAGCAGCTCTGTGTGGTGGTGTGCCCCTACGGCCGGCTCCAGTCGGCCATGCAGGACCGGGACTCGCTCATCATCGGTTACGACGTGAAGCGCGGAGAGCCTCGCGGGCGGATGCTGAAGGCAAAGGCTGGCGAGGTGGCGCCGCCGCGCGGGGACTGCGTGGACTGCCGCAAGTGCGTCATGGCGTGTCCCACCGGCATCGACATCCGCAATGGCTTGCAGATGGACTGTCTGGCCTGCGCGCAGTGCGTGGATGCGTGCGACGACGTCATGGACAAGGTGGGCCGGCCGCGAGGGCTCATCCGGTATGACTCGCTCAACGGGCTGGATGGCAAGCCCCGCCGCGTGCTGAGGCCGCGGCTGGTGCTGTATGGCGCGCTGATGGTGGCGGCCTTCACCGGCCTCACGCTGAGCCTCGTGCAGCGCGTTCCCTTCGAAGCCAACCTGCTGCGCTTCCAGGGCACGCCGTACCTCATCGAAGCAGGCACGGTGCGCAACCAGTTCGAGCTGCACCTGGTGAACAAGAACCCCGGCGAGACGACCTTCACCATTCGGGTGGACAGCCCCGTGCCCGCGCAGGTGGTGGTGCCCCAGGCGGAGGTGAAGCTGGCCTCGCTGGAGAGCTTCCGCGTGCCGCTGTTCATCACCGTGCAGCGGGAGCACGTCCGTGGGCCCTTCGTCTTCACGGTGGAAGTGAAGGACTCGGCGTCCGGCGAGGTGAAGCGGATGGAGGCGCGGTTCCTGGGGCCGGCGGGCGGGTGATGGCTCGCGGAGGGATGGCAGAAGAAAACCCCGGGGCACCTTGCTGGCGCCACGGGGCTTTCGCTTTTCAGCTTCTTCTACATGAGAGAGCGCCGGGGCTCATTTGGGGACGCAGGACTGGAACTCGCACGTCTCCTTGGCGCCGCAGATGACGGGGCCGCTTCCTCCGGCGCCGGTGCCCTCCTTGCAGCACACCGAGCCCGGCTCCACGCAGCCGTCAGCGCCGGGACCGCAGTGGATGCACATCAAGCCAGGCTGGCAGATGACCGGGCCACTTCCGCCCGCTCCCGTCCCCGGGGCGCAGCACACCGTGCCTTTGGGCTGACAGGAGAACTCCGAACCACAACTCAGGCACTCCTCACCTTCCTGACATTGAATCTCGCCGCAGTGCGCATTGCCGGTGTCCGGGCCCTGGCCGGGGCCAGTCCCGGTCCCCGTGCACGTGCCGAAACAACCCGGGAGCGAGAGCACCACCGCTCCCAACGCCATCATCAGGTACCGTCGCATCCGCGTCTTCATGGTTCCCCCTCATGGGACAGGGCAACGGTCACCGTTCGCCCAGAGCCACCATGGCTCCCTGTCGATGTAACGAGGGGGGCTGAAGATCTTCCCGCGCGTGAGCGGAAGGATGGACAGGGATGCGTCCGCCGCACTCCGGGGGCCATGAGACGGGGCCCATGGCGCCACCGGAGTGCCTGGCGTCCCTGCTACTCGGTGGCACCCCCATCAGGTTCCGGCCGCGGGTCGCACGCCATCCCCGGGCAATTCTTCGTCGCCGAGCACGTGATGCCGTCGCAGCAGCGGTACGGCTCATTGGCGGGACAGGCACAGGGGCAGAACATCGTCCCCCCGCACCCGTCCGAAAGCGTGCCGCACTGGCCGCCCTGCTGCGCGCAGGTGGTCTTCGTGCAGCACAGGTTGTCCGGCATGCAGGTCTGGTTGAACGAGCAGTACCCGCAGTCCACCGGCCCGAGGCGGGACTCGAGGATGGTCCCACACTGCTTTCCGAGCTCCTGCTCGCATTGCGTGCGCGTCAGCGTCTGCCGCTGCTCCGCGAACTTCAGCTCGTTGAGGGTGGCGAACTGCCGGGTCGGCGCGGTGGCCGAGGGCGCCGTGAAGGTGTACCAGTACCCCGTCGTCGACACCGCGCGCTGCCGTTCCTGCTCCAGGGTGGTGGCATTCAGGCTCGTCGCCACCACTCCAGGCAGCGGCAGCCACACGGTGGCCTGGCTCCCGGCCGGAGGCAGCGGCGCGAGGACACGGGCCTCCCCCATCGTCGCCAGGGGATTGACCACCACCTTCCCGATGGACGTGCCGACGATGAAGTCGGGCCGCGTCATCGCGCGCGGCTCGAACATCGACGGGTCCAGGCCGCTCACCCGGATGAGCACCCCGTCGTTGACCACCTGTCGCTGCCCTTCGGTGATGACCTCGAAGCCCGCCGTGACGCGGACCTTCTCGATGTTGGTGACCGAGATGACGCTCTGCTGCCGGGTCGCCACGGCCGGGGCCTGCGCCTGCGCCTTGCCACGTTCGGAGCACCCCGCCAGCAGGAGTGCAAGGATGAGGAAGCGTTTCATGGGTATTCAATCTCCACGTCATCGACCGCCAGGGTGCCGGACGAGGCCTCGCCGGCCTCACCGAGCCGCAGGCGGACCTTGGTGATGTTTCCGAGGTTCAGGGCAGACACATCGAACGCGTCCAGGGGCAGACGGTAGGTCTGGAACGCGCCAGAAGTCGTGTCATGCCTCTGGGCCAACGGATTGGCGCTGCCGTCCTGCTTCAGTTGGCGAGGCGACCAGATGGCCGCCAACGACACCGGGGCCACGAAGTCCTTCAGGCGGACGGACACCGCCTGGGTGCGGCCCGAGGCATCCTCCAGCTCGACCTGGAAGCTGCTCTGACCGGGAGCGCCGCGCAGCGGCTGCTGGGCCACCCGGAGGTTGAGCGAGCGCGCCCAGCCCAGGTTCCTGTCGCCCGGGGCCAGCGTGAACTCGTACGCCGCCTGAGCTGCCCAGGAGAAGAGGACGCCCTGCGTCTCGTTGAAGAAGCGGTTCTCCACCTCCACCTCCGATGCCAGGTTGCGGTCCAGCAACAGGCGCTCCTGCGTGCCCGTCACCGTGAAGGACACCGGCTGGCCGGTGCTGGACAGCGTCTGGCTCGGATTGACCTCGTAGTTGTCGATGGTCCGCGACGTCGCGCCGGTGCGCAGCTGGGACTGGGAGAGGAGCCGGAGCGTCGAAGGCACCCCCGTGGGCCGCAGCTGGGAGGGCGGCTCCAGGAAGTACTCCAACGCGCCCGGGTCCGCGTCGTTCACCGCCGCGAGGAAGGCCGTCAGGTACGCCGTCGCGACGGTCCGCTGGTCCGCGGCGGGGACGAGCTCCGCGGTGGGCTGCACCGGCTCGGGGAGGGCCATCCTGACGAGGTTGGTCACGTCGCAGCCGGGCACCCCCATGCAGCCAATCATCTCGGTCGCGTCGCTGTAGCCCCAGCTGGTGTTGAAGGCGTTGTGATTGCCTCCCATCAGCCGCAGGGCGAAGCGGTTGCCCGTGGCCCGGTCATAGTGGCGGAATGGCATCACGGTGGGGAATGCTCCGTTGACGTCGCCGTCGGCGCTTCCATACAGCAGGAAGTAGGGCACATCCGGAGCCGCGAAGCCGCCGTTCTCCAGGACGAAGGTGACCGGCGACAGGCTCACGATGCCCTTGATGCCGGAGGGCTGCAGCGCGGCCATCAGCGTGCCGCCCGGCGGGACGATTCCAGGCTGGGACACCGTCCCCGCGAGGTGCTTGAGCTGCGAGAGCATCACCTGCACCGCCTCACCGCCGCGCGAGTGCCCGACGAGGTAGATGCGGCTGAGGTCGATGCGGCCGCTCAGGCTCCCCGTGCCCAGCGACGCGGCGTGGGTGACGAGGTACTCGATGTTCTTCAGGGTGACCCAGGCGCGCAGGAGGATGCCGGGGCTCAATATCTCCGGGTACGGGTCTCCGGCGCCCGACATCTCGTCCTGGTCCACGCTCAGCGTCACGTAGCCGCGCTTCGCCAGGTGCTCCTGGAGGTAGGCATAGCCCCGGTAGTTCTCGTCGGACGTCAACGTCGCCGCGACGCGGACCAGCACGAGGTTGCCGGCGCTGTCCAGCTCGCCCAGGTGCAGCGGAGTGTGGTTGCCGTGCACGAAGACGACGAGGGGGCGGCTCACGCTCATGTCGGTGGGGTGGACGACCCGGCCCCGCAGCCGGAAGGGCTGGGGCGCTCCCACGTTGAGCCCGTCATAGCCGTTCGGCACCGTCACCGTCGGAGGCGGGGCCACCGCCGTGCCGTACTCGAAGGTGCTGATGGGCATGGGCCCGGCCGCCACGAGAGAGGCCTTCACCACGGCGGCGGGCGCTCCCCGCGGGCTCACGAGCACGTCACCCGGGTCCAGGCGACCGTCGTGTGTGAACCCGCCACTGTCGCGGGAGAAGTTCCCGAAGTCGTAGACCACGTCGTACGTCCCCTCGGGCAGCGAGATACCCAGGTCCGTGATGTTCACCCCGCCAGACGAGCCTCCGAGCGTCACGAGCCGCGGCCCACCCGCCACGTCGACGAGGCTCGGGTTCGCGGCCCACTGCGCCTGCGTCCGGTGCGCCACGACGTACACGCGGGCAGAGGCACCCTGCCGCTCGGCGTACGCGCGGGTGTCGAAGCCGGCGCGCACCGGCTCGCCGGTGTTGAACGTCCGCTCGGGGAAGAAGTACGGCGCCGCCGTGAGGGTCGCCACACCCGCGCTGGCGGGAGGCCGGGCGACCTGGTAGCGCACGGTGTCCTCGGCGAGGGTCCGCCCACCCACCGTGTACGCGAGCTTCAGCAGAGCATCGCCCGAGGGCCCGTTGCCGTAGGCCAGCATCCGGACGCCCGTCGCCGTCGTGCTGCCCACGCTCCAGCTCTTCGGACGGGCCACGGGGATGGGCCCGGCCGAGTCCTCGAACAGCTCGATGCTCGCGGCATTGCCCCGCACGTCCGACGTGGCGTCGGACACCGCGAGCGTCAGCGTACCTCCCGCCTCGGCAGGGCTGAGCTTCACGCGCACCGGCGTCATGCGCAGCCGGGCCGTCGCGAAGTTGCCAGCGGTGACGGCCGCCGCCGAGGGGCTGCCTTCCAGGTGGACCCAGCCCGTGGTCCCGGGCTCGGAGGGAAGCGCCACCACCGGGTCGAGCGCCAGGGAGTAGACGTAGAACGTGTATCCCGGCGTGGAGGTGACGGTGGCCCCGTTCCGGATGCAGTCGACCCGGAGCGTGTAGACGCCCGCGGGCACCGCGGTGCCGCCGTTCCTGCCATTCCAGGTGAAGGTGTACTGGGAAGCGCTGCCGCCCGGGGCGGTGCCGCTGGCGACGGAGGTTCCCGCCGCGTTCTTCACCTGCCAGCGCAGCTCCTGGAGCGACGCCAGCGTGCCGGACACGTCCACCTTGAAGGTGGCCTGCGCCCCCGCCGACTGCTGGACGGACTCGAGTCGCAGGTGTGTGTCGCTGGCGGAGGAGACCTGCGCCGCCGCCGCCTCGACGGTGATGACGCGCGGCCAGGCGTTGCTGGCCATCAGCGTGCCGTTGGCGTCGAAGATGCTCAGCACCAGGTCATAGCGGCCCGAGCCGCGCACCCCCGCATTGGACCGCCCATCCCACGTGGTCAGGAGGACCTGCCCGCGCCCGGGCTGGGTGATGGCGCCGATGTCCTGCATGTAGAAGACGCTGGTCGTTCCCGTCGGCAGCAGGGCCATCCGGACGAAGCCCCCGTCGGCGACCTGCGGCACGTCGTAGAGCGCCGAGTCGATGTGGAAGCCGATGAGCGGACCCACCGTCTGCTCCCCGTAGATGGTATCGGGGAACAGCGTCGACGGGGCGTCCAGGCAGACATTCGAGGCGCAGTTGCCCACGGCGACCTGGATGTTCGCCGAGGCACTCTTCGGCGTGGGGTCGTCATCGACCACGGTCAGCTGGACCGTCCAGATGCCCTGGCACGCGGGCGGAATGACGGTGCCGGCCGGGAACAGGGCGACGGCGCTGCTGTGCGGGAGCGTGGGCGGCGTGCACGCCAGGGACGGGGGAATGGCGGTCCACTGGTAGTCGGTGATGCCCGCGCCGAACGGAGCCGGGCTCCACCGCGTTCCGTTGTCCGCATCGCGGCTCTGCGAGGCGCTCAGCCAGAGGTCCTGTGTGGCCACGCGCTGGTTGACGTCCACCTCGATGCGCGGCACCGGCGCGGAGACGCGCGCCTCCGGAGGGATGAACGGGGGAAGGATGTCGATGCTCACCATGCGGCGGGCCTCATGGCCCTCGCCGTCGCGCACGCGCAGCTCGAAGTCCCACTGACCGTCGGGAAGGACGGTGTTCAGGAAGCTGAGGGTCGGGTTGAAGTCCAAATCGTAGGGGAACACGGTGCTCGCCTTGGACAGCGGCACGTCGTTGACGGTGCTCCCCACCCACCACTCGTACGTCAGGCCCGGCGAGAGCACCACCGGCTGCCCCGCGGTGAGGTGGCAGCCCAGGGGCTGGTCGGGGCACGGTGAGTCGGGGTCGACGGAGGCGGTGCCGTCGATGCGCAGCACGCCCTCGCCGTTGCGGTAGGTGGCCGGGGTGGAGGCGATGGACGCGACGGGCTGCCCGTCCACGAGCACCCGGGCCTCGCGCTGGATGCTCTCGCCCTCGTCATCCGTCGCCGTCAGGCGGAACACCCAGGTGCCCGCCTTCGCGGTCGAAGGGCCGAGGTCCAGCGCCGCGGACTGGGAAAGGATGACGGGGACGGACATCCCCGCCGAGGCCGGCGCCTGGAGGGCCTCCCACTTGAGCTGGAGCGCGCCGCCGTCGTCGTCTTCCGTCACGGCCGTGGTCAGGTGGAGGGCCGTGCCCTCGGGTACCTGCGTGGGCGCGCTGAGCTCGATGCGCGGCTTCGAGTTGATGACCTCGACGACGATTTCCTGGGAGAGCTCCGCCCCCTCGTTGTCGCGCCCCGTCACCTTGAACCGCCAGGTGCCGATGTCTGCGCGCGCCGTGGGCAGCGAGATGCTCGAGGCCGTGGAGTAGCCATTCCGAGGCTGCTGGGAGGCGCCCGTCGGCGCCACGAGGATGTCCCAGGTGAAGGTCAGGTTGCCGCCGTCCGTGTCCTGGGTGCTGGAGACACCGAGCGGGATGGGCTGGTTCACCACCACCTGCGTGGGGCCGGTGATGGTGAAGCCAGGCGGGACGTTGGGCACGGTGAAGCCGTGCAGGAACGTCTTCATCTCGCCCTCGTTGTCGTCCACCTCCAGCTTGAACTCCCAGGCCCCGATGTCCTTGTCGCTGGTGAAGGTGATGGTGGGCGTCGCCGAGGACGCGTTCACCAGCTGGGAGGTGGAGCCCGCCGGACGCTTCGACACGCTCCAGCGGTGGGTGATGGAGCCGGAGTCCGGGTCCGAGGCGTTGGACCTCAGCGTCACCAGCGAGTTCCAGGCGGGAGACGTCGGCGTGCGTGTGATGTTGGCGGTCGGCGCGCTGTTGACCGTGAAGTAGGTGGTCGTCGCGTGATACACCGTGTATCGGGGGGCCAACGAGTTGCACATGACGTTGCACGGGGGGTAGTTCGCCGACCAGCAGTTCGCGAAGTCCACCCAGATGGTCTCGCACTCCACGGTGCGGCGCCCCAGGTCCATCAGCGAGTTCGCGCCGACGTCCTGATACACCTCGTAGCGTCCGTCTCCGTCGGAGTCACCGAAGCCACATCCGCTGATGGGGCGCAGGAAGCCCTGGCTTTGGGTCACCGTCCGTGGGTCGTTGCTCGCGGGCGAGATGACGGCGGCGGGGCTCGACGGGCTGAAGGAGCTCACCGCGCAGCTTCCGCCCACGGGAATCCGGTACTGGACGACGTCTTCCCAGTAGAAGACGTTCCGGGTCTTCACCAGTTGGTTATAGGGACCCGAGGACTGCGCCTGGGCCGTGCTCCCCAGGAGCACGAGCAGCATCACGATTACACGGCGCATCACGGCACCACCTCCCCCACCAGCGTCCAGTTGCCACACTGTTTCGGAAGCGCATCCGCCCGGCGCAGCGAGGCAGGCGCGGGCATGAGGACGGGAGGTTGTGTCGCGGCCCCCGGCCGGGGGGCGTCACCCACCGTCGCGAGCTGCCCGAGCGCGTCCGGGCGAACGTCCGGCGAGGCCTTCAGCGAAGTGGTCTGGCGGGCGCCCGCTGCATCCTGGATGTCCGCGCCCTTGCGCAGCGCCTCCATGAACTCCCGCGCCCGCGCCTTCTGGGACAGGCGCTGGAGCTCTTCGACGAGCCCCTCGCGCACGGCGGCATAGGCGGGCCGCACGGCGGGGTGCCGCTTCACCAGCCGGACCACCGTGAAGCCCTCGGCGGTCCGGAGGACTGGCGTGAGCGCGCCCTCCTGGGCGTCCCTCAGCGCGTCGCGGAGCTCGGGTGTGAGCTCCGCCTCCGACACCCGTCGCACCCGTGGCGAGGCCGCGCCCTGGCCGGCCCGCTTCCCACCGGCCAACGCCTCGCGCGTCGCGGTGGCCTGGGACTGCTTGCGCGCCACGGCGTCCGCATCATCCGAGGCCTGGAGCTGAATCGTCGTCTCCTCGAGGGTGAACTCGGGGACCGCGAACGCGCCCACGGTCCGCTCGTAGAGCTCCTGCACCGCGGACTCCGGCAGCTCCGCCTGGGACTGCACGCCGGCCGTGCGCTCGAAGAGGAGCGCGATTCGCAGCTGGGTCCGCAGCTCGGCGATGTCCGAGAATCGGGCATCAATCAGCGTGCGCAGGCCGGAGGGCCCGCCCAGGTGTCGCGAGCACGCATCCAGCGCGGCGTCGACTTCCTGCTCCGTCACCCCCACGCCGGCCTTCTGGGCGGCGTTCTCGATGAGCTGCTCGTCCACCAACTGGGAGGAGACCTGCGCGCTCAGCGCCAGGTCCGCCGCCGTCCCAGGCTCCACGCTTCCGCCATGCTCCGCCCTGCGCGCGGTGAGCAACCGCTGGAAGCGGCTCCGGGACACCGCGTGGCCATCCACCGTGGCCACCGCATCCGAAGATGTCTGGGCCCGAGGCTCCGCCTCCGCGGCAGCCACCCAGGCCGCGAGCGAGAGACCCGCGACCGTGCCTCCCAGCCCCAACTGCAGTTGCGATAAGGGCCACACGCCCCGCGTCGCTCGTCTCACAAAGACCTCCAAATGGGAAGGCCAGACATTTCCGGGCGCCGGCGTCTGGCATTCGAAAGGGTCCGGCCAGCGCCTGTCAGTGAATTGGGTCGTGCGGGTTCGCGTGCAGCCTGTGCGCGCCGCGCGAATCGGGGCCAGACGGCACACGGGTGCAATGGCCTGGCGCAGCCTGGCGCAGCCACTGCCAGCGACTCCATGGAGCCGCCCGCCGCCCCGCAAGAGGGCTTCCATTCCGCCGACAAATACTTCTCGCAGGCAACGGGCGGACCCGTGCCTGTGCGCCTCGCGCCCTCAAACTGCCTCCGTGATGTGCGGGTGCGCGCGGAGCCCCCTGGGATGGTGGGTGGACGCGCCCCATTTGTCGGGGCGGGTCCGTTCCCGGGCTGCACCCGTAATTCATACGGAAAATGGATTGGAGTCTGGTCGTCCGGAGGCGCGTTCCCCTTCGGACCGTGCGTGCGCAGGCCAGACTTGTGCTGCTCGTACGCCTTCGACGCGCACCTTCCGTGCACGTCCCCGGGGCGCAGCACACCGCGCCGTTGGGTTGACAGGAGAACTCCGAACCACAGCAACACGGATGCCGTGCCTATGCTCCCGGGTCGTTCCCCCGAGGAGGTCTATCTTGGCAACAGCCGTTGCGAGGTGTTGGTCCCGCGGTCTGTCCTTAGGCGTCTGTCTTGCGGCGCTCTCCACCGGGCCCGCGCTGGCTGGCGCACCGGAGGCCGCGAGAGCGGAGGCCCCCGCGGTGCCGGGGCAGTTCCTCATCAAGTTCCGGGCAGGCTCACGTGCCGCCGACAAGGCGGCGCTGCTCCGGGAGAACGGCGGTGCGTTCTTCCACCGCAGCGAGGCGCTGGACATCGACGCCGCCGAGTTCCCCGCGCTGAAGGCAGCGTCCCCGCGCGCGGCGGAGGCCCTGCTGAACGCACTGCGGCGCCATCCGTCCGTGGAGGCAGTGGAGCCGAACTACATCTATCAGCTCGCCTATACGCCGAATGACCCGTACGCCAATCCGGCGACGCAGGGGAACGTCGACTACCAGTGGAACCTGGCGACGGTGCAGGCGTACAGCGCCTGGGACATCACGCAGGGCAGCTCCAGCGTCATCATCGCCATCGTGGACACCGGCATCCAGCTCAACCACCCGGACCTCGCGGCGAAGATGCTGGCCGGCTACGACTTCATCGCGCCGGGCACGCCGCCGAGCAATGACAGTCAGAGCGAGGACCATGGCACGCGTGTGGCGGGCGTGGCCGCCGCGGTGACGAACAACGGCACGGGTGTGGCGGGCATGTGCCCGCAGTGCCTCATCCTTCCGGTGCGTGTCTTTTCGACTTCTGGGGCCACCGCCACCAGCATCAGCGACGGCATCATCTGGGCGGCCAACCAGGGTGCCAGGGTGATGAACCTGAGCTTCGCTGGCCCGTCCAACTCCTTCGCCATCGAGAACGCCATCAACTACGCGTGGGGAAAGGGCGCCTTCATGGCGTGCGCGGCTGGCAACGACAACACCTCGGTGAAGATGTACCCGGCCGCGTCCGCCAACTGCTTCGCGGTGACGGCCAGCAAGGGCGATGACAGCCGCTACACCTGGAATGGCGGCGGTGTTACCTACGGCACGTGGGTGCACGTGGCGGCACCGGGGGACTACCTGCGCACCACGGACGTGGGCAGCGGCTATGCGAATCAGAGCTGGTCTTCCATCTCTGCACCCAACGTGGCGGGCCTGGCGGGACTGCTTGCCTCACAGGGGCTCACCAACCAGCAGATCAAGGACCGCATCTGTGCCACCGCGGACCGCACGGCCACCACCGGCACGGACTGGAGCTGCGGGCGCATCAACGCCGCGCGCGCCGTCAGTGCCGGTGGGAGTGGCACCGGGCTGAGGGGCGAGTACTTCGCCGACCCGTATCTCTCCACGCAGAACCTGAGGGTGACGCGCACGGATGCCACGGTGAACTTCGACTGGGGTGGCGGCTCTCCGGATGCGTCCCTGGGGGATGTCTTCTCCGCGCGGTGGACGGGGCAGGTGCTGACGACGGGCAGCGGCGGGGCGTACAACTTCTGTACCGTGGCCGATGACGGCGTGCGTCTGTGGGTGAATGGCGCGCTCGTCATCGACCGATGGTTCTATCGGTCCCCGATTGAAGACTGCGTGAATGTCACGCTCAACGCGGGCCAGCGCTACGACGTGAAGATGGAGTTCTACGACGCGGGTGGGCTGGCCCAGGCGAAGCTGCTGTGGACGCCGCCAGGTGGGGCCAAGGCCGCCATTCCGCAGAGCCAGCTCTTCCCTGCCACCAGCACCGTGGGGTCGGGACTGAAGGGCCAGTACTACGCGGACCAGTCCCTGGACAATGCGAACCTGAAGGTGACGCGCACGGATGCCACGGTGAACTTCGACTGGGGCGGTGGCTCTCCGGACGCGTCCCTGGGGGATGTCTTCTCCGCACGGTGGACGGGGCAGGTGCTGACGACGGGCAGCGGCGGGACGTACACGTTCTGCACCGTGGCCGATGACGGCGTGCGTCTGTGGGTGAACGGCGCGCTCGTCGTCGACCGATGGTTCTATCGGTCCCCGATTGAAGACTGCGTGAATGTCACGCTCAACGCGAGCCAGCGCTACGACGTGAAGATGGAGTTCTACGACGCGGGCGGGCAGTCCCAGGCGAAGCTGCTGTGGACGCCGCCAGGTGGGGCCAAGGCCGCCATCCCGCAGAGCCAGCTCTTCCCGGCGCCGTAGGTCCTGGCGGAGGGAGACGCGCCGGCTGTCGCCTCCTCAGGACGGCGGCCGGCGCGGTCGCCGCACCGTGAAGGGCGTCAGCGGCCCGGGCGAATCCATCTGACGGCGAGCCAGGTGGCCCCCACTCCCAGCGGAATGAAGAGCAGCGAGAACAGCGCCGCGGTCTCCAGCGCCCTGGCGACCGACTCGCCAAGAACGACACTCAAGAAGATGATGCCCGTGAGGACGTAGATGAGGACCATCGCGAGCTGTGCCCGCCACACCGCGCCGGGATGGTACGCGCCGGTGAGCACGGCCGCGGCTCCCACCAGTGCACCCGCGGGCACCGCGCACGCTGCGACCATGGGGAGCAGGAAGCCCACCGCCTCGAGGCGCTGGAATTGGAACAACGCGAATAGCGGCCCGGCGATGGCCGTATACAGAATCCCGAGTGCCGCGCCCTTGGCTGTCCCCAACCCGATGAACATGTGTCCTCCCCGTGTGAGCGGAAGGATGGACCTGGATGCGTCTGCCGTGAGGCTCGCGACGCTGAACGGCGCGTTTCCGCGGGTGAGCGGTCGCCTGGGGTAGCACGGTGCTCCTGCACCGGGTGGGGGTCTCCGGCTACGATTCGGGCGCCATGTCTCCTCAATGGACCCGTTTCGTGCTGTCGTGCGCCGTGCTCCTGGCCGGCTGCGCACGCAGTCCCCCGGTCCTGGCCTGTCCCAGGGAGGACCACGAAGCGCTGTGCGCCGGGGCGCTCGCCGAAGGGAACCTGCAACAAGCGGAGCCCCATTGCGCAATGGCGCTGGAGTTCGCGCCCGAGCGCGCGGACGCGTGGGCCAATTGGGGCATCGTCGCGCTCCTGCAGAAGGACACCGCGAAGGCGAAGCAGCGCCTCCTCCATGCGCTGCGGTACAACCCAGACCACCTGCGGGCGCATGCAAACCTGGGCATGACCTACCTGGAGGAGGGCGACTACGCGCAGGCGCGGGAGAGCTTCCGGAAGGCTCTGCGGGTGGACCCTGACAACCTCCACGCGCACTACCACCTGGGGTTGACCCTCTTGAAGCAGGACAAGGCAGCGGAGGCTCGGAAGGAATTCGACGCCGTGCTGGCCGCCAACCCCGACGTGGCCAGTGCCCACCAGGCCCTGGGCGTCCTGGACCATGCGGAGCGGAACCTGGAGGGCGCCTTCCAGCACCTCTCCCGGGCCACGCAGCTCACGCCGGATGCGAGTGACGCCTGGATGGAGCTGGGCACGGTGCTGTTGGACCTGCGCCGCTTCAGCGAGGCGGAAGCGGCCTTTGGCAGCTGCGTGCGTTTGCAGGAGACGGACATCGGCTGCCGCGACGGCCTGGAGAAGGCACGGAGCGCGGCGGCTCCGTGAGCGTGTGTCGAGCGGCTATTTCGCCCGCCGCACCTCGCGGATGATGCCCGTGGGCTCGGGCTCTCCCACCGCGACGAGCTGCTCGAGCTCCCCACGGATGAGGAACTCGGCCTGGGCGCGGAAGAATTGCTTCTCGTGGAGCAGCTCGGCGCCGCGCGCGAGCCCGACGAGCACCATGCTCGGCCGCAAGAGCCGGATGCGGACCCCGGAATCGTCCGAGGCCGGGTCGTCGAAGTTGCCCATGCCCGAGGACGCAATCAGCGCCGCGTTCAGCGCGCTCGCCAGCAGCGCGTCCGCGGCCCCGTTTTCCTGACTCCAGGCACGGATGATGAGCGGGATGTCACAGGGTGACCGCTCGAGGAACCCGGGCGCGCTCGCCCCACGCAGGAGCGCCACCACGGCGACATCCGCCTGCGCGGGAGGACGGTAGAAGCGCACGGTGCGGCCCTCCACCAGGTAGTCATCGCCCCGGCGCAGCGGGCGGCCGGGAGGTGACTCGACCTCCACCACCTGTCCCAGGGCGCCTTCCGGCAGGACGAAGTCCACCTGCTTCCCGTTCGCGCGCCAGCGGTGCACCCCGAAGTGGAAGGCGGGCTCGCGGCGGGCCGTCAGGTCAGCTCCCTCGGGCAGCGCCAGCTTCAGGCTCGCGGCAGTCACTTCCACGAGCTGGGTGACGTCGGCCTTGGGACCGGGTGAAGGGCCCGTGGCCACGTCGATATCGTCCGGCAGCGCGGACCTGAGCGCGTCATGGAAGAAGGTTTCGACGGAGACCAGCATGGCGGGCGCAACCTCACGACGGTTGGAAGAGCGGGTAGGTGTCGCTCCGGGGGCTCGTCACGCGAAGCTCGGAGAGGGTGAGCTCCCCGGCGACCCGGGAGCGGACGACGACCTCGAGCGCGGGCGCGGGGCCCGTCGCGGGGACACCGGGAGGGGGCAGCTCCGCGAGCGCCCGCTCGTCCAGGCTGACGCGCCCCTGGGCATCGGGCTTCACGACGAGCTGGCGCGAGCCCCAGCGCAGCAGCACCTGCGGCGGGGAGGGCGGCTCGGTGGGTGAGGCGAGCAGTCGCGGGCGACTGTAGGCCCAGGGGACACCGCTCGTGCCTCCCGTCGAGGGCACCTCACGCTCCAGCCAGGGGCCGGTGTCCTCGGCGCGGTAGAGCGCGGCGCGCGGCGCCAGTCCTCCATTCCCGGTCGCGGTCGCCGCGTCCCCGAGGCTCCAGAGCACGCTCCCCTCGGTGACGGCGAGCACCGCCCACCAGTGCGTCTTCTCGTCGAGCGCAAGGGGCCTGGGCAGCTCGAAGGAGACCCAGCGCGCGCCCCAGGGCGCGTTGCCCCGCTCCTCGAGCGAGAACTCCACGGCGGCGTCCAGGGGCACCTTGCCCGGCCGGCCAAACTCATCCGGGAAGAGGGTCAGCGTGCCCTGGACGGAGCGGGTGAGGGGACGCAGATGGAGGTCGATGCCGGCGAGCGCGCCACCTCCCTCGGGAGGGGAGAACGCCTGTGCCGCGGCGTAGCCCCCGCCGCACCGGTGCGCCTGCGCGGGTTGGGCGGGCGGCTGGGGCGCGAGCGGGATGCGCTCTTCGCGCGGCTGGTATTGCGAGAGGAAGCGGACCTCTCGCAGGGGCCTGTCCGCCGGCACCTCGATGCGGCCCACGCCCTCACCATCCGTGGAGAGTTGGAAGGTGAGCGAGTCACCGCCGGGGCTCCACAGCCGGGTGATGACGGCGGTGTCCAGGGTGAGGGCGAGCCTCCGGAGCCGCGAGGGCGCGGAGGAGCGGAGCGTGAGGTTGACGGGGCCTCCGCGCAGGTTGGCGGGCCAGGCCCGCTGGAGCGCGGCGCGCAGCTCGTCCCGAAGCGTCAGCTCTTGAAGGGGCTGGAGCGGCATCGCGTGGTGGAAGAAGAGCTGCTCCGGCTCGACGAGGGCCGTCAGGTCCGGAGGCCGCGCGGAGGCCTTCACCACGAGCTCCGTCACCACGGTGGCGGAGGTCTTCTTGGTGGGGTCCGGAGGCATGGGATTGGCTGGAGTCGTGAAGAACTCCACCATCAGCCGGCTGGCCATGATTGCGGGCAGGGCCTGCCCATTGCCCCCCAGCGCGGCGGTGGCGCCGGGCGTGGGAGGAAACCACGGGCCTCCCTCGGCGACGCTGACGCGGCCCTCCTTGCCCGACTCGGCGGTCTTGACCTGGAGGAACGTCAACGGACGGCGCGCGCCCCAGTCGAGGCTGATCCAGTGGATGGCCGTGTTGGCGGGCGCGGGCCCTGGACCGAGGCTGGTGGCGACGGTGGCCGTCGGCGGGATGTCCACCAGCACGTCATCCCCCGGGGCCTGGAGGGTGAGCGAGGCGCGCAAGAGCTCCACGTCGGCGGGCACGTCGAGCGCCACGGAGAGGCCGGAGGGGTCCACCGGCGCGGTGGGGCCCGCGGGCACCGCCTTGCCGCCATACTTCAACGTGGCTCCGACGCGCGCGTCGCCCATGGTTCAGCGGACCGCCTTCGGGAGGTCCGTCACGTTGTCCGCGGGCTGCTCCTGCGCCAGCACCTCCTGGAGGACCTGCATGGCGCCCTCGATGCGCAGCAGCGTGGTGGTGAGCTGGTTCCGCTTCGCATCCAGCTCCGCGAGCATCTTCTGTCCGGACTCGTACTCGGACTTGAGGGCATTGAGGCGCTGCTCGAGGGTGTTCTTCATGCGGGGTTCTCCTTCGTGGCGGCCCGCAGCGCGGCGCGCAATGCGTCGAGTTGGTGCTGCTGGGCCTTGATGGCCTCGATGAGCGGGGCGACGAGTCGAGCGTAGTTGATGCCTTTCATCCCGCCCGGCCCCTCGTCGATGACCTCGGGGAAGACTTCCTCCACCTCCTGGGCGATGAGGCCGATTTGCGGGGACTCGTCCCTGGACTCCACCATCCGGAAGCATGTCGCGCGCAGCTTCAGGACCTTCTCCAGCGCGCCTTCCATCGGGGTGATGTCTCGCTTGAGGCGGAGATCCGAGCCTTCGTATCCGCCACTCGAATAGGTCTTGCCGATGACTTCCAGGCGGTCCCAGAGCTTGACGATGCGGCCGCTGGGGGTCGTGCGGCCCAGGATCATCAGGGCACCGTAGTTGCTGGCGTTCTCGATGGCCGCGTAACCCTGGGTGTTGCCGATGCCGCTGTGTTCGTGGTCCGTCTTGGTGAAATACATGGCCGAGTTGGCGGCGTAGAGGTCGCCCTGGACCTGGAGGTTCCTGGTGGCGAACACCGTGCCACCCGTATCGATGTGCAGCGGGGTCATCACCCAGCCTCTCGCGTCCGAGAGCATGCGGATCGCGAAGCCACCTCCTCCTTGCGCGGCGAGGTTCCAATTCCTCTGATTCGCCGTGCCGAACGTGCTGTAGAGGTCGAGCTCGGCCCAGCCTCCCGCGCCGCCCGCCTCGATGCGGGCCAGGACGCTGGTCGTCGAGACGATATGGAGCATGCTCTGGGGGGAGGTCGTCCCGATGCCGACGTTGCCTCCCGCGCTGATGTGGAGCCGGGGGGTTCCGTATCCCTGGCCGTACTCGATGTCCCCGCCATTCTCCGTGATCTGGAACCCGGTGGCGGTGGCTCCTGACTCGCCACGCAGCTGCCAGCTCTTCTCGCGGCTGCGGAGCAGGATGGCCGCGCCGTCGACGCTGCCCGTGGTCCGCACCACGAGCCCGACTCCCCAGACGGCGTTCCCGGGCCCCCGCACCTCCATGGGGGCGTGGTTGTCGCCCCGGGTATAGTTGACGGTGAGCTGCTTGTTGGGAGTCGCCGTCCCGACCCCGACGTTGCCCGTCACCGACAACGCGCCGGAGACGGTGCCTCCCGTGACGTTGAGCTTCTCAGTCCCCAGGCCGGTGAGCCTGTCGGCCACGTTGATGCCCTTCACCGTCAACGCGGACGAGACGGTGAGCTGGCTCGCCGCGAGGGTGGTCGAGACGTTGACCTGCTTCACCGACAGCGTGGTCTCCGGGTCGATGCTGCCGCCGCCCAGCTTCTTGCCGTCATCCCCTCCCAGGTGGGTGTGCGTGCGGAGCGCTTCAATCGTCCGCACCTGCACGGTGTTCCAGTGCTCGGAGAGGATGGGGTCTCCGGGTTCGGCCTTGATGTACGGGTCGGTCATTTCTTGAACCTCGAGGTTTCGAAGCGGGTGCCGTCGAAGACACCGGACCAGGAGAGCCGGTCATCGGGCTCGGGGAGCTGCTCCTCGAACTTGATGGCCTGCCCGAAAGACGTCAGCGCGTCCTTGACGCCAGTTGGCTCCGGGAACGTCGTGGTGAGCGCCATGCTTGCCGGGCTCTCGTCCACGGAGACCTCCTCGGGTGGCAGCGTCAGCATGAACTCGATGCGCGCGCGGACGCCCGAGGCCCGGCCGTAGTTGAGAGTGGCCGTCAGCTCCCGGACCAGGTCGGGCAGGCCCCTGGCCTGGGGGGGGATGTAGTCGACCGGGATGCGCAGGACGAAGGTCGCGGGGGTGACCTCCGTCCAGCGGAACTGGAGGTCGATGCGCGGCGACTGCTTGGGCTCCAGCGCCAGCTCCAGGGCCTTCAGCCGGGCCTGCTCCAGCTCCGGATTCCGCCCGGCCGGCAGATAGTTCTGCAGCTCCTTCTTGCTCAGCGTGCCGTGGCTCCAGTGATTCTCACCGGGTGCGAGCTCCGGCAGCCCCTGGCCCTGGTTGAACACCGAGAAGCGCGCCGCGTCCGTGTCGAAGCGGAATGGCTGGTTCCCGTCGTCGAAGCGCGAGGGATGCGCGAGGAGCACCGGCTCCTTCGCCGGGCTGCCGTCAATCAGGGGGACACGTTGGTGACGCAGCGTGAGCGTCTTGCCCCGGGGCACCCTCCCCAGGAAGAGCACGTCCAGCCCGGACTCGTGGTGGTGCAGGATGGGAATGGAGATGTCCGCGTCCCCGGGTGCGGTCAGGGAGACCTCCGGGCGGGCTGAATCCAGGCCCTGATTGAGGGTGAGGAGCCGCTGGTCGGCGGGCATGCCCTGGAAGCGCGCCAACGCAGGGGTCGGCGGGTTGTCGTCGAGCTCGACGCGGAGCCTCCGCGTGCCCGGAGTGCCATCCTCCCCGGGAGGCCCGGGGACGGTGAAGAGGCCCACGGCCGTGTCTCCATCCCAGGAGAACTCCGGCGGTTGCTCGGCCCTGTACACCAGCGACACCAGCCGCAGGAGGGCCGGGGCGGTGTTCATCCCCGTGCGGTGCAGCTCCACGAGCGAGGTGAGACGCTGGCGGAAGTAGACGTCGTCCTCGTCCGGGCCAGGCTGGAGCCCGTAGAGCGCGCCCAGCTGGCCCAGCTCGGAGCCCGCCTTCGTGGCGAGTGAGTCGTCCGCCCGGAAGCCCTGGGCGAGCGTGTACCAGCGCGAGCGCATGAGGCGGGTGATGCCGCCCTCCATCACGCCCAGCTCCTGGGCGATGACGTCGAAGAGGAGGGTGATCTTCCCGCCGCTCTGGAGGAGCGGGGGGAGGTACCCCACCATGCGGCGTGCGCGCTGGACCGGGTTCATCCGAGCCCCACCAGTTCCACGTTACCGAGCGCCAGCTGGATGCTCAGGGGCACGGGGCGGGTGGACAGGGTTCCGGTCTTCTCCAGGGAGAGGGAGAGCCCGCTGTCCGTGGTGAGCGTCGCGGACAGCAACTCCTGGACGCCGGACTCCTTGCTCAGCGCCGCGCGGAGCGCGTCCCAGGCGAGCTCCGCCTGGGGCTTCTTCGTCGCCTGCGCATCCGCGGCGATGCGTGCCGAGTACATCTCCACCGCGCCGCGGAGCGACTGGCGCACCTGCTCGGGCGTGCGCCGGTCCGAGCTCGGGAGCGACACGACCAGCTCCAGGCGGTAGACGAGCGCTCGCGAGCGGGAGATGTCGGGCGGCATCTTCGCGACGTCGAGCGTCGGCTTCTCGTCGGGCTTGAACTTCCAGTCGGGCCCGAGCTCCCGGCGCGGCCCATCCACGAGCACCTTCTGCTGGGTGTCCCAGACGTAGGTGCGCACGGTGATGTCGCTGACGTGGCGCACGGCCGGGTTGGAGAAGAGGACGGCCTCGAGCTTGCGGCGGCTCAGCAGCTCACCCGCGGGCACGCTCTCGACGAAGCGGACCAGGGCCTGCTGGAGCTCGCGGCGGAGCCGGTCGAACGCGGCCTCGTCGAGGTCCGGGTCCACGGGCTCCACCTGGAAGCCGGGCCGCAGATAGAGGGTGCGCGCGTAGCTGAGCCGGACGCGGATGCCGGCGGCCTTGGAGTCGCGGATGGCCCGCTCCACCCGCTGCACGCCGTCCGGCTGATGCTCGAAGTCGGGGTCTCCCACCAGCACCTCGATGACCCCCGGAGGCGCATCCGGGGGCTCGCGCACGGTGACCTGCTGAACACCCTGCTGGCGCACGGCGGCGGCGATGGCCTCGAGCGTGCCCATCTCCCCATCCCGCAGGGCGGTGCGGGCCCGCGCGCGCAGGCTCGCGTCCGTCTCGTCCTGGCCGGTGCGGCGGATGGGGGCCCGGTTGGTGACGGCCTCGATGCCGAGCACGGGGCGGGGCATCACGTTGAGCTTGCCGGGGTCGATGGTGGGGGGCGCGTTCTTGGAGGCGTCCGAGTCGTCCTGCACCTCCTGCATGGGGATGACGACCCGGGTCTCCCCCCGGCGGAGCACCGCGTCCTCCATCGTCTCGAAGAGGGGCAAGGGCTCGTTCTCCGCGAGCACGCCCGTCACCTGGCGACCCGCGGGGATGCCGATGTCCTCCGGAGCGGGCGAGTTGCGGCTGAACTCCACGTCGCCGGTGAGCCGGCCCGCGCGGGCGCGCGAGATGCCCAGCACGGCCACCACGTTGTCCAGCGCCGCGCCCTCGGCCGTGTCGAGGTAGCCCGAGCGGTGCGCCAGCTCGAGCATGGCGTAGAAGGTGGCCATCTCCCGGCCGTAGGACTCCGCCAGCGTGCGGGCCATGCTGCCCGCGTTCTTGTCGATGCCCGGCCCGAGGTTCCCGAGCAGCCGGTCGACAATGGCGCTGAAGGAGGTGTCGAGCGGCGTGAGGCTCAAAAGGAGATCTCCCAGCTCAGCGTCATGACCATGTTCGCTCCCCGGTTGACCGGAGGGAACTGCACGCGGTTGAAGAGGATCTTCTCGGTGCCCACGGTGATCTGGATGCCCGCCTCGGTCAACGGCTGCACGGTGCCCGTCGGGGGCGCGGCGAGGGTGGCCGACACCGTGCCCTGCACGACCGTGGCGTTCGCGCGCGAGACGATGGCCACGTCGGGGTCGCGGTCCTCCGCCTGCTCGGCGATGGGCGCCTTCAGCGCGATGTCCGCCACGTTGGCGGGGTCCGTCCCGGTGCCCACCACGATGGCCCAGCTCGTGGGCAGGGCGTTCTTCTTCCCCAGCAGGAGGTCCGCCAGCAGTTGCTTGCCGCGGGTGGTGATGAGGTTGTGGTGCTGGTACCGCTCCACGAGCGCTCCGCTCAGGTCGCGGAGCTCGATGGTCAGCACCCCTTTCAATCCCGGCTTCTCACTGAGGTCCATGGTGCTCTCCCGAAATCGTGTCGTGTGCTGAGAATCCGTTTGCCGACTGCCGCGTGTCTCACCCCAGGTCGAGCGCCAGCCCGAGCTCCACCTCGTCTCCCGTGGTGGCGAGGATGCTGGCCCGGACATCCACCGCTCCGGGCAGGTCGGGACGGGCGCTGACCGTCAGGCTCGTCACGTCCTCGACGCGGGGGTCTTCCTTGATGGCCTGACGCACGTAGCGGCGCAGCAGGTCCAGGTTCTGGCGGTCCAACGGCTCGCCGATGAGCTCCGCCACCTTGCTGCCGTAGCGCACATGGCCGAGCTGCTCCAGGTGCCCCCGGTAGATCATCAGCCGCAGCGTGAGGGCCTGGACGAGGTTGTCCTTGCCACTCACCGTCCTGGCGCCGCCCGCGTCGGTGGACCAGTCGAGGTCCACCTCGCCGGTGTCCTTGAAGGCGAGCCGCAAATCCGTCCTCAGCTCGTCGGCCATTACATCAACCTCCCGGGCCCGGCGGTGGCCCCGGGCGAGGCGGGAATGCCCGGGGTGACCTTGAGCCGCGACATCATCTGGGTGAGCGCGTTGGAGAGCGTCTCGGCCATGGCGCCGGCCAGGTCCGGGATGTTCTCTCCGCGTAAGCCCTCGGCCTGGAGGAAGCCCAGGACGAGGGGTTGGAGCATGGGCTTGGCGGGAGCTGCTCCCACCAGCGAGCCGGGGGAGGACGTGGTGAAGCCCGCGATGGCCATGCCCGGCGCGACCTGGACCTGGAGGCAGAAGAGCGTGAGGGCCTGCGCGATGGACTGGGCGATGGCCTTGGCCAGCGCGGGCTTCTGCTCGCCGTTGAGCTTGTTGGAGGACAGCGCCCCCAGGGCCATGGGCTCCAGCTGCGAGGCACCCGGGCCACCGGCCGGCGGGGGCAGCAGCATGCCCGGTCCCGCCGTGCTCCCCGAGCCGGGCGGAGGCGGCGCCGCCGCCGGGATTCCGGGGGCCACCATGGCCATGGACACGAAGAGGGTGAAGGCCTGTCCGCAGACCTGCCCCAGGGCCTTGGCGAGGTCGGGCGCATTCTCCCCCCGCAGGCCCGCCGACTGGAGGGCGCTGCTGGCGAGGTTCTCGATTTCGGATGCGCTCGGAGCCGGCATGGGTCAACCCTTGGCCTTCACCTTCTGCGAGCCCTTGAGTGGGGCCCCGGTGAAGTAGCACTTGTGGCTTCCCTCGGTGATGACGCCGGTGCCGCCCGTGCCCAGGTCGATGTTGCCCGAGGCGTCCACCGTGGCGTCCTTGCACTTGAGCTGCACGTTGCCGTCGACCTCGATGCTCAGGTCCTTCTTGCCCACGATGGAGATGGTGTCGTCCTGCTTCACCGTCACCACCGTCTCGCCGGCGGTGATGACCACCGACTGGTCCTTGTCGATGGCGATGGACGTCTTCCCGCCGGGAGGGGAGACGACGCGCCACTCGTCCTCGGCGTGCTCGGGCGGGTTGGTCTCGTCCGAGTAGAGCCGTCCCACCACGATGGGGCGGTTGGAGTCCCCCCCGACGTAGGAGATGAGGACCAGGTCGCCCACGCGCGGCGCGCTCACCATGCCCACGTGCGGGGTGGTGATGGGCACGCGCCGCAGTTCCAGCCCTCCCTCGCGCAACTTCACGTTGCACTCGTGGTTGTGCGCGTCTCCCTCGGCGTGGGGGAAGGCGCTCGTCACCACGCCGATGTCG
This sequence comes from Pyxidicoccus sp. MSG2, assembly GCF_026626705.1. Classification (NCBI taxonomy): domain Bacteria; kingdom Pseudomonadati; phylum Myxococcota; class Myxococcia; order Myxococcales; family Myxococcaceae; genus Pyxidicoccus; species Pyxidicoccus sp. MSG2. The sequence continues at coordinate 8,903,532 of NZ_JAPNKC010000001.1, forward strand.
CCCAGGCGCAGCGAGGCGAGCTCGTCGCGGATGATGGCCCGCATCACGGCCATGAGGTCGCTCATGAGGTTGCTCCCGCCAGTGCGGGCTTGGACGCGCCCGGGGCCACGAGGCGCTGCTCGTACGACTTCAGCGTGGCCGCGAAGTTCACGACGGACTGGCGCAACCCGGCCAGGGCCTCTTGCGGCAGCAGCCCCTTCAAGATGGCCTCCGCGCCCTTGCGGACCTTGTTCATGACCTCGAGCATGGACCGGGCCGCCTTGGTCAGGGGCGCGAGCGAATCGAGGCCGGCCTGCCGCAGGTCGTCCTCGGAGGTCGCCGCGAGGCCCTGGACCTGTTCCAGCGTGGGGTCCAACGACTCCAGCAGCTTCGGGATGGCCGCCACCTTCTCCAGCTTGGCAATCCACTCGACGAGCTGGCCCAGCACCGTGCCGAGTGCCTGCAGGCCCGTCCTCACCGGCCCGCCGATGCCGAGCTGTCGGACCAGGTCCACCAGCGCCTCGACCGTCTGGGTCTGGAACAGCTCGTCCAGCGCCTGGATGAGTCGGGAGATGGCGCCGACGATGTCGCTCGCGCTGCTCATCACTTCACCCCCAGGTCCTGGAAGGGGGCCATCACATCGAAGTCCTTGATCTGCATCCCCAGCCCCTGCGCCTCGTCCACCACGCGCTTCAACTTGGCGAGGAAGTCGCTCGCCCCGGCGATGCCCTTCACGATGCTGAGCGCCGCGCCGAGGTCGATGCCGGTCAGCGACTCGAGCACGTTGATGCCCTCGGTGGCGAGCTTCTCGATGAACGACCCCAGGTTGCCGCCGTTCTTCAAGACATCGATGAAGTCGCCGATGATTTGAGGATTCACCTTGCCCAGCGCGCCGAGCAGGGAGCCGAAGTTCTTGCCGCTCAGCGTGCCCTGGCCCTTCGTGACGACGGAGCCGAGCTCGTCCGCGCTCAGGTGTCCGAGCAGGCCGGGGTTCTTGTCGACGGCCGACATCAACGAGTCGGGGTTCTGCAGCACCCCGGCGGCATCCACGGCGCCCGCGGCCCACGACTCGGCATCGTTGGCCACGGCGTCATTCACGGCGGCGACGCCCGCGTCGGCGGGCTGGGGCGGCTCCTGATGCTCGCGGACCTTCAGGTAGAAGCTGAACCGGTTCTGGTGACCGGCGAGCTGCTTCACCTGGAAGTCGGCGATGATGACCTCGGTGAGGTCGGCCCCGGCGACGGCGTCCGCGGCGAACGACATCGGCTGGGCCTTCATCTGCGCCTGGCGCAGCTCCTCGAGGGCGGCCTGCGTGTCCTCGCCCAGGAGGATGCCCTCCATCACCACCGTGACGGGCTCGCGGCCCAGGTCCTGGAAGACGCTGCCGGACTGACCGGGGACGCGCTGCTGCACGAGGTTGCGCGCGTCCTCGGTGTAGATGTTCGTCAGTCCGACGAGCTCTATCTTTCCGATGCGTACGGGCATCTCAAAACTCCATCCGGGTGACGAAGCCGGTCTGCAGGCTCAGCGTATGCCGCACCGTGCGCACGCGCAGCACCTTGCCGGAGGCCAGCGCATTCACCGGGTGCTCGGCGGGAATGTCGTCGAGCTTCACCAGCTCGCCCGGCTTCACCTTCGGGCTGCCCAGCACCTCGATGAACCCACGAAGGGGACGGGAGGCCAACAGCGTCATCCTCGCCTTGGCCTGGGTGGCCGCGTCGTCTCCCGTCCTCACCGTTCCGTCCCGCACCTCCCGCATCAGCTTGCCCGCGCTGGCGGGCTTCACGGTGAACGTGTCGTCCATGGAGGCCTTGCCGCTCACCGAGGCCAGGTCCTTGACGAGCCAGTGGGCCTTGTCGGAGCCCTTGGCGCTCGCCGCGCCCTCGCCCCACACCTGCACGCCGTCGTAGGTCGGGGAGACCTGGTCGAGCCCGGTGCGCAGCACCTGCTCCGGATAGGTGAAGGTGTGGTCCGCTCCGCCCTGCTTCGGCGCGGCGAAGTGCACCTTGCCGTCTCCATCCGTGAACACGTCGAAGCCGCACTGCTCGGCCAGCCGCTGGAGGTGGCGGAGCGCTCGCGGTCCGCGGTGGAGCACGTAGCTGGGGAACTTGGGGCCGTCCTCGATCTTCCCCGCGGTGGCTCCGGCCTTCTGCACCAGCTCCTTCGCAATCGCTCCGGCCGACATCTGTTCGTACGCCCCTTCCAGGTCGAACCGGGCGAGCTTCGCCAGCCCATCGGCGCCCACGACGATGGCCGTGTCGGGTGCGGCCTTCGTCTCCTGGACCTCGCCGGTGAAGACGGTGGCGCCGCCGTTTCCGTCATCGAGGTTGATGGTCGTCTTGTCCCCGGGCTTGGGAGGCGCCGAGCCCGCGGCGACCAGCTCCAGGTAGCAGTGGCCCCCGGCGCCATCCATGGTCAGCGCGCAGGAGATGGAGCGCACCTGTCCATTGCTCCCGCGGGGCTGGCTCGAGGCCTTGAAGGAGCCAATCTTCACCTCGTAGGCGATGCCCGCCATTGGCTCACACCTCCAAGCCGTGGCGGCGAGCCGTGTCGCGGAGGATGTCGACGAGGGCCTCTTCCAGCGCGCGTCGATCCACGCCGGACGGGGCGCCGGACGGCTCCAGGTGGACGTTGACGTTGAACGTGTTGCGCACGGCCTCGCCCGGAGGTGTCGCGGCCGCCTGGGCGCTCATGGACCGCTCCGGAGGAGAGGCGGCACGTGTGAGCTGGTGGGCCCGCTCCAGGACGGGCGCCATTCCACTCGTGACCTGCTCGGCGAGCCGCGGGGCGACAGGGCTCGGTGGACGCGTGGACGCCGGTGCGGCTGTGAGCTCGGGGGCCGGGAGGAACGTGAGCCGGCGCTCCGGGCGCGGCGCGCCATCCTGGCTGGAGGACGGGCCGGAACGCTCCGCGCGCTCCTCGACGGGCGGGCTCACCGTGGCCTGCTCGGGGCGGGGGAGGAGCCGGACTCGACGATTGTCAGGTGCGCGTGCGCCGCCGGGAGCGGTGGCTCCCCTCGGGCTCGCGAAAGGTGGCGGCTCCGGGAGGGAGGAAGTCTCGCCCCGGCTCGCCTGGAGTGGCGGAGCGGGAGGGCTCGCGAGCAGCGCGCGGGTGGCTTCCACCGCGCTCACGGTGTGTGGCGGCTCCGCCAGGGCGGCGACAGGGACATTGCCCTGAACAGGGGCCCGTTCGGCGGGCCCGGACGAGGAACCGTCCATGGGACTCGTGGCCGCCGCGGCGGATGGGCGCGTGGGGCGCGGTCCGGTGCTCCGGGCCTCGGCCCGTTCGGCGTCGGTCGGGAGCGAATGTACCGGGGCTCGCGACGGGGTCGGCGCCGTCGAGCGGGGCTCGAGCTGGGAGATGAGCCGCACGAGACGTCTGTCTCGCGGGCGGGCCTCGCTGGGGGAGGGGGACGTGGGGACCGCGCCGTGGACCTCCGCCCGCGCGCCGGGTGGCGGGGGCGCGGAGACACTCGAGGCCCGCTCCCCGGCCACGGAGTCGCCGTGAGGGGCTTCACCCCGGGCGACGAGCGGCGAGGCGCCTCGCGTCTCGGCGCGCGGGGCCGTGGCTTCGGAAGACGGGCGGGGTGCCGCTCCGTGGGCCGGAGCCGGCGAGCGTGCGAGGTTGGCGGGCAGGAGGGGACTGGCCGTGGCCTCCCCGGGGCCGGACACGGAGGCTGCCGGGGCGGGCTGCTCCGAAGCTTCGGAGGACTCCTGCCGGGAGGGCGCTGGAAGCCGGACGCCCAGCTGCTTCGCGACGGACTCCAGCGCACGGAAGGCCGGGCGCGCGAGGAGCGCGGAAAGCTCTCGGGTCGTGGTGGATGAGCGCATCGTCAGTCCTCCACCTGGATGATCACCGCATCGGGATGGTCCGCGAGGCTCGGCGCCCGACGCACGGGAGCGGAGACCGGTGCCGACGGCTCCGCCACCTCCAGCAGTGCGAGCAGCCGGTCGACCTCGGCCGCTGGCGTCTCCCAGACCTGGGATGGAGTCCAGCCGAGCGCCTTGCACAGGCGCAGGGTCGTTCGCGCCAGCTTCTGGCCGTCCGCGTCCGCGGCCTTCATCCTCCGGTCCTCGTCGCGCTCCCCGGAGTCGTTGAGCGCGACGGCCACCTCGAGCAGCGCGGCCGTGGTGGCCCCATCGAGCATCATCAGCTCCAGCCCGGGTGGCTCCAGGGCCACGACGGAGGCGGAGAGCATGGCGCGCAGGTACCGCTCCAGGCTGAGCTCCTGGCCGCCACCGGTTCTCGGGGTGAGGCTCTCGCTCAGGGCCCTGGAGCGCTCCGCGAAGGTCCACGGACGCAGCCGGGCCCGTACGGAGCCCGCCCGCACCCACCCGTCCGCCTGCACTCCGGAGCCTGGCGCGTAGCCACCGGTGGTGGCCCACCAGAGCGCCACGGGGGCCAGCTCCTCGTCGAGGGGCGCCGGCACTCCCGAGTCCCTCAGCACGTCGCGAGCGAAGCCCCCGGCATCGAACCGGAGCCCCTGCTCATCGGCGCTGGCGTGACGGTCCAGCGCCCGCAGGTGCTCCTCGAAGCTCCAGCTGCGGAGCCGGACGCGCTCGCCCGTGGAGGTGTCCACCTCCAGCGCCCCGCCCGGGTTGCCCACCTGCACGGAGAAGCGCCGGCCGTCCACCTCGATGGAGGAGGGGACGGCGGAGCCGGACTCCCGAGCCGTGCGCGTGGGCACCTCTGGCACGTGTTACTCCTCGCGAACCCGCGTGGCGGTGAAGGCGTAGGTCGTGGCCGCGCTGCCGTGCGCATCAATCTGGAAGGCCTTGCCTTCCACGAAGCAGTCATCGAACGACACCGTGCGCGTGTCGTCGGTGCCTTCGGTGCGCTTCATGCTCGCCACGAGCTGGAACTTCGCGCGGTCCTGCAGCAGCGTGTCGAGCGCGAAGCTGGCCGAGCGGATGACGAGCTCGCCCTGCACGGTGCGCAGGCCGAAGATGACGTCCACCCGCTCGTTCGAGCCGATGGCACGGATGTCCTCGCGCTCGGTGACGATGCGGAAGACGAGGGACTGGAGTCCTTCGACGGGATTTCCGTCGACGAGGACGCTGCTACGGTTGGCGGAGAAGACCGTGGGCATCAGCGTGTTTCCTCATCAAACCTGGACCGTGATGGTCGCGTAGATGTAGTCGATGGCGCGCACGGGCCTCACGGCCATGTTCACGCGGACGATGCCCAGTGCGAAGTCGGCCTGCGAGGAGTAGACCTCCACCTTGAAGGAAGGGTCCTTGCCGTCCGTGGACGGGACGATGGCCCCGTCCTTCTCCATCTGCACCAGGGCCTCGACCAGCTTCTGCTTGAGGGCGGTGCGTCCGTCGGCGTTGTTCAACAGGCCGATGAACAGGTCGCCAATCATCTTCAGCATGCGCACGGACCGGTCCGCCACGCGCCGGACGTTGATCTGATCTCCGTCGGTGGTGAGCCCCCGGAGCACGATGGTGCCGCGTCCACGCTCCAGCACCACGGGGACCACGTTGCCCCGCAGCAGGGCCTTCTGGTCCTCCGTGGAGATGGGGGGCAGGTCGGCCAGCCCCGAGAGCCGCTTGAAGGTGGGCGAGTGGAAGTAGGGGAGGTTGCCCACCACTCCCGTCACCGCGCCCACGACACCGTTGGGCGCCACCAGCACGAACCGGTCGCTCACCAGGTTGCTCGCGAGCTGCGCGTGCGTGTCCGGGGCGCCCGTTTTCGGCACCTGGCCAAACCCGATGCGGCCCTTGCACTCGTCGCTCATGGCGTTGCAGTGGCTGATGACGGCGCCGTAGACGCGGGCCACCTTCGTCAGGTCCGAGAAGTCCTGGACGGCGGCGAGCACCATGTCCACGTCCGCCTCGTCGCGGAGTCGCTCCAGCGCGGCGGTGTAGTCAGCGGCGCTCGCGTCCTGCCCGCCCCCGAGGGTGTACTCCTCCGCCTTGGGCCAGCCGGTGGCCTTCGACTCATCCACCTTCACGAAGGACGAGCCCTTCAGCGTGGAGACGAACGAGGCGAGCGTCTGGCCGCGGTACATCTCCAGAATCTCCTCGCTGCCCGCGACCCTGCGCAGCACCTGCAGGTCGAAGGAGATGGACTGGTCGATGTTGTCCCGGTACGCGACGCGGACGATGAGGCCGTTGGCCCAAGGCCCCGGCGCGCGCGCCATGAGCGTGAGTCCGGCCTTGTCGTTCGTGATGTCCGAGCCCGCCGTCTGGGCGGCGGTGGCCTGGTCCAGGCGCGCCTTGGCCTCCGTGTACGTGTCTTCCGCGGCCTTGACCACCACGGGGTCTGCCCCCGCGTTCGCCTTGAGCGCGTCCCGCTTCCTCTTGGCGTCTTCCGCCGCGGCCGTGGTGTCGCGGACGGCCTTGTCCAGCAGGGCCCGGAAGGCCTTGGCCTTGCTCTCGTCTCCGGCGAGGGCCGTGCGCGCGATGGCTCCCGCATTCGCGGGGAGCGGCGAGATGACCAGCTCGGAGACGCCGTTGTCGAGCGCCTGCCGTGCCTCGGGCAGGCTGTAGGCGCTGCCGCGGCCCAGGACCTCGACGTAGCGGGACCAGCTCCCCGCCCGGGTGACCTTGAGCGTGTTCTGCTCGGTCTGCTCGGCCCTCTCGGTGAAGCCGATGAGCCCCAGCACTCCGGACGGCGCAAGCTGCTGGGGCAGCACTTCCTTGACCACCGTTACCTGGACACCAGGAATGATGAGGCCACTGGCCATACGCTCTCCGTTCCCTCGTAGACGAGGGGTGGATGCCCCTGCTCAGGGTGCAGGTTCCCCGGACCGCGCGCACAGGCGGTGCTCACGCACCGTCTGGGGACACGGTCCTCTTCAAATCTCGTGGGAGGATCGGGAGTCCCGCGGCACTGACGCGGAGCTCCCGGCGGCCCCGTACGCTCAGGCGGTGAGCGCCAGACCCGACTTCTTCAATGCGGCGATCGTCTCGGCCGCCAGGGCCTCGACCTTGCCCGCGAGCGCGCCGACGACCTTCATGAGCAGGTCGACGATGGCCACGATGTGCTCGATGCCCGCGTTCACGAAGTCGACGATGACGTTGAGGAAGCGCTTCGCCGTCTCCGCGAAGCCCTGGGCGCTCGACGGCAGCAGATCCAGCGTGGAGGAGACCACGTCCCGGCCCGCCGTGATGACGTCCTTGATGCCGTTGAGCACCTTCGGGTCGGTCAACTGCTTCACGACGCCCGCGACAGAGTCGAGCACGTTGCTCAGCGTGGTCTGCACCGCGTTCAGGATGACGGTGGGCAGCTGCTTGAGAACGTCCTTGAAGCTCTGGCTGGAAACGGCCGTGTACAGCTTGTACAGCGCCTGCTCGATCTTGATCGCGGTGTTGTCGACTGTGGCGAGCACTGCGGAAGCATCCGGCATACGACCCCCTCATTCGATGACGAAACGGGACTGACGTCGGACTGGCCCGGATATCCGCCTGCTTGGAAATCCGTGAGAGAACGGTGCTGTTGAAAGACGGACACACAGTACGGTCCCCTCTACTTGCTGTGCAAGTGGGTCAACGCCTTTCGGGTCCGAATGGCCGAACCGTGGACCCGCAACGAATCGGCCTCGCGCGCGGATTGCGGCCCACCGGGTACGGGGCGCAGAAGTTGCGCACCCACTCAGTGGGTTCCCCCGCGCACGAGCTGGCATGAGGCTTGGAACAGGGCAGGGATGTCATGGAACCCCGCCTCGACGTCCCCACGCCCTCCGAGGAACTGCTCAGCCGGTACAACGTCGCCGGTCCCCGCTACACCAGCTATCCCACCGCCCCCGAGTGGCGGGGTGACTTCGGCTCCGACGCCCTCTCCGAGCGGCTGAGCATCGCCGGCACCCGGGATGGCGCGGAGCCGCTCTCGCTCTACGTCCACCTGCCGTTCTGCCGCAGCCTCTGCTGGTACTGCGGCTGCAACGTGGTCATCAGCAAGGACGCGGGCGCGGCGGACCGGTACATCGACCACCTGGTGATGGAGCTGGACCTGGTGGCGGAGCGGCTCGGCGCCCGGCGCGGCCTGTCGCAAATCCACTGGGGCGGCGGCACGCCCACCTTCCTCTCCGAGGCGCAGCTCGAGCGGCTGTGGACGGAGCTCACCCGCCGCTTCACACCGCAGCCGGACGCGGAGGTGGCCATTGAAGTCCACCCCGCGCTGACGACACCGGGACAGCTCTCGCTCTTGCGGCGGCTGGGCTTCAACCGCGTGTCCATGGGCCTGCAGGACTTCGACCCGTTGGTGCAGCAGGTGACGAACCGGCTCCAGACGCCAGAGCAGACGCGGGCCCTGCTGGAGCACGCGCGCGCGCTGGGCTTCACCGGCGTGAACTTCGACCTCATCTACGGCCTGCCTCACCAAACCGCGGCGCGCTGGGCCACCACGCTGGAGACGGTGCTTGCCATGCGTCCGGACCGGCTGGCCGTCTACTCCTTCGCGTTCATGCCGGACGTGCTGAAGCACCAGAAGCGCATGCCCGCGGACGCGCTGCCCGGTGCCCGCGCGAAGCTGGACCTGTTCCGCGCTGCCTACGAGGCCTTCGTGAAGGCGGGCTACCACCCCATCGGCATGGACCACTTCGCGGTGCCCGAGGACGAGCTGGCGCGTGCCCAGTCCGAGCGCCGGCTGGGCCGCAACTTCCAGGGCTACACCGTGAAGGCCGCGTCGGACGTGGTGGCGCTGGGCAGCACCGGCATCAGCGACGTGGGCGGCGCATATGCCCAGAACGTGCGGCCGCTGCCCGCCTATTACGCGCGCGTGGCCGGGGGGCGGCTGGCCACCGAGCGAGGCATCGCCCTCACCGACGATGACCGGCGGCGCCGCGCCGTCATCACCCAGCTCATGTGCAACTTCTGGACGGACCTGGGCGACGACGGCGCGCGGTACTTCGCACCCGAGCTGGAGCGGCTGCGCCCCTTCGAGGACGACGGGCTGGTGGTCCGCTCCGGCACGCAACTCGAGTTGACGGCGCTGGGCCGCCTCTTCGTGCGCAACGTGGCGATGGTGTTCGACGCCTATCTCTCCCGGGCCGCCAGGCCCCGCTTCTCCCGGACGGTATGAGGACCGCGATGGATGCGTTGGATGTGTTGAACCAGGAGCACCGGCAGATACAGCACGTGCTGGACGTGCTGACCCTCGCGGTGGAGCGCGGACGCAGGGGCGAGTTCGTCTCCGCGTCGCTCTTCCTGCGGGCCGCGAACTTCTTCCGCACGTACGTGGATGGAAGCCACCACGCGAAGGAGATGGTGCTCTTCCAGACGATGCTCGTGCACCGGCTGCCGCTGTCCCCGGGGCTGCTGTCGCAGGTGACGGGCGAGCACGGCACGGGCAGCGAGCAGGCCCTGGCGCTCCAGCGCGCGGCGGAGGTGACGCTGCGCGAAGGCGTGGACCCGGGGGGGATGCTCGACGCGGCCGACGCGTACCTCCAATTGCAGCGGGGCCACACCACCGCGGAGGAGACGCAGGTGTTTCCCCTCGCACGCCGGCTGCTCCCCGCCGCCGTGCTGGAGCGCATGCGCACGCGCTTCGCCCGCATCGAGGCCTCGCATGGCCCGATGTCCGAGGCCGTGGAGGCACTGGAGCGCGCCTTCGCTCCGGCCCGTCCCTCCTGGCCGGGGTTGCTGGCTGGCGTGCGCTCGTTCTGAGCGGGCCTTGCCAGCCCCAGGGAGCAGGCAGCCACGCGCTGGCCGGGCCCGCTCCCCTGGAGTCACACCCGGTGAGTGGCCACATCTAATCGCGTGGATACGGAGCCGGGGGCGCGCATGGGACGACGAGAGAGAATCACGGGGACGACGCTGAGGCGCTGGGTGCTGGCGGGCGCGCTGCTCGCCGCCACTGCCGTGGGAGCCATGCCCGGGCCCGGCGAGACGCTGCCCGACTTCACCACCAAGGACCTCCTGAACGCGCCCCACCGGAGCAGCGAATTGAAGGGGCGGCCCACGCTGCTGGTCGTCATCACCGACAAGGACGGTGGCGATGCGATGCAGAAGTGGTTCGACACCGCGGGGACACGCGTACCCGACTCGGTCCACCGCGCGTCCATCCTCACCTTCAAGCTCCCCTTCTTCGTGGGCACCGGCACCGCGCAGGGCAAGGCCCGGCAGAAGGTGCCCCAGCAGTTCTGGGGGGACACGTGGCTGGACAAGAACGGCGACATGGCGAAGGCCCTGGGGCTGGACTCCAGCCGCACGCCCTACGCCTTCGCGCTCGATGCCCAGGGACGCGTGGTGGCCGCCGTCCACGGCGACGCCGATGCGCCGGAAGCACAGTCCGTGTGGAAGGCCCTCACCGGAGGCTGAACCCACCCGGCCCGGTGGGATTTCAAGAACGCACCGCCGCCATAATGCAGCGACACTGCCTCAATGATGCGGCGCTCCTCGAGATTCCACCATGGCAGCAGAGCAGAAGGTCGTATTCGCACACACCGTTGAAGGCCTCTTCGTCCAGGCGCTGGCGGACCAGCTGACCCCCGCCGCGAAGGAGCGGCTGAAGGCCGCGGGGCTGGATTTGAGCCAGGCCTTCGCGCCCGCCTACCCCGAGGAGCAGTTCCACCGCTGGGTGCGAATCGCCGCGGAGGAGGTGCACCCCGGCGTGCCGTCCGACGAGGCCCTGCAGCGGGTGGGCGAGTCGCTGGTGACGGGCTACGAGAAGACGCTGATGGGCAAGGCCGTCATGGCCACGGTGCGCATCCTCGGCCCGAAGCGGGCGCTGGAGCGCACGACGCACAACTTCCGCTCGGCGACGAACTACCTGGAGGCGAAGCTGAAGCAGGTGGAGGGCAGCCCCGACACCTACGAGATGGTCATCAACGAGACGAGCGGCGTGCCCCGCTACTTCAGCGGCATCATGCTCCAGGCGCTGCGCGTCGCGGGCGCCACGGCCGGCCGCGTGGACATCGTCCACGAGGACGGTGGCGCCTGCACCTACCGCATCCAGTGGACCTGAGCGTCGTGTCACCCTGAAAAGACCACGGGCGCCTCGGGGAGTGTCCCGAGGCGCCCGCGGTGCTCCAGTCACGCTCGCGTCGTCCGGCCCGTCAACGCTGCGCGAGGATTTCCTGGAGGCGCTTCTTGTCGCTGGAGAAGGAGAAGGCGCCGTAGAGCTGGTAGCCGTTCTCCGGGTCGAGGATGCGCGGCTTCAGCTCGCGCACCACGGTGAGCTTGTCCTGCGAGAAGGGGAAGAACTCGATGAGCTGCCCCACGTGGGAGATGAGGAAGTAGTTGTCACCGGCGGCCATCTTGAGCACGCGCATCTTGTCCTCGGCGAAGTTCTCCTTGGCCACCGCCTCGCTCAGGCGCTTGAACTGGCCGTCCGGAATGGGGCGGACCACCGGCGCGGGCGGGGGCGGGGGCTGCGGGGCCGGCGACGGCGTGGGGTAGACGGCGCCCACGGGCGGGGCCTCGGCGACGAACTGCTGCATCGAGTCCAGCGTCTCCTGCGCGCGGCGCAGCTTGTTGCGGCCGTCGCCGCGGTTGTCGATGCGGCCCTCGAGCTCCTCCAGCAGCTTCTCCAGGCGGGCCATGCGGGCGGTGAGCTCCTCGCGGTCCACCGCGGCCAGGTTGCGCGCGGGCGGAGGAGGCTGCGGCATGGGGCGGCCCGGGGGCGGGGAGCGGCGCAGCTCGGTGGACTGCGGCTCGTTTGCGGCGAACGCGGACGAAGCGGTGAGGATGGCGACGGCGATGGCGAGGGCCTTCATTGGGGAGCGTCCTTTCGTGTGCTCGACACTACCGACGCGCCCGGCCCCCCTGCATTCAATTCCCGGGGAGCGGGCCCGAGGCCAGCGTCCTGACCGCGGCATACACCCCCTGGACGGCTTGGGCCATACGCGCGTAGTCAAGCGTGTCCCACGTATCGTCCGCGGTGTGGTAGCGCGGGTTCCGGAAGAAGGCCGTGTCCGTCACCATGACGGCCCGGTAGCCCTGCTCCCAGAAGCTGGCGTGGTCCGAGAGGGCCACCCCTGGCAGCCCGGCGGGCGCGCTGAGGCTCTCCACCGGCAGGGGGCTGCCCGCGCGCATCGCCTCCGCCACCCGCTCGTTGAGTCCGCCGTCCCCTGGCAGGCCCACCACGCCGATGAAGTGGCCCGTGTCCGGGTAGCGCAGCCGGAGCACGGGGAGGGGGTAGTCCTGGCTGTCCGGCGCGTCGCTGTAGACGCCCAGCATCTCCAGCGCGAGCATGCCGCGCACCTTCACGCCGGCCTCCTTCAGCGAGCGCGCGTGTACAGCGCTGCCCATCTGCCCGGTGCTGAAGTACGGCGGCTCCTCCAGCGTGTAGGCCACCAGGTCCACGCGCAGGGGCGGCGCCTGCTGGCCCAGCAGCACGGCCAGTCCCAGCAGCGCGGCCACGCCGCTGGCGTTGTCGTCCGCGCCGGGCGTGCCGTGGACGGAGTCGTAGTGCGCGCCGACGACGAGCCGCTCGCCGCCTTCCGGCCCGAAGCGGGCGATGACGTTGCGGTAGGCGCGCCCGTCCACGCGGAAGGGCTGGGACGCCACCTGCCCGCCCGCCTGAGCCAGGTGCTCCGCGATGTAGTCCGCGGCGCGCTCCAGGTTCTCCGGGTGACGTGAGTCGCGCGGGTGGAAGGTCTCCGAGAGCATGCGCACGTGGGCCCTCAGCGTCCCCGCCTCCACCGCGGAACTGGCCCGCGTGGGCGGGACGACGGGGGCGGGCTCACGTGTGCCACCGCCTCCCCACGCCCGTGCCAGCCCCACCGCCGCGAGCACCGCGACTGCGATTCCGGTCCACAGCCGACCGCGTCCCATGCACCCTCCCTGTCCGGCCGCCTCACGCGTCCGGGCTGTCCTCTCTCCTTGGACTCCCGGGAGGGAGGCACCGTTCCCGCGGGCGGCTCAGGGCACGGGCAGGCGCTTGGACAGCACCTCGCCCGCGGGGGAGATTTCGTAGACGAGGGGGACGCCGGTGGCCAGCTCCAGCCCCACCACCTGCTCGCCGGTGAGCGCGTCCAGCTTCATCACCAGCGAGCGGTTGGAGTTGCCGTGCGCCACCACCAGCACGTGCTTGCCCAGGCGCAAATCCCCGGCGATGGCGCGGTCGTAGAAGGGCAGCACGCGCTTCGCCGTCATCGCCAGTGACTCGCCGTTGGGCGGGGGAATGTCGTAGGAGCGGCGCCACAGCTTCACCTGCTGCTCGCCGAACTCCTTCGCCGCGTCGGCCTTGTTGAGCCCCTGCAGGTCACCGTAGTGGCGCTCGTTGAGGGCGGCGTCGCGGATGACGGGGATGCGCTGGCCGAGCGCGTCCAGGATGATGGCGAGCGTCTCCTGCGCGCGGGTGAGGACGGAGGTGTAGGCGACGTCGAACTTCAGTCCCTGGAGCGCCTTGGCCGCGAGCCGGGCCTCGTCGCGCCCCTGGTCGGTGAGGGGCACGTCCACGAAGCCGGTGAAGCGGTTCTCATGGTTCCAGAGGGACTGACCGTGTCGGACGAGGGCGAGGGTGGGCATGGCCTGCCCAGGTAGCGCATGCCGGGCGGGGCGGCCAGTGCGGGTGCGACGTTCCGGGCCGCGTGCGTTTCGCGCTCTACACTGGCGGCTTGCGCAGCAGCCGCGTCAGCTCCCGGTCCAGGGCCGAGGCGAACTGCTGGCGGTCCTGCGCGTTGAAGCCGCTGGGGCCTCCCGTCTGCACCCCGCTCTCGCGCAGCTCCTGCATGAAGTTCCGCACGGACAGGCGCTCGGAGATGTTCTCCTCGGTGAACAGCTCCCCGCGCGGGTCCAGCACCACCACGCCCCGGGGCACCAGCAGCGCGGCCAGGGGAATGTCCTGCGTGACGGCCAGGTCCCCCTTCTGCGCCGAGGCGGCGATGTGCTGGTCCGCCACGTCCAGCCCGGCGCCCACCTGCACCGTGGAGACCAGCTCCGAGCGCGGCAGCGACAGGGCGCGGTTGGCCACGAACACGGTGGGGACCTTGAGGCGCTGTGACGCGCGCAGCAGGATGTCCCGGACGGGCCCGGGGCAGGCATCGGCATCGACCCAGATTTTCATGTGTGACTCATCCTGGTGAGGAGCGCGAGCCCCGGAGCTTCCAGCGGCACCCGGCCCCGCAGCGCGGCGAACAGCGACCACCCATGGTCCGCCAGCAGCACGACGCCCGCGTCCGCCTTCGGCGCGAAGCCGAGGAAGCCCGTGTAGCCGCCCATCACGGACGAGCGCCACACCACGTCGTGCCCGCGCACGGTGGACACCGTCCAGCCTGGCGCCATCCGCGCGGGGCCGGCGTCCACGCGCGGCGCATGGGACAGGCGCAGGGCACGGACGAGGCCCGCGTCGGCGCGTCCGAGGTGCGCATCGAGGAAGCGGAGCAGGTCCGGCGCGGTGGAGTGGAGCGCGCCCGCGCCGGGGAGCGCCGGGAAGGTCCACGCGGGCAGCGGCTTGCCGCGCGCGGTGTGGCCGGGCGTCAGTCGCGGCTGCTGCTCGTCCGTGACTCGCGCCGTGGTGTCCGTCAGGCCCAGGGGCTTGAAGAGCAAATCCCTCAGCGCGTGCCCGTAGTTGAGCCCCGCGCGCCGCGACAGCGCATGGCCGAGCACGCCCATCCCGAGGAGGGACTCGGCGTAGGGACGCGGCGGGGGATGCGCGGGCTGGTAGCTCCGGAGGAAGTCCCCGAAGAGGCCCGCGGAGTAGTGGCCGAAGGGGTCCTCCGGCTTCTGTGCCTCCGTCTCCAGGTTGGGCGGCAGGTGCGGCAGGCCGGAGGTGTGCGTGGCGAGCTGCTCCACGGTGATGCGGCCCGCCGTCGCGTCGGGCAGCAGCGGCCGGGGGATGAGCTCGGAGAGCGGCGTGTCCAGCCGCAGCTCGCCCCGGTCCACCAGCAGCGCGAGGAGCGCGCCCGTGAAGACCTGGGTGAGCTCGCCCAGCGCGAAGATGGCGTCGGAGGGCGGCGGGGGGCCCCGGCCCCGGAGGCCGTGCACCTGGTGCTCGCCCCGCCAGGTGATGCCCGCGCACAGGGACGCCGAGCGATAGCCGCGCAGGTAGCGACGGGTCTCCTCGTGGATGAGCTCGGAAGGGGAGGGCATGGGGCGTGGCGGCTGTCTCACGTCGCTCGGGGGAGCGTCAACCCGGGCTTCGAGCCCTGGCGACGGCGCCTTGCTGTCACGCGCTCGGGCCGGAATTGACGGATTGTCGCGCGGGCCGGCTCGCGGCGCGGCCCAAGTCCCCGGAATCCGGAGCGCGCCAGGTTGGAACGCCGTGTGTAGAGGCAGGACCGGCCAGGAGGTCCCGCCATGAGCTGTCCGGTCCAACCCCGTGCATTCTCCCTGACCCGCCACTTCCTCGAGCGCCGCGCGAGCCGCCAGCTTCGAGACGACGTCCTCGACTTCATCCTCGAGTTCGGCGCCCGCGCCCGCGCCGCGGGGATGACGCATGTCACGGTGCTGGAGCGTGATTTGCCCGCCGCATGGAGGACCTCCGCGCTGGCGAGGCAGGCGCGCGGTTGGATTGTCCTCTTGAGCGACGAGGAGCGGCTCGTCACCTGCTACCGGCGCGGCGACGCGAGCCGCTTCATCCGCCGCAAGCCCAAGCGCCGCATGTCCGAGGCCCAGGTGCAGCGGGCCTGACGCCCCGTCATGGCGGCGCCCACTGCGCGTCGTGGATGAAGCCGTGGGCCTCGTTGCCGCTGTGGTCCTTGATGCGGCTGGCGCGTCCCTCGTCCAGCGGCCAGTAGCCCGCCAGCCCTTCCGCGTCCTTGTCGGGAGGCTCCTTCATGTCCTCGCCAATCTGCTCCTGGGTGCGGGCGACGCTCCAGATGCGCACGTCCCGGATGTTGCCGTTGAAGGAGCGGTCTCCGCCGGCGCCCTTGGCGCCGATGGCCCAGCGCGCGTCGATGGGGAAGCCGCCGCCCTGGGCCTGGGGGGCTTCGGCGAGCAATTCGCCGTTGCGGTAGAGCTTCCATTTCTCGCCGTCATAGACGCCGGCCACGTGGACCCATTTGTTCACGTCCTGCAAGGGCATGGAGGCCGACGTGACGCCGGAGCTCCTTCCCTCCATGTATGAGCCGGCCTGGTAGTTACCGAACACGATGCGCAGGAAGACCTCGCCGCTGGGGCTGGAGATGTAGCCCCGGGCCACGATGTTCTGGATGGTGGTGGAGTTCACCGGGCGGATCCACGCCTCCAGCGTGATGGGGCCGGTGATTTCCAGGGACAGGGGCTGTCCCAGGTCCACGTAGGACGTGGTGCCGTTGAAGGTCAGCACCGGCGCTGGAGGGGGTGGCTCGGCCTCCGTCACGCCGCCGGAGCCGCCCGTTGCGGGCTCCTCCTTCTTGTCCCGGCCCAGCAGGACACCCACCAGCACGATGAGCAGCAAGGCCGCCACGGCGGACACGGGAATCCACCAGGGAATCTTCCGGCGCGGGGCGACCACCGGGGCCGGCACCTTGAAGGCCACCGGGGAGCTCTCGGCGAAGTACTCGTCGGGGTTGGACTGGTCCGCGACGAGCAGATGGAAGGCATGATCGCCCGCAGCCTGCGAGGGCGGGACAGCCACCTGGACCTGGAAGACGTGCGTGCCATTGGGGGGGAAGTCCCGCTCGGCGTCGCCGTTGAGGGAGAGCCACTCCGGAGGCGTCGCTCCTTCGGAGACGATGACGGCCCGGCCCCTGACGGGCTGGCCGAATGAGTTGGTGACGGTGAATGCCACCTCGCCCTTGCGATTGCCCCCCAGCTTCAGGGTGGGCGAAGTCGTGGTGATGTCGAACGCCCGGGCCATGCAGGACCTCCAATCACGGACGGCAGGGCAGGGTTCGCGGCCCCTTCATGATGGAGTGTGGGCACCATCGACGTGACGAGCGTTGTGTACCCGCACCTCCTGCCTGGAGCCGGAGCGAGGCTGCGCGGCATCCTCCGCTCGGGTCGTCCAGAAGTCCCAGCCCCGTGGGGAGGCACGGGCAGCGCACCAGGCTCCTGGCTACTCCTTCAGCGGTGACGCCTTCTGCTTCAACTCTTGCAGCCGCGTGCGCTTGAGGGAGGCCGTGTCCGGCTTCTTCGTCGCGGTGCCCGGGGCGAAGAGGCCCGCCTTTCCGCGAGGAGACGTCTTGGCGCCGGCCTTCGCTGGGGACGAGGGCTGGAGTGCTCCCGTGCCCAGGGCCCGCGCCGGGCGTTCCGGAGTCGCTTGCGGTTGCACCGGTTCGTCCAGGGACTGTGGCTGGGGCACGCTGTCGGGCAGGGGCGGGCTCTCCTGCTGGAGCGCCGTGGCCTGGGGGGCGGGTTGTGTCGGGGCGGCGTCCTTCGTCACGACCGAGGCGTCCTTCTTCGCGACCGGAGGCTCCTGCCTCGCGGACGCCGGGCCCAGGAACAGGAACGCCGCGAGCGCCATCACCGCCGAGGTGCCCACGGCCAGTGCGCCCACCGGCACGCGCCGCTCCAGCAGCCTCCGCGCGGACTCCGCGCTGTCGGGCCGGTCCTCGATGCGCTCCGAGAGCAGCCGCGCCAGCAGCCGTCGCAGGCGGGACGGCACGCCCGCCGGCAGCGGCTTCTCCCCGGGGAAGCCTCCCGCGAGCGACTCGTACAACACCAGCCCCAGCGCGAAGAGGTCCGACTGCGCCACCGCGCGGCCCAGCCGCTGCTGCTCGGGCGCCATGTAGCGCAGCGAGCCGATGAGCGCGGCGGACTCCGTCAGCGTCGTCGCTCCGTCCAGCCGGGCGATGCCGAAGTCGCAGAGCTTCGCGCCGTCGGCCGCGAGCAGGATGTTTCCCGGCTTCACGTCGCGGTGGATGAAGCCCTTCTCGTGCGCGGCGCCCAGCGCCTCCAGCATCCTCCGCGCCAGCCCCTCCACCTCTGGCCAGGGCAGGGGGCCGTCCTTCGTCAGCTTCGCCCGCAGGTCCGGCCCGTCCACGCGCTCCATGGCGTACCAGCAGAAGCCCCGCTCCTCACCGTCCGCGAGCACGCGCACCACCGCCGGGTGCTGCACCTGGCGGAGCGCCTCGGCCTCGCGGCGGAAGCGCGCCCGCACCGCCGGGTCCGCCGCCACCAGCGTGGACAGCACCTTCACCGCACAGGCTCCCGGGTAGCCCTCCGCCGCGTACACCGTGCCCATGCCGCCCGCGCCCAGCCGGCTCAGCAGCCGGAAGCCCCCGAGCGACTCGCCCGTGAGGTCCACCTCCGGCGACAGGCGCGCGGTGCCGGGCGCCGTCTCCGCGCGGGCCAGGTCCACCTGCACGCCACACGCGGAGCAGGACACCACCAGCGCTGGACGAGCGCCGGGAAGGGGAGTGCGGCACGCGGGGCAGAGGAAGTTCATGCGTAGAGGTCGATTCCGTACTCTTCCAGCTTCCTGTCCAACGTCGGCCGGGAGATGCCGAGCACCTCCGCCGCCGCGCTCTTCACCCCCCGCGCCCGCTTGAGCGCGAGGACGATGTGCTCCCGCTCCACCGCCCGCAGGGCCTCCGCCAGCGTGCCTTGGACACCGCTGGCGGGGGCCGCGGTTCCCGGGCGGATTTCCGGACGGAGTTCGGGGCCGCCGGGACGCTCGGGAGACACCACCTCCGGCGGCAGGTCCCCGGGCTCCACCCGGTCTCCCGGCCCCTTGAGCACCAGTGCCCGTTCAATGGCATTGGCGAGCTGCCGCACGTTGCCCGGCCACGGACAGGCGCACAGGGCGGCACAGGCCTCGGGCGTGAAGCCCGACGCGCGGCGGCCGAGCTGGGTGCCCAGCTTCGCGAGGAACCGCTCCGCCAGGGGCAGCACGTCCTCGGGGCGCTCGCGCAGCGGGGCCAGGTGGATGCGCACCACGTTGAGGCGCCAGTAGAGGTCCTCGCGGAAGGCGCCCGTGCGCGCCGCTTCCTTCAAGTCCCGGTGCGTGGCCGCGACGACGCGCACGTCCACCGGCACGCCCGAGCGCCCACCCACGCGCTGGACGATGCGGTCCTGCAGCACGCGCAGCAGCTTGACCTGGAGCGGCGCGGGCAGGTCTCCGACTTCATCCAGGAAGAGGGTGCCGCCGTCGGCCTGTTCGAAGACGCCCTCTCGCGCGGACTGTGCTCCGGTGAAGGCGCCCTTCTCGTGGCCGAACAGCTCGCTCTCCGCCAGCTCCGCGGGGATGGCGCCGCAATTCACCGCGATGAACGGGCCCTTCGCGCGGGGGCCCAGGGCATGGAGCGCGCGCGCGACCTCCTCCTTGCCCGTGCCGCTCTCGCCGGTGATGAGGACGGTGGACTGCACGGGGGCCGCGGCGTCCGCCACCCGCATCGCCTCGCGCATGCTCGCGCTCTGTGCGACGGGAGGCTGGAAGCCCGGGGTGGCCCGGGGCTCGGGTGGGCAGAGTGAAGGGCCCACGGCCAGCGCCAGCGCGCCCGCCAGGGACACCTCCTCGTCGTGGAAGGGCTGCTCGCGCAGGATGCACAGCGCGCCCGCGGGCTGGCCGGCGGCGTAGAGCGGGGCACAGAGGACGTGGGCGTCCGCGCGGCGCACGCGGGTGGTGTGCGCGTCGTGCTCCGCGCGGGCCTGGGCCTCTGGCATCGCCTGGGCCCGGCCCGTCCGGAGGGCGGTGTCCACCAGCTCGCGGCTCACGGTGAGGTGTGCGCCGTGAGGGCGCGTGTGCCGGGGCCGCGGGCCCTGGGGACCGAGGCGCAGCAGGACGAGCGCGGAGGGCTGCAGCGCGGACTCCAGCGCTTCGAAGACGAGCCCCACGGCGGCGTCGGGCGAAGTCGTGGTGGCGGCGCGCAGGGCCAGCTCTCCGGCGCGGGCGAGGGTGTCCGGACCGGGAGCACCGCCGCCTCGCATGCGCTCCACACGGGTGCGGGTGAGGACCAGCGTGGACTCGCCGTCGCGGGCGCGCAGGGCGTCGAAGGACGGCTCGTACACGAGCACGCTCTCCCCCACGGAGACATGGTCCCCGGGGCGCAGGCTCGTGGCCTGCTGTGCGGGGAGGCGCTGCCCGTTGAGCCAGGTGCCGTTTCGCGAGCCCAGGTCCTTCAGCGTGTGCCCGGCGCCGTCGGGTGAGAAGACGCAGTGCTCTCGGCTGACCTTCTCGTCGAGGAGCTGGAGGCCATCCTCGGCGGCACGTCCCACCACCAGCGGCGCGTCGAGCTCGCGCGCCACGCCCCTGCACGGACCGAACATCGCCACGAGTCTCGCCACGGTGTGCATAGTAGCGGAAGGCGCCGGCTCCCGTGCGGGTGGCCCGGCGCCCTCATCCAGTCATGAACGCTGGCAGAGGAAGATGTCGTCGAAGACGTCGTCGCCCACGGGGCGCTGGAGCGTCGCGACTCGGAAGCCCGCCTGGGTGAGCACCCGGTGCCAGGTCTCCCGGGAGAACAGCCCCTCGACGTGCCTGTCATGCACGGCCCGGACGGTGTCCCCTTCACGGAGCAGGAAGGCGTACTCGGTGACATAGGTGCTGTCGTCCGGGTGCGGGTCCCACGACCACATGAGGCCCCGGAGCGAGCGGCGCCCGTCGTCCGCCGTCAGCGTGTCCGTGCTGTCCTCGAAGGTCTCCCGGTAGCAGTCCGGCGCGAAGATGGCCGCGCCGCCGGGCCGCGTGTGGACGAAGGCCGTCCGGGCGGCGGCGAGGAGGTCCTCCTCGGTGAGCATGTACATGATGGCGTCGTGGACCAGCACCGCGTCGAACGTCCGGCCGAGCCGCAGCGTGCGCATGTCCGCGAGCACGTGCTCACAGTCGGGGTTCTGCTGGCGGCTCAGCGTGAGCATGTCCTCGGAGAGGTCCGTGAGGGTGCAGGTGAAGTGGCGCTTCAGGTGAAACGCCGCGTTCCCCGCACCCGCGCCGAGCTCCAGCAGCGTCCGCGGGCGCGGTGAGACGGCGCGCTCGAAGGCTTCCTGGAAGCAGGTGGCTTCGTCTTCATGGTCCGCCACCGGGTCGATGAGGTGGTACCAGGGGACGAGCTCGCCGTAGAGGAGGGGTTGCATTCGCGGCGGTTCTAGCATCCCCGGGAGCACCGCTTCGCTCGCGGCGGGGCCTACTTCTTCGTCCCGAAGAACGTTCCGTGCACGGTCTTGCCCTTGGAGCGGAACATCTTCTTCTCTCCTCCGTCCTTGGTGGTGCCGCCCACGAACTTGTCGATGTGCTCCTTTTTCAGCTCCCGCGCCTTGGCGCGGCCCTGCTCCTCGTCGCCCGCGCGGCCCGGCTGCTTCTCCAGCGCGGCGAGCACGTACGACGCCAGCAGCTTGCGCTCCAGCTTCGCGTACAGCTTCGGGCTGTCGAAGACGTCCACCACCTCGATGTCTCCGTTGATGGCCACCGCCAGCCCCGCGAGTCGCTCGTCGCGCGGCAGCTTCCCCTGGATTTCGTCGAGGTACCGGCCGATGCGCTGGCGCAGCGCCGCGTCCTGGAACACGCGTCGGTACGTGCCCGTCGGGCTCGAGACACCCGACACGTTGGACTTGCGCGCCACCTCGCCCCAGACGGCGCCCTGCTCCGAGAACAGGGCCGCGCGCCGCAGGTCCGGGTGCGCCACCGCGAGCCCCGGCTGGAAGGCCAGGCTCTGTCCCTCCCACCGTCCCTGCTCCACGCAGAACACCGGCACCCGCTGGCGCTCGCCCGCGTCCACCACCACGTCACTGCCCACCATGCGGTCCTGCTTGCCGCCCAGCAGCAGCTCCCCGCCCACCAGGTACAGCGGCCGCTCGTCCCGGTTGTGCACCCGCAGCGCCTCCACCGTGCCGTCGCTGTCCAGCTCGCGGACGGAGACCTTCTTCGCCGCCTGGGCCTCCTCCAGCACCGTGTAGTCGTCGTACGGCGGGCCCTTGCGCGTGTGCAGCGGCACCACCGCCAGGTTGTAGGCGAGCACGGGCTGGCCGACCTCGTAGTCGCCCAGGTCCAGGTCCGGGGCCGGCGGGGACTTCTCCTGCGCCAGGGCCAGGGGTGCGGTGAGCAGGGCCACGAGGGCCGAGACGGCGGGCATGCGGAACTTCATGGGTGGGACGCCTCCTGTGTGTGCGGCGTCTCATTGCAAGCCCGCGTGCCAGGGCCCTTCCCCCGAGGGGCTCCAGGCCGGACGTCACACGGCGTTACGAAGTGCAAAGCCGTGTGACACGGCCCTCAGGGCCGGGGAGCCTCCACGCCGAGCACGTTGGGCAGCGCCCAGTAGCGCGTGTTGTCGTCGTTCTCGTTGAAGCCCGTCTCGTAGCTGCCCACCCGGCGCACGGTGCGCCCCGGCGCGGCGACGTGGAGCGACGCCTCCGGCCCACCCTCCAGGTACATCAGCCGCTTCAGCCCCAGGGGAAGCCGCCGGAGGACCTCGATGAAGTCATGCGTGCGGTAGGGCGAGCGCGCATGGAACATCAGCAGCCGGCCCTGCCCGTCGATGCCGAGCGCGGCGGTGCTCCACTCGCGCGGCTGGGATTGCCACGTGTTGCGCCCCTTGCAGTCCACCATGCGCAGGGACTGGAGCACCGTGCCGTAGCGCGGCAGCAGGGACTTCACGTCGTCACAGGCCGCATCGAGGAGCTGCACCGGCGGCAGTCCCTTCTCCCGGGGATGCAGCACCAGGAAGGTGCGGTAGTCCTTGCGGGGGGTGGGGCTGAGCTCGCGTCCCTCCGTGCGCGCCTGTCCCACGGGACGGCCGCCCGGATGGAACATGCCCGCGTTGGTGACGGCGATGAGGCCGTGCAGGGCCGCCCACTGCTCCGCCGTCGGCTCTGGCGCGTGGCCTTCCAGCGAGGCACTGAGGAGTCGCACCGGTCGACGCGCCACGTCCACCCGCACCACGGTGACACGTGAGTCGCCCACCGACGACTTGAGATGTGCGTCGAATTCCGCCAGCTCCAGCCCGGGTGCGAGCGTCTCCCACGGGGCGGCGAGGGCAGGCAGGGACAGGCACAGGAGGAGGGGAAGGAGTCGGCTCATGACGTTCACCGGGAGGCGAGAGGGGATGGGTGTTCCCCGGCGCGGTTGCAAGCCGCGAGCCCCACGTGTCCGGGAATGGGAAGCGGCTTCCCAGGGGTGAACACGGGGCCCGGGCGCTTCCATCTGTTCCCGAGGGGTTGGCACACTGGACGGCGGTGGCTCGGTCATTGCTATTCAGGAGTCCGCCCCAACCCCCCGGAGCGTGAATGCAGGATTTCATCCAGGAACTTCGCCACGCGGCGCGGATGCTCGCCAGGCATCCCGGCTTCACCGCCGTGGCGCTGTTCACGCTCGCGCTGGGCATCGCCGCCAACACCGCCATCTTCAGCGTCGCGGACGCGGTGCTCTTCTCACCGCTGCCCTATGCGACGCCGGACCGGCTGGTGATGGTGTGGGGGATGAGCCCGAACCGGGACCGGCAGACGGTGTCGCCCGCGAACTTCCTCGACTGGCGCGCGCAGACCGAATCCTTCGAGGGGATGGCCGCCTTCTCCCACGTCCCCTTCAACCTCGCGGGGGACGGCACGCCCGAGGTCGTCCGGGGCGCCAGCGTGTCCGCCAACTTCTTCCAGGTGCTCGGTACCCCGGCGGCGCTCGGGACGACGTTCCTCGCGTCCGCGGAAGGCGCGGGGGCACCGAACACGGTGGTGCTCGGCCACGGCCTGTGGAAGCGGCGCTTCGGCGGAGACCCGCGTGTGCTCGGCCGCATGCTGCGCCTCAATGACGTGAGCTACGAAGTCGTCGGCGTCATGCCGGAGCGCTTCGAGTGGCCGACCGTCGTCCCCACGCACGTCTCCGCCGCCGACGCTCCGCAGCTCTTCGTGCCCGCTGTCCACCGGGACATCCCTCAGCTGGGGACGGACACCACGCAGGACACGAGTGCGTGGCGCGACGGCAACTACCTGCGGGTGGTGGGGCGGCTGAAGCCCGGTGTCACGCTGGAGGGCGCGTCGCGGGAGCTGGACACCATCGCCGCGCGGCTCGCCCAGGAGTACCCGGAGTCGAACGCGAGGTCGGGCATCGGCCTGGTGCCCCTGCGGGAGCAGCTCGTCGGCAACGTGCGCTCGGCGTTGTGGGTGCTGCTGGCGGCGGTGGGGCTGGTGCTGGTGATTGCGTGCGCCAACGTCGCCAACCTGTTCCTCGCGCGGGCGTCCGCGCGGAGGCAGGAGCTGACGGTGCGCCTGGCGTTGGGGGCCCGCCGGAGCCAGTTGGTGCGGCAGCTCCTCACGGAGAGCGTGCTGCTGGCGCTGGCGGCGGGGGCGCTCGGGTTGCTGCTGGCGCTGTGGGGTATGGACGCGCTGCTCGCGCTCGTGCCTCCGGAGCTGCCTCGGCTCGGCGCCGTGGGGCTGGATGGGCGGGTGTTGGCCTTCACGCTGCTGACGTCGCTGGCCACGGGTGTGCTGTTCGGGCTCGTCCCGGCGCTGCAGGCCTCGAGGCCGGATCTCAATGGCGTGCTCCGGCAGGGCGGAGGGGGGCGCTTCTCCGGCGCGGGCCAGCGCTCTCGCGGCGCGCTGGTGGTGGGCGAGGTGGCGCTGGCGGTGGTGCTGCTCATCAGCGCCGGGCTGCTCTTGCGCAGCCTCTGGAGCATGCAGGCGGTGGAGCTGGGCTTCCGCGCCGACGGAGTGCTCACGTGGCGCGTGTCGCTGCCCGCCGCGGAGTACCCGGACGACGCCCGGCAGGCGGCCTTCTTCCAGCGGCTCCAGGAACGGGTGGAAGCGCTGCCCGGCGTGAAGAGCGTGGGCGCGGTGTCGGACCTGCCCCTCGGCGGCGACAACATCTGGCGGGTCATGGACATCGAAGGGCAGCCACGCCCCGAGGCCGGCGACGAGCGCTCCGTGGGTTTCCAGGTCGTCACGCCCGGCTACTTCCGCACGCTGGGCATTCCGCTGAAGCGCGGGCGCGACGTCGCGTCCTCGGACCGCGCCGACACGCAGCTGGTGGTCCTGGTCAACGAGTCCACCGCGCGCCAGTACTGGCCGGGGCAGGAGCCGCTGGGACAGCGCATCCGCCTGGGCTCCGATTCGGATGCCCCGTGGCGCACCGTCGTCGGCGTGGTGGGGGACGTGCGGCAGGGCGGCGCCCTCAAGGAGCCGCGGCCGGAGGTCTACGTCGCGGCGCTCCAGGACACGTTCCACTTCATCCTGTTCACCGCCCGCACGGAGGGAGACCCGGCGCGACTGGTGTCCGGGGTGCGCGAGGCCGTGGCCGCGCTGGACCCGAACCTGGCCATCGCCCAGGTGCGGACGATGGAGGAGGTCATTGCCTCGGCGATGGCGCGCCCGCGCTTCCTCTCCACGCTGGTGGCGCTGTTCGCCGTGCTGGCGCTGCTGCTGGCGGGCGTGGGCCTGTCCGGCGTCATCGCGTACATGGCCCGGCAGCGGACGCAGGAGATTGGCATCCGCATGGCCCTGGGCGCGCGGCCCGTGGACGTGCTGCGGCTGGTGCTGGGCCGCGGCATGCGGCTGGCGCTGGCGGGCGTGGGGCTGGGACTGGTGGGGGCGTGGGCGGCCACGCGGGGCATGGCGAGCCAGCTCTACGGCGTGAGCGCCACGGACCCGCTCACCTTCGGCGGACTGGCGCTGGTGGTGATGGCGGTGACGCTGGTGGCCACCTGGCTGCCGGCGCGGCGGGCCACGCGGGTGGACCCGCTGGTGGCCATGCGGAGTGGGTGAGGCACACTGCTTTCTCGCAGTCCCGGGGGTGATGCGATGACGGAGTTGGTCCATGAGCTGCGGCAGGCCCTGCGCATGTTGTGGAAGCATCCCGGCTTCACGGTGGTGGCGGTGCTCACGCTCGCACTGGGCATCGCCGCCAACACCGCCATCTTCAGCGTCGTCAACGCGGTGCTGCTGGCACCCCTCCCGTTCGCCGAGCCGGAGCGGCTCGCCTTCCTGTGGGTGCAGCGCGAGGAGGGCACCCGGGAGCCGGTGTCGGCGCCGGACTTCCTCGCGTGGCGCGAGGGGAGCAGGGACGCCTTCGAGGCGCTCGCCGCCGTGGCCTCGGTGCCCTTCAACCTGGCGGGGGAGGGGACTCCGGAGCGGCTGCGCGGCGCCAGCGTCTCCACCAACTTCTTCGACGTGCTGGGCGTGGAGGCGGCGCTTGGCACCACGTTCCGTTCGGACCCGGCGGGCCAGTCCCCGTGGCAGGTGGTGGTGCTCAGCCACGAGCTGTGGCAGCGCCGCTTCGGTGGAGACACCCGCCTCATCGGCCGGTCGGTGCGGCTGAACGACAGGAGCTACGAGGTCATCGGGGTGATGCCCGAGCGCTTCATGTGGCCGTCGATTACGCCCGTGCAGGCGCTCACCCAGGACCGGGCGGAGCTGTGGGTGCCGGCGGTGAAGCACGACGTGCCGCTGTTCGGGCCGGACGTGGAGCAGGACTTCTCCCAGGAGCGCAACCTCCACTTCCTGCGCGTGGTGGGGCGGCTGAAGGAGGGCGTGGCCCTGGAGGCGGCCGCGCGCGCCGTGGGCCTGGTGGCCGAGCGGCGGGCCCGTGAGTTCCCGGACACGAATGCGAAGGCGGGAGTCCAGGCGGTGCCCCTGCGCGAGCAGCTCGTGGGCAACGTGAGGGACATCCTCTGGGTGCTGCTGGGGGCGGTGGGACTGGTGTTGGCGATTGCGTGCGCCAACGTGGCCAACCTGTTCCTCGCGCGGGCCACGGCGCGGCAGCGGGAGCTGGCCGTCCGCGTGGCGCTGGGAGCGAGCCGTGGACGGGTGATGCGGCTGTTGCTGCTGGAGAGCCTGGTGCTGGCGCTCGCGGCCGGGTGTGTGGGGCTGCTGGGCGCGGTCTGGGGCGTGGACGTGCTGCTGGGGATGAGCACCAGCGAGCTGCCACGCATCACCGAGGTGGGCCTGGATGGGCGTGTGCTCGCCTTCACGCTGTTCGTGTCCGTGCTCACGGGGGTGTTGTTCGGCCTGGTGCCGGCGCTCCAGTCCTCCGCGCCGGACCTGCACTTCGCGCTCAAGGACGCGGGGGGCCGGGCCTCGCCGGGCGGAGGACGCTCGCGCGGGGCGCTGGTGGTGGGCGAGGTCGCGCTGGCGGTGGTGCTGCTCATTGGCGCGGGGCTGCTGTTGCGCAGCCTGTGGCGCCTGCAGGCCGTGGAGCCGGGCTTCCAGACGGACCACGCGCTCACCTGGAGCCTATCCCTGCCTCCCGGGGACTACCCCGACGAGCGGCGGCAGGCGGCCTTCTTCCAGGACGTCGTGGCGCGGGTGGAGGCGCTGCCCGGGGTGAAGAGCGCCGCCGCGGTGGTGACGCTCCCGTTCGACGGGAACGACATCTCCCTGGCGCTGTTCATCGAGGGACGGCCCGCCGCCGAGCCCGGCCCGCAGCGGACGCTGGGCTTGCAGATGGTGACGCCCGGCTACTTCCGCACGCTGGGGATTCCGCTGCGCCAGGGCCGGGACTTCGCCTCCACGGACACGGCGGACACGGGGCCGGTGGTGCTCGTCAACGCGGCGGCGGTGCGGAAGTTCTGGCCGGGCCAGGACCCGCTGGGCCAGCGCGTGCGCATCGGCTCGCCGGAGGACGGGTGGCGCACCGTCGTGGGCGTGGTGGACGACGTGCGGCACGGTGGACCCACGGCGGAGCCTCGCGCGGAGCTCTACGTGCCCATCATGCAGAGCACCTTCCCTTCCATGCAGTTCGTGGCGCGCACCGAGGGCGAGCCCCTGGCGCTGGCCGCCGCGGTGCGCTCGGCGGTGGCGGAGCTGGATGCGGACCTTCCCGTGTCGCAGGTCCGCACGCTGGATGCGGTGGTGGCGTCCGCCACGGCGCGCCCGCGCTTCCTCTCCGCGTTGGTGGGGGTCTTCGCGGCGCTGGCGTTGCTGCTGGCGGGCGTGGGTCTCTACGGAGTGATTGCGTACATGGCGCGGCAGCGGACGCAGGAGATTGGCATCCGCATGGCGCTCGGGGCCCGGCCGGAGGATGTGCTGCGGCTGGTGCTGGGCCGTGGCATGCGGCTGGCCGTGCTCGGCGTGGGGCTGGGACTGCTGGCGGCCTGGGCGGCCACCCGCGTGCTGGGGAGCATGCTCCACGGGGTGAGCGCGACGGACCCGCTCACCTTCGGCAGCCTGGCGTTGCTGGTGCTGGGCGTGACGATGGTGGCCACCTGGCTGCCCGCGCGACGGGCCACGCGGGTGGACCCGCTGGTGGCGCTGCGGAGCGAATAGTCCTCCGCCGGTGGGCTTCGCGGATGGGCGTGCTTCCGCGTGGGGTGGGCGCCGCGGAAGGCGCGCCGCGTGCCGTCACGCCGCCTTCGTCAGGGCATCCGGTGGCTTCGCCGCCTCTGTCGCGTCCTTCGTGAGCCGGTTCTTCATCCGCAGGAATCGCCGCTCGACGGCGTAGTACGAGATCGACGAGAACGCGACGGCCAGGCCGAGCTTGACGGCACTCAAGAGCAGCCATCCGGACCAGGACGCCGTGGCGGTGTCCGCGGCCCTCCCGAGGAGCGTCGCTGGCGTGTAGAACGCGAAGCTGTGCCAGAGGTAGAGGCTGTACGAGCGCTTGCCGACCCAGGCGAGCGGCGCGACGCTCACGATGCGGCTCGCGAGCCCCCGGGCGTTCGCCAGCATGTAGAGAATCAGGCACGCCGAAGCGAGGGCCACCACCGTGAAGCCGCCGTGGAAGAGCACGTCGAGCCGGAGGTCCGGCACCGGGCGCCTGAGGGTCAGGCGGATGTCCTCCCCGCCGCAAGCCACGGCAATCAGCACCACCGAGGCGATGGCCAACCCATCCCAGACGACCGTCCGTTTCGGCAGTCCCCTCCACGCGGCCCACAGCGCGGCGATGCAGCCGATGAGCGGCGCGTCGAGGCGCGTGTCCGTGCGTTGGTAGCCCTGCGTGAAGGCGGCCATCACGCCCTCGCTCGCGACTTGCGAACTCCACAGCGCGAGCCTCCACCCGCCAACGAGCGCGACGACCAGCACCAGCCCCCCGAGGATGACCGGAAGCCGGACGCCCCGCCGCAGCAGCAGGAAGAGGGTGGGGGGCCACAGGATGTAGAACTGCTCCTCGACGCTGAGGGACCACGTAATCGAGAGCCCACCGATGTCCTGAATCCAGTTCGAGAAGTAGAACAGCGTGGACCCGATTGAGAGCCAGGGCTTCGGACCGAGAGTCGCTTTCCAGCCGAAGACCGCTGCCACGATGCAGAGGATGGCGACGAAGAAGTACAGCGCCGGCAGGAGCCGCAGCGCGCGCCGCAGGTAGAAGTGCTTGAAGGAGAGGGTCCCCGTGCGCGACCACTCCTGGAGCAGCAGCGAGGTGATGAGGAACCCGCTCAGGACGAAGAAGACATCCACGCCGAGGAAGCCATTCGGCAGCACGCCAGGCATCTGCCTCGCGCCGAGCGCACTGAGGTGCACCCCCATCACCATCAAGCAGGCGATACCACGGACACCGTCGAGGACGGGCTCGTGTCCGAGCTCATACGCGAGCGTTGCTCGCGAGGTGGGCGGCGCGGCGACGGGGGCGATGGCAGGGCGGGTCATCGCCAGGAATGGTACTCGCGGCCCCTGGTGGCGCCAATGAGGGGACCGGACCGGCTCGTGGACGTTGACTCGCCGGCCGCGTTGGGGGACGGGGGGGCATGGCGCAGCAAAAGGTCCAGGTTCCCCGGGAGGCCGCGGGCGAGCGGCTCGACCGCTTCCTCTCCAAGCATGTGCCGGGCTTCACGCCGGAGCGGGCCCGCGCGCTCATCGACTCGGGGGCGGTGCGCATCCGGGGCAAGAAGTGTCAGCCCACGCGCAAGCTGTGGGGCGGGGAGGAGATCGAAATCGAGCGGCCGGAGCCTCGGGCCGCGCCTGTTGCCTCCGCCGAGGGGCCCCTGCTTCCGGTGCTCCATGACGATGCGGCCCTCGTCATCGTGAACAAGCCGCCCGGGCTCGTCGTGGAGCCGGAGGGGCGCATGGCTTCGGTGGTGGGATTGCTCGCCGCGCAGCAGCCTCCGTTCGACGTGGAGGGGCTGGCGCAGCCCGGCGTGGTGCATCGGTTGGACCGCGAGACGAGCGGCTGTCTGGCCTTCGCGCGCACGGACGTGGCCGCCGCGGCGATGCTGCGCGCGTTCCAGGAGAAGCAGGTGGACAAGCGCTACCGGACGCTCGTCCTGGGGCACCCGCCCGAGCAGGGCCGGTTGGAGGGGCCGTACTCGAGGGACCCGAAGGACCCGCGCCGCTTCACCACCCGCGTGCCGTCCGCGCGCCGCGCCGCGCTCTCGTTCGAGGTACGGGAGAGGTTTCCTGGCGCCGCGCTGCTGGAGGTGGACCTGGACACGGGGCGCACGCACCAGATTCGCGTGCAGCTTTCCGAAGCGGGCTTCCCCGTGCTCGGGGATTCGCTCTATGGCACCGAGGAGGCTCGCACGCATCCTGCCGCGCTGGCCCTGGGGCGGCAGGCGCTGCATGCGTTCCGCCTGGAGATACCGAGCCCCACCTCGGGACGGATGGTGCGCGTGGAGGCTCCGCTGCCCGAGGACTTCGAGCGGGCGCTGACGGTGCTGCGCGGGTGAACGCCGCTTCTCCATCAGGACCTTCCCTGGCGCGGTTTTTCCCGCGCCCGTGCCACGCTTAGAGTGCGTTTCACGCAATGACCGAGCGCAGCCGGACCCGCATCGCCCCACGGGAAGAGCACTCGCCCGAGGACGTCCGCCGCCGCCTGGAGGGTGGGGCGGAGGTGCTCGACGCCGCCCGTGCGCGCCATGTCGCGCTGGAGACGGTGCTGCGCAGCCGCCGGTGGATGCGCCGCCTGCGCGCGCGCCCGGAGCTGGTGTCCGAGTGGCGCAAGCACGAGCCGGAGGTGGCCGAGGCGCTGGAGCGCGCGAAGCGGCGAGCGCGGGCGGAAGACTGGCCGGAGGACACGCCAGTGCGGAGGACCCTCCGCGAGCTGGAGGCGTGCAGGACCCGGCTCGAAGCCCTGGTGCGGCGGCGGCTGATGGCCCTCGCGCCCGTGCCCGAGCCCCCCTCCTTGGAGGCCGGCCTCGTGCGCCTGGATGCACTCGCGCGGCGGAAGGTGTCACGCACCCTGGCGCCCGGTGAGGTGCTCGTCCTCAAGGGCTGGCAGATCGGGCGGGCCCTCCCCCGGGACTCGCGGCCGTGGACGCTCCCCCTCTTCCTCCTGGCCTACGTCCTGTATCTCGTCTTGATGTTCCCGCTCGGGCTCGTGATTGGGGAATGGGCGTTGCTGGGGATTGCGGCATTCCTGGTCCTCCCCATGCTCTGGCGGGCGC
The DNA here is from genome assembly GCF_026626705.1 of Pyxidicoccus sp. MSG2. Taxonomy (NCBI): domain Bacteria; kingdom Pseudomonadati; phylum Myxococcota; class Myxococcia; order Myxococcales; family Myxococcaceae; genus Pyxidicoccus; species Pyxidicoccus sp. MSG2. The sequence continues at coordinate 8,934,499 of NZ_JAPNKC010000001.1, forward strand.
TCCGCATCCTGTCGAGGCTCGGACGCTTCTGGCTGACGCGTGAGCGGCTGGTGTGGAGGCCCGTGTTCGGCGCGGCTGAGTCGGTGTCCCTGAGCAGCATTCCCCCGGGAGGCGTCCACCTGGAGCTGGCCACGGACAGCGTCCGCGTGGACGGGGAGGTCCGGGTCCACATGCACGACCTGCGCGATGCGACCCGTCTGGCGGTGCTCCTCGAGCTGCACCGTCAGCTACCGCTGCCCGGAGCCGCCCGGGCCGCGAGCCCGGGGCCGACCCTCATCCTCCCGGGGTCTCTGCAGGGCACGGGTGAATCGAGGGAGAGCGGCCAGGCCATCCTGCGCCCGGAGGGGGTTTCCTTCATCCCTGGTAGCAGCGGTGCCGCGGCGCTCCAGGCCCTCTCGGGGCAGCACGTGGGCCTGCCCGTGATGCTGGACCAGGTGCTGGAGCATCTGCGAGCGCTGCCGGAGGCGGAGTTCGACGCCCGCGTGGCACGCCTCGCGGATGCCCTGGACGGGGTGCACTGGCCCGCAACGGAGGCGTCTCCTCGGGATGTGAGGTGGGAATGGAACAAGCTCCACGTCACCCGTGACGGGCGCTCGCTGGTGGTCTCCGTGGACCTGTCGCTGCAGGCCACCGTGGAGCGCGTGCTGCGCGCCTGGGGCCGCTTCCCCGGCGCAGGTGATGCCTAGGAAGCACGGAGGCAACGAAGGACGTATGCATCACGCCCTTCACTCCGCCACAGCGCCGCCTCCGCGTGCCATCCCTTTTGCCCGCCAGGGGTCGCCCCCGGACGCCCCGGTGTCCGAGGCAACTGTCATCGGGAAGCGGTGCGGGCGGACGGACGTCGAGCCCACGGCCGAAGGGAGGAAACGCGCCCACCCTCGCGGGGGGATTGTCGTCCGACGCTGCTCGCCTGACCTTGCGGCAGTCGTTCCTGAGGGGGAGCCGTATGCATCAGACGGGTGGAGGGGCCGCGCGGGTCGCGCGGTGGGGAGGCGTGTTGCTCGGGGCACTGCTGTTCGCGTGCGGGCCCGCGCCAGAGGACAGGGACGATGCGCGGGAGGCGACAGTTCCCAGGCCGGCGGTAGACGAAGCGCTCCCGCTGGCGCCGCACGAGAAGCCAGACGACCCGCGAGACGCAGCGGCAAAGAGCTCCGGCGTCTCCAACCCCTTCGACCTGAGCCGGCCCTCCCTGAGAACGCAGCCCACCGCCAATGCGGGCGTGGGCGTGGCCTTCGACGGGAAGCAGTACTTCGTCGTCTGGGAGGACGACCGCGACGGCGGGGTCTTCGGCTCCCGCGTCAAGAATGGAAGGCTCCTGGACCCGGCCGGCATCCCCCTCAACCAGGGCACCGGGCTGGAGGGCGGCGAGCCTCGCGTGGCCTGGGACGGCAAGCAGTTCGTCGTCGTCTGGGTGAGCGGCAGCGGCGTATTCGGCGCGCACGTGGAGTCGGATGGCGACGTGAAGCGCCACTTCATCCTCGCCTCCTCCGACGAGGTGTTCGGTCCCCCGGGCATCGCCTGCACGAAGGGCCTGTGTCTCGTGGCCTATGTCGTCTCCGGTGACGAGGAGGACCTCGTCGTCTTCGACCGGGTGGAGTCCGACGGCGACGTGAGGGACGGCGAAATCCTCTCCGAGCTGCCCGGCTTCGCCTTCCGCCCCGCGGTGGCCTGGGACGGCAAGCAGTTCGCAGTCGTCTGGCAGGACAGGCGGGGAGGCGAGGACGCGGAGGACCTCTACGGCGCCCGCGTGAAGAAGGATGGCACCGTGCTCGACGCGGCCGGCGGCGTGCCCGTCATCACCCTGCCCGGCGCACAGCGGAACCCCGACCTGACGTGGACTGGAGACCGCTTCCTCCTCGTGTGGCAGGACGACCGCGGCGGCACCGAGGATATTTACGGCGCCCGCGTCCGCAGGGAGCTGACACTCTACGGGCCCGAGGGCTTCCCCATCTCCACCGGCCCCGGCGACCAGACGCTGCCCCATGTGGCGCCCAGTGGCAGCAAGTCGCTCGTCGTCTGGGACGACACCCGCCTGGGGCCCCACCGCGTGCGAGGCGCCCGCGTGGGGGATGACGGCGTCGTGTGGGACGTCGCGGGCTTCACCATCTCCTCCAGCGACCAGGAGGAGGAGCTCCAGCCGGCGGTGGCGGTGGGAGACCACCAGTTCTTCGTCGCCTACGCGGGCGCGGAGTCGGGCACGCCGCTCTTCGGGCCGCACCACATCCTGGGCACCCGCGTGCAGCACGACAAGACGGTGAAGGACTCACCCGCGCTGCTCTTCACCCGCTCCGCGTTTCCCCAGGACCAGGTTGCCGCGGCGGAAGGTGGGGGCGTCTACCTGACGGTCTGGCGCGAGGTGCGCGACGGCGTGTCACGGCTGCTGGGCGCCCGCGTGCGCCCCGACGGCCGTGTGCTCGACGTGCCCTTCTCCTTCCCGGCGGGCCCGGATGCGCGAGAGCCCGCGGTGGCGTGGGACGGCGACATCTGGATGGTGGTCTGGGAGGAGGGGGACGAGTTCGGCGGCGGCACGGGCGTCGACATCCGAGGCGCCCGGGTGAGCGGCGCGGGCGTGGTGCTGGACGCCGCCAGCCTGGACATCGCTGGCCTGCCGGATGACCAGTACCAGCCCGCGATTGCCTCCAACATGGATGACTTCTTCGTCGTCTGGACGGACCGGCGCGGCGCCTTCTTCGGAAACGACTCCGACATTGTCGGCACGCGGGTGAGCTCCGGCGGCGTGGTACTGGACCCCGGCGGCATCCCCATCTCCAGCGTCCCCTTCACCCAGCGGGCTCCCTCCGTGGTGGCCACCGGGGACCTGCGCTACCTCGTCGCGTGGGTGCACATCGATTTCATCTCCGTGCCCGCCGAGACGGAGCGCAGCATCCGCGGCGCTCGCGTGGACGCGGATGGCAACGTGCTGGACGCGCCGGAGCGCCTCTTCGCGGAAGGGCCGGCCTTCACCGCGCCGCCCGGGCTCGCGTGGAACGGGACGAACACGTTGGTGGCCTGGACGAGCGAGTCGGAGGGGAGCTTCGGCGCCCCGGGGCCGGCGGTGCTGGCCGTCCGGGTGGACGCGGACGGAGACGTTCTGGAAGCCATGCCCCGTGTCGTCGCCACCGGCGGTGGCAGCAACCGCCTCAACGTCACCGCCACCTTCGACGGGACGGACTTCTGGCTGGCGTGGGAGCAGCAGACCGACGCGCCGTTCTTCCCGGCGCTGGTGTTCCGCACCGACGTGTACGGCGCGCGCGTGCGTGCCAACGGCACTGTGAGGGACGCGGGCGGAAGGGTCATCGCCGCGCACCAGCCCGAGCCCGAGTCCGCGCCCGCCCTCGTCTCCGCCCTGGGCGGCCGCGTGGCCGTCTTCTACACGGAGTTCGTCACCGAGGAGGACGTGATGAACCTGCGCATCCAGGGGCGAGTGCTCACCGGGTTGGGCGCGTCCGCCACGGAGGTGGGGACACCGGCGCCCGCCGCGGCGCGCTGACGGCGTGAAACCCCGGCCCCACCGCGCGACGTGGGGCCGGGACACCCAGGGGTGCGTGCGGACTACTTCGCGTCCACCACCAGCACCGTCCACCGGTCCGTGGCGTGGTCGATGCGCACGTTGGCGGCACCGGCCTCCTGGAGCTGCTGCACGATGCTCTCCAGGAAGGTGAGGTGCTCCTTGGGCGCGTCCACGAAGATGTGCTTCGAGCCGGTGCCCTTCGCCTTCGGCTTCTTCGCCGGAGCGCCGGCAGCGCCGTTGAGCGCCTCCGGGGTGGCGACGGCCTTGAGGCGGGACGCGGCGTCCTCCTCGGTGGCCTCGGGCGCGCTCTCCGGCTCCTCGGCGGCCGGCGCGGGCGCGGCGGACTCGGCCTCCTCTTCGGCCTGCTCGCGAAGCTGGTTGAAGGTCTTCAGGTTGATGGCTGCCCCGAACTTCGACTTGAAGGACTCCAGCGCCTCCTTGGTGCTGATGTCCGGCTGCTGGCGGAAGAGTTCGAGCAGGTAGGCGTGGCGCTCCTGGGTCTGCTCCTGGGAAGTCCTCGGCATCGTCTTCAATCTCCTGAGAGTGTTGCGAAACGGAAAGGCGGCGCACCCTATAGCCGAGCGTTCAGATGGACGAAAGGTGGGGCCGTGTCGGCCGCCTGACCGATGGATGCTTCAGGGTGTGTCAGGTCCGCTGCCGGAGCCGCCCGGAACGGGCGGTGAGGGGCAGCGGCTCAGGCCGGCTTGCGCTTGCGGCGCCGCAGGAGCGCGGCCCCCAGCGCCACCGGCACCAGCACCCCGCCGCCCAGTGCCGCCAGCGTGCGGCGGCGCAGCCCCTTCCAGTTGAAGGTCAGCTTCGGCTGCTGCGCTCGCGCCCGCTCGAAGTCCGGCTCCGGGCACTCCTGGCCGAAGGTCATCCATTCCCCGTCCTTGAGGTTGGCGCCGTTCTTCACATAGGTGCGCCACAGGCGCTGGACCCGCTCCGGCTCGGTGCTCGCGGTGTAGCGCGCCGCACGGCAGAGCAGCACCGCGTAGGCCTGGCTGCGCTTCGGCAACAGCTCCGCGGCCTGCTCGGCGAGGTCCGCCGCCGTGGAGCGATAGTGGAAGCGCACCGCGTGCGGTGGCGCGTGGGCCTTCAGCCGCTGCTGCTCGGCTTCCGTGACGAGGGGCAGCTCCGCCATCTTCTTCCGCGCTTCCTCCTTCTCGGGCGGCAGCTCGTTGGAGTCGAGGAAGCTGTCCAGGTCATAGAATCCGTCCACCTGGGCCCAGTCCGGCGCGGCCTCGGTGCCCAGCACCTCCATGCCCGCCGTGCGCGCCAGCCGCGCGGCGTCGTAGAGCGCCCGGGCCCGGTCCACCGCGTCGCTCGTCGACTCCGCGCGCTCGCGGGCCTCCACGTACTGCCGCGCGGGCAGTTCGAACTTCGTGCCCTGGAAGTACTCCAGCGACTTCGCGCCCGCGCCGTCGCGCAGCAGTCGCCGGCCGAGCAGCAGCCGCAGGCGCGCCTTCACGCTGTTCGTCCCCTCGCGGGCATCGTCATCCCAGAGATGAGCCAGCTCGGGTGTGCACCGTTCCTCGGGAGCGGAGGCGACGAACCGCTGGAGCTCCTCCACCGTGAGCACGCGCTCGGCCACGTAGGCGAGGTCCGGCCAGGAGCAGCTCGCCAGCAGGCGCTCCGCGGACTGCGAGAAGTCGCCGCGCGTCAACGCGAGCAGGGCGCGCTCGCCTTCCGCGCGCATGTGGGGACGCAGGGGGCCGAGCTGTGACTCACCGACCCAGTCCTCTGCTTCCGGGAGTCCCTCCACGGCCTGCGCGAGGTACTGCTCCGCCGCCGTCCGGTCTCCCCGGCGCAGCGCGAGCTTCGCCTTCACCCAGGCGGAGAGCGGCGTGGCCTCCTGCCCGGCGAAGCGCTCGGCCAGGTCGAAGCGGCCCATGCTCCACGCCGCCGCCGCGAGCCGGTCCGCGCCTTCGGGCCCGGGCACGGCCGCGAGCGACTCCAGCACGTGCCGCATCTGGCCTTCGCCTTCCTCCTCGTACCAAGCCCACTCCCGCCCGCGCGTCCAGACGTAGGTCGCCATCAGCCGCCAGGCCAGCGGATCCTTCAGGGCCTCGCGCAACCGGGCGTCGTCCCTCCGGAGTGCCCGCGCCACCAGGAGCAGGGACGTGTTTCCGTTGGAGCTGCCGTGTGCCGCCTGCTCCGCGTAGAGCCGGATGGCGCCCGCGTCATCGCCCTGCTGGAGCAGCAGGCGCGCCTCTTCACCGAGGCTCGCCACCGCCAGCCCCAGTGGGTCGTCGAAGCCCTGGCGGGCCAGCTCGCGCACCTCCGCGAAGCGGGGTCGCGCCTCGTGCTCCAGGCCCGCACCCGCCGTGCGCGCCAGCATGAACGCGGCGAAGGTGGAGAAGTGGTGGCGCTCCTCCGCGGGCAGCGCGAGCACGTCCTGGAAGCGGGCGCGTGCCTTCGCGTAGTCCCCGGCGTGGAAGGCCTTCGCGCCCGCGGCGTACAGCGCCGTCTCCCGGGCCCCGCCGCCCTCGCGCGCGCCCTTCGGGTCACCATTCTCGTCGGCGTCCTCGACGACTTCCACCACCTGGAACGTGTCTACGGGCTTCGGCAGCAGCCGCGCGGCTTCGAGCGAGAAGGCGCCCTCCGGCAGTTGCGCGAGGGTACCGGCCCTGTCGCTCAGCAGCTCGGGTGGGAAGTCGGGGCCGCACGCGCGCGCATCCCGCAGGGGCGCGAGCAGCATCAGGACGACCAGGGACGCGAAGAGGCTACGGCACGACAAGGGACACCTCGGTTCCCCGCACGAAGCCGACGACACGGCGTTCTCCGGCGCGCAGGCGGGGAGGCGTGCGCGCCACGAGGGAAGTCCCGTGCGGGGCATAGCCGCCCACGCCGTCCAGGACCTCCAGGTTTCCAGAAAGGGTGAGGCGCATGGGCGCATCCGCGTCCACGCGGCCGGTGTTCTCGATGACGATGTCCCGCGTCCCGCCACCCACGTCCACCAGCCGGGGCGTGAGGCTCGGAGTCAACGGCTCGCCGCGCACCACGGCCTCCAGCGTGGACGGGCTCCACGCATCCGGGTCTCCCCGGTGGCCGAGCCGGAACCAGATGACCCCCGTGACGCCGCGCACGGGCCGCTCGCGCAGGAGGGCCACGAAGCGGGCGACGTCGCGGGGCTCCGCGGACAGGCGCGTCCCGTCCTTCAGCCGCACGCGGTAGGTGGGCAGCGCGACGCGGAAGGCGCGGCCCGTGGCCTCGGCCCAGGACTCGACGAAGCCCCGGGCCTCCTCCGGCGTGAAGAGTGTGGGCGCGCGCACCGCGTGGACCTGGAGGACGACGTCGTCGGGGATGGAGGCCAGCCGCTCCACGTCCGGCGACGCGGCCCAGGTGGGCAGGGCGGTGATGGAGAGCTTCCAGTCGGGCACGAGGGCCCGCTCGCGCTCCAGCCAGTCCGCGTAGCCGGCCAGCGCGGAGGTGGCGCAGTCGTGGTCCACCTCGAGGCCACGGACGCGAACGCCCCGGGCCTTCCAGGCACGGGCAAGCGTGGCGACCTCTTCGAGGGAGATGCCGTCGAGCGGCGCCGTGCCGTCCACGCGCAGCACCGCCACCACCTCCCGGCCGGAGCGGACCAATGCGTCCACGTCCACCGCCACGTCCACCGGCGTGCGCCTGGGGCCGGAGCGCTCACGCGCGAGGACGCGCAGGGCTCCGAATTCCGCGGGCGCCCGGGTGAGGGCGTCGCTCAGCTCCGGGCTCCAGTCCCGCTGCCACACATAGGCTTCGTGGGTGAGGGGGGCCGGAGTCCCGCGCGAGCAGGCGAGGCCGAGCGCGAGCAGCAGCACGCAGGCCCAGGCCTGGGAGTGGTGCCGCCGGAAATGCTCGCGAGAGGTCATGGCCAGAAGGCCGCCCACCGTGGCGCGGAGAGCGCGTCACGGGAGCGGGAGGTGCGGTGCCATGGTGCCACACTGCGGTGACTTCTGTTCCCCCATGGAGGTGCCTGCCCGGCCGCTCCGGCCACGGCGGGGCGGGGCGCTGCTTTCAGTTCGGGGGCGGCGCCGCGCTGTGGTCGCAGTGCAGCAGCGGCGCCGGGTCGAAGCAGGTGAAGACGTCGTTGTCATCGATGCGGCACACGCCGTCGGGCGTGCTGGCGCACCTCACCTCGGTGCGCGTGGACTTGCAGTCATAGCCGCAGCTCACCGCCTCGGAGGCATTGAGGCAGCGGGGCCGGGCCGTGTCCGCGCCGTACTGGTGGATGACGCTCTCCGGCGGGTCCCAGCAGACGAGCCTGGCGAAGTGCGTGGTGCACACGCCATAGGGCGTGCTGTTGCAGGCCACCTCGCCCTGGAAGAGTCGGCAGTTGTAGCCACATGCCACCTGGCCCCGGCTCTCCTTGCACTCGGGCTTCGCGCCCGAGTCCGGCGGGTGGTGGATGACGACGAGCGGCGGGTCCCAGCAGCGCACCCGGCCGGCCAGGACCTGGCACACCCCATAGGGTGTCCGGGCACAGGCCGTGCCCGAGGTGCTGGTCTTGCACTGGTATCCGCACACCGTCCGACCCTGGGAAGACACACACTCGGGCGGTGGCGCGCGGGGAGGGGACGCCTTGGGAGTCTCCACGGGGGTGGAGGCCAACCACAACATCGCGAGCAGGGAGAGCATGGTGAGCCCCCGACGAAATGGCCGGGAATTTATTCACCTGTTGGGCGGAATGACGAAGCGCCCGTCCTTCCCGAGAAGGAGCCGGGTGACGCGGCGCTGCTGGATGTCGAGGTACAGGTCCTTCCCCTTCGGAAAGAGCGCTACCGACGGGACGATGAGCTGGTGCTCCGGGGGGCTGCCCAATGCAATCCACATGCGATTGCCATCCGTGCCCAGTGTCACCCAACGCGTCTGCGGCCCGTCGGGCGTCACCGCCATCTCCATCCGCACCAGGAGGATGGCCAGCTTCCCATCCGGGGACGTCCACGTATTGGCGAGCGACAGGCCCACCGGCGACGACTGCCAGGTGGACCAGGTGTTCACCACGCAGAAGCCTCCCGCGTGTGGGCGCGCCACCACCAGCGAGCCACCTCCCTCCGGGCCCTTGGTGCTGTGCTCCATCAGACCGAAGACCTGCACCGGCCCCGTCGCGAGCGCCAGCTCCTGCTGGAAGGCGGGCTTCACCGCGTCACCCGGATGGAAGCCGAGGTGCTCGAAGGTGTGCGCGGGCACCCAGGTCCGGGCGGCCAGCTCCGGCCGGAAGCCCAGCTCCAGGTTCAGCTCGTCGGGGATGCTGTCCGGACACGTGGGCTTCGGTGCCTCGGCCTGCTTCGACGCCGCGGTGTTCGACAGCGCGGCGCACCCGCTCATCAACCCCAGCACGGAACCCAGGACCCACACCCTGCTCGCGTGACGCATCCGCCCTCCTGAAAGAGGGCGGCGAGCATGCCACTGCCGTCAGCGGGTACCAGGGCCCGGGCCCCCGGGTCGGCGCGCACCGGGACGTCCGGGGCCGCTGCCTCCAGGACGGGGGCCGGAGTGCTGCCGGGGCGCTGGAGCCTTCGGCTCGCGCGGGCCGTCCTCGTCGTCCCGCTGCTCGGCGCGCTGGCGGCGGGCGGCCTCGGCGGGCGTCTCCGGCGGCACCAGCGCCTGCGGGCCCCGGCCGATGAGGTCGTCGCGGCCGGCCTGCTTCAGCGCCTCGCGCGCCAGCGGCCACTGCTCCGGGTTCCAGTAGAGCAGCAGCGCCTTCTGCAGCTTCTTCTCGCGCAGGCCCTGGGCCGTGTACACGGGCTCCATCTTCAGCGGGTCCATGCCCGAGTAGTACATGGCGGTGGCCATGGCCATGGGCGTGGGGATGAAGTCCTGCACCTGGCGGGGCCGCTTCCCGTTCTTCTTCAGCCACAGCGCCAGCTCCACCATGTCCTCCAGCGTGGAGCCCGGGTGGCCGCTGATGAAGTAGGGGATGTCGTACTGCTCCTTGCCGGCCTCCTCGCTCGCGCAGGCGAACATGTTCTGGAAGCGCTCGAAGCTTTCGATGCCCGGCTTCTTCATCTTCTCCAGCACGCGCTTGGACACGTGCTCGGGCGCCACCGACAACTGCCCGCCCACGTGGTGCGCGGCCAGCTCCTTCACGTACTCCGGCGAGCGCTCCGCCAGGTCGTACCGCACGCCGCTGGCGATGAAGACGTGCTTGACGCCGTCCTCCTTGCGCACGTCCTGCATCAGGCTGATGAGCGGCCCGTGGTCCGTCTGGAGGTTTTCACACACGCCCGGGTGGACGCAGGACAGCTTGCGGCACTTCTTCTCGATGTCCTCGCTCTTGCACTTGAGCTTGTACATGTTGGCCGTGGGGCCACCGAGGTCCGTAATCGTCCCGCGGAAGTCGCCCATGCGCCGCAGCGCGCGGACCTCGCGCAGCACGCTCTCCGCCGAGCGGCTCTGGATGACGCGGCCCTCGTGCTCCGTAATCGAGCAGAAGGTGCAGCCGCCGAAGCACCCGCGCATCAGCACGATGGAGTGCTTCACCGTCTCGTACGCGGGGATGCCCTCGTCCTTGTAGATGGGGTGCGGGACGCGGTTGAAGGGCAGGTCGTACAGCTCGTCCATCGCCACCGAGCGCCCCTCGGTGCCGGCCTCGCCCACGCCGTCCTCCAGCGGGAGCGCGGGCGGGTTCATGTAGATGGCGCGGTTGCCGTGGCGCTGCGCGAGCGGCCGCGCGTTGCCCGGGTTGGTCTCCATCTGGAAGTCGCGGCTCATCACCGCGAAGGCCTGCTTGTCCGCGATGACCGTCTCGTAGGGGGGCAGCACCACCGTCTTGCGGTCCGCGGCGCGCTTCGCCGGGTCCGCCTCGTGGGCGCGCATCTCCTCGTCGCTGATGGTGTACGCGGTGCCGCGCACGTCGCGGATGTCCTGGATGCGCTCGCCGCGGCGCATCCGGTCCGCCACCTCCATGATGGGGCGCTCGCCCATGCCGAAGACGAGCAGGTCCGCCTTGGAGTCGAAGAGGATGGAGCGGCGCACCTTGTCGCTCCAGTAGTCGTAGTGGGCGATGCGACGGAGGCTGGCCTCGATGCCGCCCAGGATGATGGGCACGTCGGGGTACGCCTCGCGGCAGCGCTGCGCGTAGACGATGGTGGCGCGGTCCGGCCGGCAGTTGGTGCGGCCGCCGGGGCTGTACTGGTCCTCGGAGCGGTTCTTCTTCTGGGCCGTCAGCCGGTTGAGCATCGAGTCCAGGTTGCCGGCGGCCACCCCGAAGAAGAGGCGCGGCGGGCCCAGGGCCTTGAAGGGCTCGGCCGAGTGCCAGTCCGGCTGGGAGATGAGCCCCACCTTGAAGCCCCGGCCTTCGAGGAAGCGGGCGATGAGCACCGGCCCGAAGGCCGGGTGGTCCACGTACGCGTCACCCGAGACGATGATGATGTCGCACTGCTCCCAGCCCCGGGCCTGCATGTCGGCTCGGGTGATGGGCAGGAAGGGGTGGGCGTAGCGAGTCGGAGGGGGCATGGCGGTCAATCGGCTGCGAGTGGCTCCCCCCTAAACACTCCCGGGCCGCGGAAGCAAACCCGGCGTGGATGTGGGTGTGCACGGCAGCGGACGCCATGCCCCTTTGCCGGGCAGCCGGTCAGGCCGCGCCGGACTTGCGGGTCCTGGGCTTCGCCGGGGCCTTGGCGGCCTTCGCCGGGGCCTTCTTCGGAGTCTTGGCGGTCTTCGGGGGCTTCGCGCTCCGGGGAGGGGCCAGCTCGCGGCGCTTCTTCAGCTCGCCCATGCAGCGCTCCCCCACGCGGTTGGTGAGCACCTTGTTCATGGACGAGCCCACGGCGATGCCCACCAGCGGCAGCGCGCGCAGCAGGCCCTTGGACACGGACAGGAGGGCAATCTTCGTCATCACGCCCACGAGCACCTTGGAGGCCTCGCGCGGGGCGTACTTCCAGAAGGCGATGCCCTGCGTCTCCGCGAGGTCGGCCACCGTGCTGCGGTCCCGCTCCCGCTTCGCGTCGTAGGTGCTCACCGAGGCGAGGAGGAACGCGAGCTGCCGCTCGTGCTCGTGGGTGATGTCGTAGCCGTAGAGGTGGCTGAGCACGAGCGCCATCTCCACCTCGAACTTGAGCATGAAGCACATGTCCGCGAGCGTCCCGCCCAGCGCGGCCACCATCGTGCCGGCGCCCGGTACGATGCCGGGGAGGGCGGCCAGTCCTCCCGAGATGGCGGAGCGGTTGGAGAAGTGACGCACCACCTCGAGCGCCGCGGCGTCGCGCGTGGCGTCCTCGTCGGGCAGGCCCTTCAGCCGCGCCTTCTCCTGCTGCAGCGTCGACAGCGCGATGAGACTGTCGGTGTCCGCGAGAATGCGCTCGACGGCCGTGAGGAGCTTGCGTCCCTGCTCCTGGTCCTCGGCTTCCTTCATGGGAGTCCCCCTGTGTGCATGACGGTCCGGGCTGCACACCCGGGCTCGCACACGACGCTGGCGGAGGCCCGTCTCGGCTGTCAAGTCACGCGCCGTGTGCACGGAGTGTGCCCGGGGGCGGACGCATTGACGTGGATCCATGCCTCCCCTACCTTCGCGCCCCCTGTGCCCGGCGAAGGGCCGAGGGAGTCCGAAGCCTTCCCGATGACGCACCGGATGCACGAGGCCGCCGAGGAGCGCGAAGCGCCGTCGACGGGCGACCCCAGCCGCGAGCTGCACGTCGAGTACGACGATGCACCCGTGGACGGCGGGACCGCGCACTCCCGTGGCGCATTCCGCAACCGGCTCTCGGGCGCGAAGGCGCCAGCGACGGTGGACCCCGAAGGCGTGCCCTCGGTGGACCTCGCCGCGCCGACGGAGGCGACGAAGGCCGAGCGCGAGGCCATGCAGGCCGCGGTGTCCGCGGGCAAGCGCCGCGAGGCGTGGACGCCGCCCGCGTACCTGCCGGAAGACCTGCGCGAGGCGCTGATGTCCGAGCGCAGCCAGTACCGCGCGCAGCGGCTGCAGGACGTGCGCGAGGTGAGCCTCCAGTCGCCCGGTGTCCTGTCGCTCATCCCCCGGCCGGCGGCGGACCCGGACTGGTCGGGCGGCTCCATTCTCGGCTTCCACGGTGAGGACTGCGTCTTCGGCGGAGACGTCGTCCACCTGGACTTCGAGTCGGGTCGCGTCTTCGCCGCCCCCGAGCACGGCGACGACGTGGACCGCCGCGCCCTCTCCGCGGAGCGTTGGTGCTACCGGCCCTATGACTTCGCGGAGGCGCTGTGCAAGGCCGCCTCGGCGTACGAGGAGCGGCAGCCCGCGCTCACCCAGGCCCTGCGCCGCGCCAGCGGTGAGGAGGCTCCGCCCCAGCTCCAGCCGAAGGACGCGGAGCGGCTGCCGGTGGACCGACTGTGGAGCCAGCCCTGGGGCTGCGTCTGGGGCCCGCCGGGCACGGGCAAGACGACGGCCATCGCGGACCTCATCGCCCGCAGCCTCCGCGCCTTCCCCAACGAGCGCATCCTCGCGGTGGCGCCCACCAACCGCGCCGCGGACGAATTGGTGATGCGCGTCAGCGCGCTGCTGGAGCGCGAGCCGATTCCGCTGCGCCCCCTGCGCAGCATCTTCCGCGGCGGCACCGGCGCGAGCGACGCGCTGGCGAAGCTGCCCACCGTCATCGTCGAAGACAGCCAGAAGGGCGGGAAGCTCCGCGCCAGCATCGACGAGCGCGAGCGGGAGCTGATGCTCCAGCGCGTGCGGGGCGGCCCCGCGCACGAGTTGGCGAAGCTCCAGGCGGAGCTGCGCGGCCTGCGCGGCAAGGTGAAGGACCCCACGCTCAAGGAGGCGGAGAAGGGCGACTGCCCGCTGATGGTGCTCACCGTGCACCGCGCGCTGCGGTTGGTGTCGGAGCTGGAGGGAAAGCAGACCTTCTCCCGGCTGGTGGTGGACGAGGCCGGCATGGTGACCCGGGCCGCCACCGCGCTGATGGCGCCGCTGGCGGAGCGGGTGACGCTCGCCGGAGACCCGAAGCAGATTGGCCCGGTGAGCCGCGCCGCGGAGGGCGCCGGGAAGGACACGCAGAAGTGGCTGCGCGCCAGCGGCCTGTCGCACCTGGAGGACGCGGTGAAGGACGCGGCGCGGCCGGACGTGCTGCTCCTGCGCACCCAGCACCGCATGCACCCCGACATTGCCCGGGTGGTGAGCCATTTCTGCTACGGCGGCGCGCTGGAGGATGGTGACATCGTCAAGGCCCGCGCGGAGCGGCCGGCCCCGGTGGCCGCCTTCGCCAGCACGCGCGCCGGCTGGGTGGTGCTGGACAGCCTCACGAGAGACGCGCGCCGGCTGACGCACGGGCGAGGGGAGACGGGCTCCGGCTACCAGCGCGAGCTGTCGGCGAATCTCGCCGTGTCCCTCGCGCGCGAGGCAGTGCGCTCGGGCTTGAGCGTGCTGTGTGTCACGCCGTACCGCGCCCAGGCCGCGCTGCTGCGCCGGCTGGGGAACTCCGCCGGCCTGCGCGGGGACGTGTTCAGCGCGTCCACCATCCACCGCCAGCAGGGCACCCAGTACGACGTGGTGCTGGTGGACACCGTGGCGGGAGGCCGGCCGTTTCCTCCGCACACGCTGGTGCCCATGCTCAACGTGGCCGCCAGCCGCGCGCGGGACTACCTGCTCGTGTTGTCCTCGCGCGACGAGGCGCGGGCCGCCACCATTCCGCAGCGCTTCCTCTCGCTGCTGCCCCGCCTGCGAGTGCTCTCCAGCGAGCCCCTGCGCCTGGAGCCGCTGCCGCTGCCGCAGAAACCGCCGTCGCCTCCGCCTCCGGCGCCCGCCCCTCCGGCCAACCTGGGCGGTGAAATCGAGGGTGCACGCCCGGCCCGGCCGCTCTTCTCACACGAGCAGGTGTCCCTCTTCGAGCGGCGCTTCGACGACGGGCACCATCTGGTGCGCGGCGTGGCGGGCAGCGGCAAGACGTACGTGCTGGCGCACTGGGTGGCGCGCTACCTGCTGGAGCACGAGGAGGCGCAGGTGCTGGTCTCCTTCTTCAACCGGGCGCTGGTGCCGCTGGTGGACAAGCTGCTCACGGAGGCGCTGGTGCAGCGCGCGGGCCGTGAGCGGGTGCGTGCGCTGCGCTCGCGGGTGACGGTGCGGCACGTGGGCGCGCTGCGCCGCCCGGAGCCCGGCAGCTTCGACGCCGTCTTCGTGGACGAGGCGCAGGACATGGACGCGAAGGCGCTGGCCACGCTCTACGGCCTCGTGCGCCCGTACCCGCTGCCGGACGGCCGGCAGGTGCGCTGCTTCCAGTTGTTCATGGACGACTCGCAGAACGTCTACGGGCAGATTCCCATCGACGCGCTGAAGGAGCAGCTCCCGGAGGGGCTTTCCTTCCGTGGCCGCACCCGCGTGCTCAAGGAGACGTTCCGCGCCACGCGCGACATCCTCGACGTGGCCTTCAACGTGGTGCTGGACCCGCTGCGCCAGCACCAGGCCGGCGAGCCCGGCATGCGCGAGTACATGAAGGTGGGCGAGCTGGCCCGCGAGGGGCTCCTCTGGCTCCCGGAGGAGACGCTGGAGGGGCTGTTCCGTGTCCAGTCCACCGAGCGCGGCGGCGTGCTGCCCTCGGTGCGCGGCTTCGCCTCGGGCGCCAGTGAGGCGCGGCAGGTGGCGAAGGAGATTGCGCGGCTCATCCGCGAGGAGGGCGTGCACCCGGGAGACATCCTGGTGGTGGCGCCCGTCATGCCCTCGCAATACACGGAGGCGCTCCAGCGCGCGGGAGTGCCCGCGGAGGCGTACGGCGGCAAGGGTGGCCGGGACGTGACGGACTTCCGCGTGAGTGGCGTGGACCACGTGCGCGCCACCACCGTCTTCTCGTGCAAGGGGCACGAGTGCCCCATCGTCTTCTTCGCGGGGCTGGACGCGCTGGACACGGTGGAGAACTGGATGGCCGGGGCGAAGGAGCGCGCGCCCCGGGAGCTCGAGCGCATCCGCCGCGCCATGTTCTACGTGGGCTCCACGCGCGCCATGAAGCGGCAGTACCTCACGGGCGTGCGCGGCGCGCGCTTCCTCCGCGTGGCCGCGCACTACGTGACGACGCTCGCGGGGCTCGTCCCCTCCGCGCCCGGTGGAGAGGGCGCGAAGGAGTAGGGGAGCGGCTTCGGCAGGGCGGGGACATGAGGTTCCACCGCCCTGCCAGGGCTCAGCGACTTCCTACTGGCCGCGGGTCGGCGTCGGCATGGTCACCTGCTTCTGGGTGACGGGAATCCCCACCTGCCGGATGGACCAGAAGGACAGTGCAGCCACTCGCAGCGCCATCCGGTCCGGGTCGTGGCCCGTGGGGTCACCGCCACCACCGGAACCTCCATGGGGGTCGCCATTCACCGCGCCCGGGCTCGTGGTGCAACCCGGCTCGGTCTCCGGGTTCTTGCAGTCGGTGTACACATTGACGTTCGAAATCAGGAAGCTCTTCGTTCCCGCCGACGCACTCTTCATGGAAGAGGAGCCCAGGGACTCCATCTCCTCGCGCGTCGAGCCATCGACCTTGTTGACAATCTGGTTACGGCTCACGTCCACCAGATAGCTGGTGAAGCGGTTGGGCTGCGTCGCGTCGTGCAGTGTGACCCGGACGAGCCCTCCGGTAGGCGCCTCCCGCTGGATTTCCTCCTGGCTGGGAGCCCGGGCGGGGATGTGCCGGCAGGCCGCGAGAGTCAGCAGAATGGGGAGCAACAGGATGCGATTCTTCATGGTGTAGAGGCTCGGGGTGGGAGAGACGACTATTGGAAGAGGAGGACCTGCCGCACCCAGGTTCCGCCGTGGCCGCGCAGCCAGTCCTGGCGAGCGTCGCGGAGGACGAGGGCGGCAGGAACTCCCTCTCGGATGCGGGCGAGCACGGGCTCGAAGAACGCAGAGACCTCCGAGTCGGGGATCTCCTGCGTGGCGGCGAGGACGGCCCGCGCGCCTGCTTCAATGAAGGCAACGGGCAGGCCGAAAGTCTCGTGGAAGTACTCCTGGCTATAGGCCGCATGGCAGGCAGCGAGCAGCACCACGGGCCGGCCCTGGAGTTGTTGTCCCTGGAGGTCCGAGGCTGTCAGCGCGAATCGCCCGCTCTCCGCTTCGGGTGAGAGCACCAGCATGGAGCCGTCGGCCTCGTCCGGAGCGATGATGCCGTGAGCGTGTATCTGCACCTCGGTCGTGTCTCGCAGGGCCTCCAGCACGTGGGACGGCGTCGCCGAGATGCCCTTCAGGAGGGTGATGTCTCCGGTCTCCGACTCCAGCGGACTCCACGTGCGAAGCGCGGGGAGGTGCATTTCCGGAGGAGGGACGACATCGGCGACCACCAGCCGGCGCGCCGGGCTCGTGGCTTCATGCGCGCGGAAGCCACCGACCCGGTACGTCCAGGCAATTTCGGGCGGAAGCAGTCCCGCCTGTCCCTGGACGGGAGGGCGCGCCAGCACATCCACGCTGGGACATGCGCGCAGCGCTTCCACCAGGTTCGAGGGGACCAGTCCCTCCACCGTCGTCAGGGGCTCCCGTCGGCCCGTGCTGTAGCCCCCCATGAGTCGTCCGCCTGTATCCCGAACCACGACCGCCGTGCGCTCATCGTCCACGGTGACGCCCAGCGTGCATCGCTCCGGCACGGGAAGGCCGCGTTCCTCGGCGAAGAGATTCAGGGCGAGCTCCAGCTCGCCATGCCTGGCGGCGTCGAGAATGAGCGACGTGTAGCTGTAGGCGCGCGCCTTCCGGGCATCCCCGTCCGAGCCGAGCAGGGGGGCGGCATCCGTGATGGCCTGGCGTAGCAGCGCCTGCCCCCTTCGGCGATCCTGTTCAATGACGAAGCGGCCTTCGATGTGCTTCAGCAGCGGCTGCTCGCCAGCCTCTTTCGAGAGCGAGGTTCGCAGCACTTCCAGGCCGCGCGAGAGCAGCTCCGCGTCGCCTTCGCGTCGGTACTCCGTGTGGGCCAGATCAGCGATGACGAAGGCTCGCGGCAGCTCGGGCGGTTGGCCACAACGCGCCACGCGGTCTATCTGCTCGCGGGCACTGGCGAAGTCGTGGATTCGATAGAACGCGAGCGCGAGATTGGTATGGGCCAGCTCTGTCAGCTTCGGGTCCGAGCAGGGCACCGGCATCCGGAGCAGTGCATCCTCCAAGTACGCGCGCGCCAGGTAGAGTCTTCCATGGTAGCGGGCAATCTGACCCAGCTCCTGCACCACGCGCAGTTCCTTGGCCCACTCGTTTCCACGTCGCGCGCGCTCCAGGCCCGCCAGGGCCTGTATGCGTGCCTCGACCGGGTGGTGGAGGACAACCTCCACCTCGGCCAGCTGCCGGTGCAGCTCCAGGCAGCGGTAGTTCCACTGCCCATCCCCGCCGCATGCTCGCAGCGCGGTGCCCAGCCGCTCCTTCGCCCGCGTCGCCTGTCCGCGCAGCACGTCCGCCCGGGCCTGCTGCTCCTCCGCCAGGAGCGCGAACCACGGGTCTCTCGTCGCCAGCGCCAGCTCGCGGTACTCCTGCTCGTACTTCCGCGCGTCCTTCACGAACAGCAGCGCGCCCAGGAGGATGTCCTCCTGCCTGGCATCACGCAGCCGCGTGAGGAAGGACTCCAGCTCCTCCGGCTTCAGCTGTCCCCGGGTGAGGCGGGCGTACTCCGCCGCCAGGGGCGCCCGCACCCGAAAGTCACGCCGCGCGGCACGGCGCACGGCGTCCTCCAGGTGGGTGCCGCCATCCTTCCGGTCGAGCAGGACGGCGAGGGGACGCAGTGCCTCCACGCGCTCGGCGGAGGCCGCCGCCCGCATGGCGTCATAGAGGCACAGCCGCGACAGCCCCGGGCGCGCCTGCACCTGCTGCTCGGTGAGGAGCGTCTGCCCGGACACCATCTCATCGCAGTCCTGCTTCGTGCCCTTCCAGTCCTTGCGCTCCTGCTCCGCCTTCTCCCGAAGCTGCCGGGCCCGCTGCTCCGCCTCCTGGCTCCAGCCCGGCTCCTTCAGCGCCGCCACCTGCTCGAAGGACTCCGCCGCCTTCAACCACAGCCCGAGCCCCTGTAGCGCGAGCCCCCGGTTCCACAGCGCCTGCGGGTGCTGGGGCTTCGCCTTCAGCGCGTGCTCCAGCAGCGTCAGCGCCCCTTCCCAGTCCTTGCGCTGCAGGGCCAGCACCGCCTGGTCCGAGTCCAGGTCCGGAGAAGGCGGCAGCGTGCCCAGGTGCGCGGAGGCCTGACCCACGTCCCCCCGCAGCAGGAAGGCCATGGCGACGCCGCGGCTGTCCCCGGCCTTCTCCAACTGCGCCATCTCCCGCATCGGCAGCGGCCGCGGCGCCGAGCCCTCGCTGCGCATCACCTCATGGGGCCGGTACCGGTCGGCGCCCGGGTGCGTCAGCCGGGCCTCCATCGAGCGCGTCGGCGCCTGGGCGAGCCACAGCGCATTCGCATCCGGCTGCGAGTCCACGCGCGACACCAGCACCAGCGTGGCCAGGCCCGCGGCCAGCGCCAGGGGCACCATCATCAGCCACGTCTTGCGGCGCCAGGCGGGCGGTCCAGGAATGACGACGGGGCCCGTCGCGGGCGCCTCACCGGCGACATTCAGCGCGTCGTCGGCGAGCAGCTCCATGGCGAGGAGCTCCTTCATCTTCGACTCGCACGTGGCACAGCGGGTGAGGTGGTGGCGGAAGTTCTCCGCGTCCACGGGCGGCAGCTCCCCGTCGACGAAGTGCTCCAGCCTCGCGCAGAGCTCGCTCATGACTCGGCCCTGTCCTCACGCGGCGCATCGCCGGGCGTCAGCAGCTCCCGCAGCGCCTGCCGGGCCTCGGAGAGCCACCGGCCCACCGTCCCCTCGGGGGTGCTCAGTTTCTGGGCAATGGCCCGGTAGCGCAGCCCCGAGGCATGCAGCCGGTAGGCCTCGCGAAGCTGCGGAGGCCGGAGCTGCTCAATCGCCCGCAGGAAGTCGGCGGTCGTCACGCGCTCCCACAGCTCGGCCGGCTCCGGCTCTCCCGTCGCGTCGTCCTGCACCACGCGCAGGGCCGGCGCGCCCAGGACTTCGGTGCGCTTCCGCCGGCAATGGTCCAGGAAGCGGTTGCTCAGCGTGGTGCTCAGCCACACGCTCACCGCACCTGCATTCTCGCCCACCAGCTTGTCGAAGTGGCGGTACGCGCGCTCCAGCGTTTCCTGCACGAGGTCCTCCGGATCAATGCCTCCCCCCGCACAGAGACGCCGGGCCACCCTCACCAGGCCCGGACGCCGCGCGCGCGCGAACTCTTCGAACTGGCGGTGCTGCCCTGCGTCCATCTTCGCGCCGCCCCCTACTCCCCTCATCATCTGTCGTTCCACGCGTGGAGCGCCCCCTGCGCACGGGGGAGAACGTGCGCAGGCAATTCCCTTCGGAGGAATCGTATAGCACGGCGTGTCAGGGGGCGGGGCTGTCCTGACTCACCGGGAAGGCGGGGAGGTGGGCTCAGGTCGGCAGGGAGGCCACGAGGGCCGGCCAGTCGGTGCCGGGCGGGAGGCGTCCCTCGGCGTGCTCGGGGCGGCCGCCGCCCCGGCCTCCGGCGGCCTCGGCGGCGCGCTTGAGGAAGGCGCCGCACCCGAAGGTGGAGCTGGCGCCGCGGGCGATGAGGACGGGCATTCCCTCCGGGAGGCGGCCGGCCAGCAGCACCACCGCCTCCGGCCGGGACGTGAGGCGCGCGGCCACGGCGCGCAGCTGCTCGGGCCCGGCGCCGTCGAGCACCGCCACCACACGCTTGTCCGCGGACGCGTCCAGGGCGGCGGCGAGCTCTCCGGCGGTGTGCTCGGCCAGCTTCGCGCGCGCTGCGCCCAGGGCCTCGCGGGCCTCGGTCAGCTCCCGGCGCAGCTTGTCCACCGCGGTGGGCACCTCCGGCACGCCACAGGTGAAGGCCCGGGCCATGGTGCGCAGGGTGCCGGCCTCCTCCCACAGCTCGCGCCGGGCGCGAGGGCCCGCGGAGAAGAGGACGCGGCCCTTGCCCTTGTAGCGCTCCACGCCCAGCACCCGCACCATGCCCACCTGCCCGGTGCGCGTGCAGTGCGTGCCGCCGCAGGGGGACACGTCGAAGTCGCCAATCTGGATGACGCGGATGTTGTCCGTCACCTTGGGGGCCCGGCGCAGGGGCAGCGCGGCCAGCTCCTCCGGCGTGGGGAAGAAGGCGCGGATGGGCAGGTCGTCGTCGATGATGGCGTTGACGCGCGCCTCCGCCTCGGCCACCTGCCGCTCGTCCAGGACGTCCTGGTCGGTGTCGATGGTGCACAGCGACTCGCCCAGGCGGGAGGACACGGTGGCGGCGCCGGCCACGTCCACCAGCGCGCGCGACAGCATGTGCTGGCCGGTGTGCAGCGCCATGTTCACACGGCGGCGCTCCTTGTCCACCTCGCCCGCCAGCTCGGTGCCGGGCACGGGGAGCGCGGTGCCCGCGGGGACGTCCATCAGGTGGTGGACGGTGCCGGCGTCATCCACCTGCACGTCCTTCACGGGCAGGCCGCCGAGCACTCCCCGGTCGCCCATCTGCCCGCCGGCCTCCGGGTAGAAGGCGGTGCGCTCGAGCACGAGGGAGGGGGCGCCGCCCCAGTTCCCGTGCGCGACGACGCGGGCGGTGAAGCGGTGGAGGAAGGGGTCTGCGTAGTAGAGGCGCTCGGTGGTGGACATGACGCCGGAAGGGATAACACGGGCGTGCTGAAACTCCCGCCGCGCTCCCGTCACTCCTTGGGCGCGCGGGCCACGAAGCCCCGCGCCGCCGGCCTCCCCAGCGGGAGGCCCGGCGCCCATTTCCCAACCATCCGAAAGAGGTCCTCCCATGAAGCTCGTGGTCACCACCGCCATGGCCGCTGGCGCCCTGCTGGCGCTCTCCCTCCCCGCGTTCGCCGACGACAAGCCCTGTGACAAGGAGTGCCCGAAGGCGCATGCCCACGCCGAGAGCAAGCCCATCGCCGCCACGCCCCGCGCGGATGCTCCGTCCATTGGCGCCCGCGACGCGCGGGTGACGGTGGAGGTGTGGTCGGACTTCCAGTGCCCCTACTGCGCGAGGGGCGCCACCATCATCGACGGGCTGCGCGAGAAGTACGGCAATCAGGTGCGCATCGTCTTCCGCCACCAGCCGCTGCCCATGCACGCCAACGCGAAGCTCGCGGCCGTGGCCTCCATGGCCGCGCACGAGCAGGGGAAGTTCTGGGAGATGCACGACGTGCTCTTCGACAACCAGCGCTCGCTGGATCGTGCGTCGCTGGAGGGCTACGCCAAGGGGTTGGGCCTGGACCTCGGCCGCTTCCGCCAGGCGCTCGACAGCGCCACGCTGGCCAACTACGTCGACGCGGACACGGTGGAGGCGCAGAAGCGCGGCATCGCCGGCACGCCCACCTTCTTCATCAACGGCAAGTCGGTGATGGGCGCTCGCCCGCTGGCGGACTTCACCCAGCTCGTCGACGCCGAATTGAAGCGCTGAGCACGGCGCGTCGAGGGAGCAGGGCCCGGACTTCAGGCCGGGTCCCACTCCACGAGCAGCCGCCGCGGGCCGCGGTGCAGGAAGTTGGGCACGTACAGGAGCGGGTTGCCCGGGGCCAGGCGCAGTCCGGGAAGCCGCTCCAGCAGCAGCTCCAGGGCGATGCGCACCTCCATTCGCGCCAGCGGCGCGCCGATGCAGTGGTGGATGCCCAGCCCGAAGCCCAGGTGCCGTCCCACGTCGGAGCGGCGCGGCTGTGCCCGGTCCGGCTCGTGGAAGGCGGCGGCGTCCCGGTTGGCGGAGGCGTAGAGGACGAGCAGCCGCGCGCCCTCGGGCACCTCCACGCCGCCCAGCGTCACCGCGCGCCGCGTGGTGCGCATCATGCCCTGCACGGGCGCGTCGAAGCGCAGCGCCTCCTCGATGGCGGCGGGGATGCGGCTCGCGTCCCGCCGCAGGGCCACCAGCAGCTCCGGCGACTGGAGGAGCATCACCACCGCGTTGCCGAGCAGGTTGGCCGTCGTCTCGTGTCCGGCGAAGTGCAGCATGGACAGCAGGCTGATGAGCTCCACGTCGCTCAGCGGGGGCGTGTCCTCGTGGCGGGCCTCGATGAGCGCGCTGATGAGGTCGTCCTTCGGTGCGCGGCGCCGCTCCGCGATGTGGCCCGCGAGGTACTTCTGGATGGCCACCAGTCCCCGGGCGCACTCCACCTGCCGGGGCACGGGCGCGTTGCCCGCCGACAGGGTGGACAGGTCCTCCGTCCAGGACTTGAGCCGCTCCAGGTCCGAGTCCGGCAGCCCCATGATGGCGCCAATGACTCGCGCGGGCAGGGGGAAGGCGAGCCGCCCGACGAGGTCCGCCCGGCCTTCCCGCGCGAAGGCGTCCACCAGCTCCGCGGCGATGGCGCGCACGCGCGGCTCCATGGCGGAGACGCGGTGGGGCGCCAGGGCCTTGGTGACGATGACGCGCATGCGCGTGTGGTTGGGCGGGTCATCGTCCACGAGCGCCGGCACCTGCGGGTAGCCCTCGGCCAGCGCCGCCAGTACCTCGGGCGCGGGCGGCACGGGGTTGCGGAAGGCGTTGGCGGACAGGAAGTCGCCCGGGTTGAGCAGCACCGTCTTCACGTCCTCGTAGCGGGACACCACCCACAGGTGCATGTCCTCGCTGAACTGGACGGGCGCCTCCTGGCGCAGGCGTGCATAGAGCGGGTACGGGTCGTCCACGTACCGGGGCTCGAAGCGGCTGGAGAAGGCAGGGGGCGGCGTCGACATGCCGCACAGCTTAAGCCGCGCGCGGCCTCAGGCGGTGTCCGGGCGGGCCCTGGTGAATCCGTCGGGGGCGGAGAGCCCCAGCTCCAGCGGAGGAATCCGCGGCAGGTGGATGATGAACGTCGTGCCCTTGCCGGGGGCGGTGTCCACGTGGATGCGCCCGTGGTGCGAGGTGACGATGCCGTGCACCACGGCCATGCCCATGCCCGTGCCCTCACCCGCGGGCTTGGTGGTGAAGAAGGGCTCGAACATCTTCGCGCGCACGTCGGGCGTCATGCCCACGCCGCTGTCGCGCACCTCCAGCACGGCCTCCTCGCCCTCCATCCGCGTGGACAGGAAGATGCGCCCGCCGTCCGGCATGGCCTGGGTCGCGTTCATCAGGAGGTTGACCACCACCTGGGTGACCTGTCCCGGATGGCCGAACAGGTGCGGCAGGTCCTTGAGCTCCACGGCGACGTCACACTGCGGGCCCAGCTGTCCGCGGGCGATGCGCAGCGCGACGGCCACTTCCTGGTTGAGGTCGTACTCCACCATGGCCTCGGGGTCCCCGCGCGCGAAGCGGCGCAGGTCCGCGACGATGGCCGTCACCCGGCGGATGCCGTCCAGCGTGGCGGGCAGCACGTCCTCCACGTACTCCTGCAGCTCCGGCGGCAGCTGCTGGCACGCGCGCAGGTCCAGCATGAGCGAGTTGACGTTGCTCTTCACGTAGCTCAGCGGGTTGTTGATTTCATGAGCCACGCCGGCCGCCATCATGCCCAGGCTGGAGAGCCGCTCCTGCTCGCGAGAGCGCTGGTGGGCCCGGTCGAGCTGCAGGTGCGCCTGCGCCAGCTCCTCGTGCTGTTGCGCCAGGCTGCGCAGCGCCTGGTGGGTGAGGAAGACGCGGCCCTCGGAGATGAAATAGACGAGCAGCGACGCGAGCACGAAGCAGGCGGGCACCAGGGGCGGGCACCCATCCAGCAGGGCCACGCCCGCCACCAGCGCCAGCATCCACCCCAGGCGCCGGCGTGCACCCGGGTCCGCGAAGCGGTCCACCCAGAGGGCGTTGAGGGGCAGGTACAGCCACATGGGCAGCGCCCAGTCGCTGGCGAGGCCATAGACGATGTTGGCCCCCATGTTCATCACGAACCGCACGGACTCCGCGGTGCGGGTGTGCTGGGAGAAGAAGCGCTGTGCCAGCACCATGTTGGTGCCCGTCACCATCGCGAACACCGCTGTCACCACGGCGATGGGCCGCCACTGGCCCCAGAGCGCGTGGACGAGCAGCAGGTGGATGACGATGCAGGCCCCCAGGGTGACGTGCTTGAGGCGGGCGTTCACCCACTTCGCATCGGCCTCGGGGTCGACGGGTTTGAGGTCCAGCCTCCGCTTCATGCGTTGCCTACACCGGGCCGTTCCGACGGCTGCGCCTCCTCCGCGCGCACCGGCAGCTCCAGGCGCAGCCGCTGGGGACCTCCCACCTCGGCGACGAAGGACAGCCGTCCGCCGTAGCGCTCCAGCAGGCCGCCCACCACCTTCAGGCTGTCCGCCGCCAGCACACCGGCGAAGCGCTCGATGATGGAGAGGGCCTGCTCCGCGGGGAAGGCCGGGTCCGACATCTGCACCTTCAGCACCATGGAGGCGTCGGACATGCCCACCTCCGCGCTCACGTTCTGCGGGGCCGCGCGGAAGGGCGCGTACAGCTGCGCCATCGTCTCACGCTGGCGGAGCAGGGCCTTGAGGTACGTCACCAGCTCCGCGTCGTCCCACGGCTTGCTGATGAAGCGGCAGATTTCTCCGTCGTTCACCGACGCCACCACCGACTTGAAGTCCGCGTAGCCGGAGATGATGAGGCGCAAGGCGAGGGGATGGCTGCGCTTGACGCGCTGGAGCAGCTCGCTGCCGGTCATCCCCGGCATCCGGAAGTCCGTCAGGACGATGTCCGGACTGAACTCCTTGAGTCGCTCCAGGGCCTCGCTCCCGTTGAAGGCGACCTGGACCTCGAAGCCCTCTCTCCGGAACAGTCGCCGCAGCGCGTGTGCCACCTGCGGTTCGTCATCCACCACCAGCAGCTTGAAAGCTTCCATGACAGCGTCGGCTCCTCTGCGGCGCACTGTAACGGAGGCCCGCGCGAATTGCCCTGGGTCCGTGACGGTGTCGCCGGGTCACTCTTGCATCTGCGACAGGGTGGGAGGCGTCTCGCGTCTTCTCGCCTGTCCGGGTGGAGGGGAAGCAGGGGGGCGCGGGGCGTTCCAGGCCCACGGTGCGGGTGCCCCTTTGCGAGAAGACCTTCGAGGGTGCCTGACAGGTGGAGGACCTCTGAGGTAGAAGTTGTGAATTCAAAGGAGGGTGCGGATGGACGAGACAGTGGGGATTCAGGTCGGGAGCGGGCTGCGCACCGCGCGGCTGCGAGCGGGACTGACCCCGGCGGAGGTGGCGCGGGCGGCCTTCCTCTCGCAGGAGGCCTACGTGCGCATGGAGCGAGGGAAGCTGCTTCCCTCCGTCCACACGCTCGTCGCGCTGTGCCGCGCACTGCGCCTCAGTGCCGGGTGGCTGCGGACGAACAGCTGTCGGGTTCCCGCCTGATGGGACTCCAGCCCCGGCGGGGCTCTCATTTTCGAATGCTAGCGTCCCACGCGCTCATTGCCTGGAAGCGAGGGGATGCTCCACGTCACGTTGACATTGCTCGTCGTCCTGTCGGGGGGCGCGACCGCCCGGGCCGGAGCGGGACTGCCCTTGCGCGCGGCCCTGACGGAGGCTCGGGGGCGGGCGCCTGGAATCGCGGAGTCGCGAGCCCGGGAGTCCATCGCCCTCGGCGAAGTCGGCGTGGCCCGCTCCGTCACGCCGCTCACGCTGTCGGTGGCCGGCGGGGGGAATGACCCGCGCTGGTCGGTCGGCGCCTCCCAGCGGCTGCCGCCTCCGGGGGCTCGCTCCGCGCGCATCCTCGCCGCCGAGCTGGGGGCCCGGAGCGCCGGGGACGAGCGGCGCGCGAGCGAGGCCACCACCCGTGCGGATGCGCGCCGGGCCTACTTCTCACTCGTCCGGGCGAGACAGCTTGCCACCGCGGGTGCACGGGCCCTGTCGCTCGCGCGCGAGTCCGAGGCGGCGGCGCGCCTCCGCTTCGAGACGGGTGCCGCCCCGGAGCTGGACTTCGTGCAGGCGGACTTGGCTCGCGCCACCGCGGAGGCGCAGCTCCTGACGCAGCAGGGCGAGGTGGCGGCGCTCTCCGCGGAGCTGGCCCTCCTCCTGGGCAGGGACCCCCGCCTGCCGCTGGAGCCCGCCGAGGAGCCTCCGCCTTCGCTGCCCTCCCTGGAGGAGGTCCTGGCGCGGGCCGCGGGGGCGCCACTCGCACGGGCGCGGGTGTCGGACGTCGCGGCGGCGGAGGCGTCGCTTCGCGCGGCAAGCCGGGAGCTCTGGCCGGCGCCCACCCTGGGTGTCTCGGTGGAGGGCGAGGGGCCTCGCGGCGCGAGCGCCTTCCTGCGGGGCGCGCTCGACCTGGACGTCCCGACCCTGGGCCGGGGCGAGGTGGACCGGGCGGAGGCCTCGCTCGGGCTGGCCCGGGTCCTCGCGGAGCAGGACCGCCAGCGGAGGACTTCGGAGATTGTCGCGGCACACCAGCGCCTCACCGCGGCGCTCGCCACGCTCGAGCGGTTCACGAAGCAGATCCTTCCCGCCGTGGAGAGGACGGAGCGGATGGCGCTGGAGTCGTACCGAACGGGGCGCAGCCCCCTGGTGTCGCTGAATGATGCCCTGCGCGCGGCAACGGACACGCGGGCCCAGTCCGCCGAGGCCGCCTTCGCCGCGCAGTCCGCCTTCGCCGCGCTGGAGCTCGCCGTGGGGGTGGCGCTGGATGAGAACTAGGCTCGCGTTGCTCCTGTGTCTCGTCACCTCCGTGAATGCCTGCAAGCAGGCGCCCCCGGCCGAGGCCGCGCTCCCGCTCCCCCGCGTGCGCGTGGCCCCCGCGCGGACGGGACAGGCCGTGCGGACGCTGCGAGTCTCGGGAGCGCTCTCGGCGCCGCCCGGGCGCGAGGTGAAGCTGGCGCCGCTGGTGCCGGGCCGGCTCGCCGTGCTGCGGGTGGCGGAGGGCGACGCCGTCAAGACGGGTCAGGTGCTCGGCGAGGTGGAGACGGGCCCCGTGTCCGCGGAGCTCCAGCAGGCGGAGGCGACCGCGCGGGAAGCGGCGGCGGCGGCGCGCGCCGCGGAGGCGAAGCGCGCGCGCACCGAGGTGCTCGTGCAGCACGGCGTGGCCGCGCGCCAGGAGGCGGAGCAGGACCTCAGCGCCGAAGCGGCCGCGGTGGCCGCCGAGCAGCGCGCCAGGGCCGCGGTCGACGTGGCCCGTCGCAACGTCGGCCGCAGCGAGCTCAAGGCGCCCTTCGACGGCATCGTGACGGCGGTGTTCATCCGGCAGGGCGAGGCGGTGGATGGGACGGGGCAGCCCGTCCTCCAGGTCTCCGCGGTCGACCCGGTGGAGCTGCGCGCCTTCGTGCCCCAGGAGGACGCCGCGCGAGTCCAGGCCGGCATGCGCGCGTCCCTGTCCGTGGAGGGACAGGCGGGTGCGCGCCCTGGCGAGGTCGTCGCGGTCTCCCCCTCCATCGACCCGACGAGCGGCAACGTGCTGGTCCGCCTCCGCTTCCCCAACCCCGCCGGAGCGCTGCGCCTCGGCGCCTTCGGGCGCGCCGGCATCCTCCTGGGAGAGCAGGGCACCGCCATCACCCTCCCGTCCTCCGCGCTCCTGCCCCTCGAGGATGGCGGGCTCGGCGTGGCCGTCGTCCGCGAGGGGAAGGTGCGGGGCGTGCCGGTGACGGTGTGGTCCGAGGAGGGGGGACAGGCGGTGGTCCAGGGGCCGCTCCAGGACGGCCAGGACGTCATCGTGGAGGGTGGCTACTCGCTGCCGGACGGCGCCGGGGTGGAGGTCGTGCGGTGACCTGGATGGGGCTGCTGCGGCGCAACGTGCCGGGGCTGCTGGCCCTGATGGTGGCGCTCTGCGCGTTCGGCTTCGCCACGGGGATGCGGCTCCCCGGAGGCCTCTACCCGGAGGTGACCTTCCCGCGCATCGTCATCGCGGCGACGCTGCCCGGGGCCAGCGCGCGAAGCATGCAGCTGACGGTGACGCGTCCGGTGGAGGAGGCGCTGTCCACCGTCATCGGCGTGCGCCGGGTGCGCTCGAGGACCATCCGGGCCGCGGCCGAGGTGTCGCTCTGGTTCGAGCCGAACGCCGACATGGACCGCGCCCTGGGGCTCGTGAACGCGCGGCTCGGAGAGCTCCGCGGCGCGCTGCCGGCGGACGTGGACCTCATCGCCGAGCGGCTGACACCCTCCTCCTTCCCCATCCAGACGCTCGCCGTCACGGGCACGGTGGACCCGGCCCGGCTTCGCGACTTCGCCCTCTACACGCTCCGCCCCCGGCTGGCGGGCCTGTCTGGCGTGGGCCGCGTGGACGTCATCGGTGGTGACGTGCGCGAGGTGGCCATCGCCGTGGACCCGCGGCGGCTGGAGCAGGCGAAGCTCGACCTGCCCACGGTGGCCACCGCCGTGGGCAATGCCCTCAAGCTGGAGCCCGCGGGGCGCGTGGACGTCCACTACCGGCAGGAGTTGGTGGTGGTGCGGGGGCCGGTGGAAGACCTGGCCCCGCTGCCCACCCTCGTGGTGGGGGGCACGCCGGAGGCGCCCGTCCGCCTCGGGGACGTGGCGCGCGTGGTGGAGGGGCATGCCGACCGGCTGACCCGCACCTACGCGAATGGCAGGCCCGCCGCGCTCGTCAACGTCGGCCGACGGCCGGAAGCCGACGCCATCCGCCTGGCCCGGGACATCCAGGCGGAGCTGGAGCAGGTGCGCGCGGCGCTGCCCCCGGGCATCGAGGTGCACGTCTCCTATGACCAGGCGGGGCTCATCGCCCGGTCGGTGAAGCATGTCCGCAACGAGGTCGCCGTGGGCGGCCTCCTCACGCTGCTGGTGGTGGGCTTCTTCCTGCGCTCTTGGCGGGCCGTGGTGGCCGCCGCCGCGGCGCTCCCGGCCACGTTGCTGATGACGTTCGGCGCGCTCTGGCTGTCGGGCGGGACGCTGAACCTCATGTCGCTGGGCGGGCTCGCCGTCGCCATCGGCCTCGTGGTGGATGACGCCGTGGTGGTGGTGGAAGCGGTGTACCGCCGCGTCTCGGAGGGGCGGGAGCGGTGGGCCGCGACGGCGGAGGCGCTCCAGGAAATCGCCTGGCCGGTGACGAACTCCACGCTCACCACCGTCGTGGTCTTCGCGCCGCTGTCCCTGCTGTCCGGCGTCTCCGGCCAGTTCTTCTCCGCGCTCGCCTTCACCCTCTGCGCCGCGGTGCTGCTCTCCCTCGCGGTGGCCGTCACCCTGACGCCGCTGCTGTGTGGCTGGCTGCTCCGTCCGGAAGGCACGCACCCGGCGCCGGGTGGGGGGCTCTACCGGGGGTGGCTGGCGCGCTCGGGCGGCTGGCCGGGGTGGACCGTGGGCGCGGTGGGGCTCGTCACCGTGCTGCTCGCGGCGCTCGCGAGCGGCGTGGGGACGGGCTTCCTGCCGGAGCTCGACGAGGGCGCCTTCGTGGTGGACTACTTCACGCCGGCCGGGACGTCGGTGGACGAGGCGGACCGGCTGGGCCGGCAGCTCGAGGCCGCGCTCGCGCCGCTGCCGGAGGTGGAAGGCACGAGCCGGCGCCTGGGCGCGGAGCTGGGTCCGCCCGCGGCCACCGAGTCCTTCCTGGGCGACATGACGGTGGCCCTGAAGCCGGACCGGGCGCGCTCCGGGCCACAGGTCATCGAGGACGCGCGCGCTCGCGTGGAGTCCGCGGTCCCCGGCGTGCGGGTGGAGTTCATCGAGCTGCTCCAGGACGTGCTGTCCGATTTGGAGGGGAACCCGGACCCCGTCGAGGTGAAGCTCCAGGGCGCGGACGTGCATGCGCTCCAGGCCTTCGCCCCGCTCGTGGCGGAGCGCCTGCGCGACGTCCCGGGCCTGGTGGACCTGTACGACGGCGTCGCGAGCTGCACGCCGGAGCTGCACCTGGACGTGGACCTCGCTGTGGCCGGCCGCCTGGGACTCACCGCGCAGGACGTGGCCGCCCAGGTGCGTACCGCGCTGCTGGGCGAGGTGGTGGGCACCGTGGTGCGCGAGGACCGGCTGGTGGACGTGCGCGTGCGCCTGCGCGACGCGGACCGGCTGGAGCCACGGGTGGTGGAGGACCTGCGGCTACGGACCCCCTCGGGGGCCTCCGTCCCGCTGACGCAGGTGGCGCGCGTTCGCCGCGAGTGCCTGCCCTCGGAGCTGCTCTCCGACAACCTGCGACCGCTCGTGGCGGTGACGGGGCGGCTGGAGGCACGGGACCTGGGCAGCGTGACGGCGGACGTGCAGCAGCGCCTCGCGGGGTTGAAGCCACCTACGGGCGTGGAGGTCCGCCTGGGAGGACAGCGCGAGAGTCAGCGGGAGTCCTTCCAGTCCCTCGCGCTCGTGCTCACGCTCGCCGCGCTTGGCGTCTTCCTCGTCCTGGCGTTCCACTTCCGCAGCTTCGTGTTGCCGCTGCTCATCCTGGGCGCGGCCCCCATCGCGCTCGTCGCGGGGATGGCGTGCCTGCGCGTGACGGGCATTCCCCTCAACGTCTCCTCGCTGATGGGCTGCATCCTGCTCGTGGGTCTGGTGGTGAAGAACGGCATCCTCCTGCTGGACCGCGCCGAGGCGGGGCTCACGGAGGGGCTCGGGCCCAGGGAGGCCGTCGAGCACGCGGCCGACGTGCGCCTGCGTCCCATCCTCATGACGACGCTGGCGACGCTGCTGGGGCTCGTGCCGCTGGCTCTCGGTTGGGGGGAGGGTGGGGAGCTGCAGCGCCCGCTGGCCATCACCGTCCTTGGCGGATTGCTCATCTCCACGTTGCTCGTCCTGTTGGGACTGCCCGCGGCCTACGTGCTGGCGCGGAGGGCGAAGATGAAAGCGGGATGAGAAGTCTCTCACCCGCGAGGCCGCGAAGCCCGCGGACAGCAGCGCGTAGAACCACCATGTCGTCATGCGGAGCTCCCTGGGCTGACACCGGCGAAGCCCTTCCCCCGGTGAACGTCCCCAGCTTGCCCGGGCGGGGTGGAACTGGAAGGCGGAGACCACTTCGCCTATGTCGGAACCCGACACGTCCATGCGAGAACTCCCGTCCCGCGAGCGAAGGCCCGCCTTCCTTTCCACCTGTGGGGTGGCGTTGCTGGCGCTCACCCTGCTGTCCTGCGCCGCGAAGGAGGCCCCGGGGCTGGAGCGCGTCCGGCGCGCGGGCGTGCTGCGGTGGGGCGCGGACGCGCAGGGCGGAGAGCCCTACGCCATGGAGGACCCGGACGTGCCGGGCCGCATGCGCGGCTTCGAGGTGGAGCTGGCGGAGGCCCTCGCGCGCGAGCTGGGAGTGCGCGCGCAGTTCGTCCAGAACGACTGGTCCAGCCTCATCCCCTCGCTGGAGCGGGGCTCTTTCGACGTGGCGCTGAACGGGATTGAAATCACCCCCGCCCGCGCCGGCCGCGTCCTCTTCACGCGCCCCTACTTCGTCTTCAACCTGCGGCTGCTGGCGCGCAAGGACGACGCGAGCGTCACCCAGTTGGAGTCGCTGAAGGGCCGGCGCGTGGGCACGCTCGCCAACTCCCAGGCGTGGGACCTGCTCCTGCGCGGCGGCGCGCAGGCGGTGCCGTACGAGGGCGTGGAGGAGCCCTACATCGACCTGGATCAGGGGCGGGTGGAGGGCGTGCTGATGGACGACCTCATCGCCCAGCGCTACGGCCAGCCGCGTCCCGGCCTTCGCGTGGTGGGCGACTTCGGCGAGGGCTACTACGCCATCGCCGTGAGGCCCGGCGAGGACGACCTCCGCGCGGCGCTGGATGAGGCGCTCGTGCGCATCGCCCGTTCGGGTGAGCTGCGCGCCATCTTCCGGCGCTGGGGCATCGACAGCGCCGCGCAGCAGCGCATGGTGGACTGGACGGACGCGCAGACGCACGAGGTGCTCTCGGACACGCGCACCGCGCACCTGGGCTGGGGGCAGCTCGTGCTGTTCCTCCAGGCCTCCCTCGTCACGCTGCTGGTGTCCGTGGGGGCCATGGCGCTCGCGATTCCCCTGGGCGTGGGGCTGGCGCTGGTGCGGCTGTACGGGCCCGCGTGGGCCGGCCGGCTGGCCACCGCGTACGTGGAGCTGTTCCGGGGAACTCCGGTGCTGTTGCAACTGTATGTCCTCTACTACGGGCTCGCGGGTGTGCTGCGGCTGGACGCGCTCTCCGCCGCGGTGCTCGGGCTGGGGTTGAACTACGCGGCCTACGAGGCGGAGGTGTACCGCGCGGGCGTGCTGGCGGTGCCCAAGGGGCAGCTCGAGGCGGCCCTGTCGCTGGGCATGCCCATGCGGCTGGCGCTGCGGCGGGTCATCATGCCGCAGGCGTTCCGGGTGGCGCTGCCGGGCGTCACCAACGACTTCATCGCGCTGCTCAAGGACAGCTCGCTGGTGTCGGTCATCTCCGTGGTGGAGCTGACCAAGCGGATGACGATTACCGCGGTGGACGTGCGCAGCTGGTTGCTGCCCGGAGCGCTGTGCGCGCTGCTGTACCTGGCGATGAGCTACCCCCTGTCCCGCCTGGCCCGGCGGCTGGAAGCGAGGCTTGCGCGCGGATGATTGAAGTGAAGGACCTGTGCAAGCGCTACGAGGGCCGCACCGTGCTGGACGGCATCAGCGCGGCCTTCGGCCCCGGCGAGGTCGTGGCGCTCGTGGGCCCCTCGGGCGGTGGCAAGAGCACGCTCTTGCGGTGCCTCAACGGGCTGGAGCCCTTCGACAGCGGCACCGTGCGCGTGGGCGACGACGTGCTGGAGCCGGGTGACGCGCGCGCGCAGGGCGAGCGGTTGTGGCGCATCCGCCGCCGCGTGGGCTTCGTCTTCCAGCAGTGGCACCTGTTCGCGCACCGCACGGCCCTGGGCAACGTGACGGAGGCGCCCGTCTACGTGAAGGGCCTGGGCCGCGCGGAGGCCGCCGAGCAGGGCAGGGCGCTGCTGGCGAAGGTGGGCCTGTCCCACCGGGAGAATGCCTACCCCTCCGAGCTGTCCGGCGGTGAGCAGCAGCGGGTGGCCATCGCCCGCGCGCTGGCGATGGCGCCGGAGGTGCTGCTGCTGGACGAGCCCACCAGCGCGCTGGACCCGGAGCGCGTCGGTGAATTGGTGGACCTGCTGGCGCGGCTGCGCGGGGATGGGCTCACGCTGGTGGCGGTGACGCACGAGATGCGCTTCGCGCGCGAACTGGCCTCGCGGATGCTGGTGTTGCATGGCGGGCGCATCATCGAGGAGGGCCCGCCCTCCCGGGTGCTCGCCAGTCCACAACACGCGCGCACCCGGGCCTTTCTCGGCCTGGACCGCGTGGCCGGCCTTCCCCCCCTCGGGTCCTGAGGCCGGCGGACGGGTTGCGCCTGCCCGCCAGCGGTGCATGCTGACGGGTGGGTCGGGCAGAACCGGCGCGCTCGCGGTGTTCCTGGCCGCGTCCGCGAGGGAATGACATGCGTCGAGAGGTGCAGCTCACCGAGTTGGGATGGGGCAGGGGGCCGAGGGTGCTCCTGCTGCCCGGGCTGGGGGCTCGAGGCTCCGGCTTCCGCGCGCTCGCCCATCAGCTCGCTCCCACGGCCCGTCCGGTCCTGGTCGAGTACCCGGAGGGCGGGCATGCGGCCTGTGGCGCGGGCGCCCTGGCGCGGCAGGTCCTCCAGGCCGCGGAGCACTTCGACGCGGTGGTGGCCAGCTCCTTCGGGGGCATGGTGGCGGCGCACCTGGCGGCGGCCGGCGCGGCGCGGGGCGTGGCCTTCCTGGGCTCCTTCACCCGGCCTTCCCAGCTGGGCGTGCGCGGGCGCGTCATCGGGATGATGGGGCCCATCGCCATGTGGGGCCGGCCCGGCATCGTCGCGGCGGGGCTCGCCGCGTGGAAGCCGGTGCCCTTCGACAGGGTCGCCGAGGTGGTGCCCACCACGAAGGTGGAGCGCAGCACGACGTGGCACCGCGCCCTGGCCATTGGCGACGAGGCGCCGCCGCCGGAGCTGCGCAGGCTTCCTGTCTCCTGCGTGTGCATCCAGGGGGACCGCGACGTGCTGGTGCCTCCGTCCACGCTGGAGCGGCTGGCCGCGTCGCTCCCGTCGGGGACGCCCCGGCACCTGCTGCGCGGGGCGGGCCACGTGCCCTACTTCACCCACCCCGAGGAGTGCGCCCGACTGTTGCGCCCCTGGCTGGAGGCGCTGACCGCCGCCGAGCCCCGCACTGCGCCCGAGTGGCCGCGCGTGGTGGCCAACGGCGCTGCCTGATTCGGGACGCGGCCCGCACGGAGTGACGTGACGGGGCCACCCCGCCGGTGGCCGGCGGTCCTGGAAGGAACCTTCCTTCCACGAGTCCACGGCCCCGCCGGTGGCCGGAGGTCCCGGAAGGAACCTTCCTTCCACGAGTCCACGGCCCCGCCGGTGGCCGGAGGTCCTGGAAGGAACCTTCCTTCCACGAGTCCACTGTCCGAAGGGGTGGGGCGAAGTGCGGGGTCTACTGCGTCATGGCTGAGTCCAGCCCGCCCGGCCCTTCACCCACCGTGTGCCACCCGCGCCACGCACCGGAAGGGGGATGTACCTCACCGCGTCCGGCCGGTAGCGTTCGGCCGGCAATGCGGAACCGTCTCGCTCGCGCGCTCACCCTCGTCCCCCTGCTCTCCGCTGCTCCCGTGCTGGCCGCGTCCGAACCGGATGCCGGCGCGCCACCCGCGGCGCTGCACGCCGCGCCCGTGTTGCCGGCTCCTCCTCCCGCGGTGAGCCCGTCGCCTCCGGCGGCGGAGCGCTCGCACACCGTGCTGCTGCTGGGAGACAGCCTCATCGCCACCGGCTTCGGTGAGTACCTGCAGGCGCGACTGGAGGCGCACCCGCGCATCCGCACCGCCCGGCGCGCGAAGTCTTCCACCGGGCTGGCCCGTCCGGACTTCTTCGACTGGATGACGGTGGGACAGCAGGAGGTGCAGCGCCACAACCCGGACGTGGTGGTGGTCATCATCGGCGGCAACGACGGGCAGTCGCTCAAGGATGCGAAGGGCGGCAAGCCCATCCACTGGGGCCGCCCCGAGTGGGAGGATGCCTACCGTCAGCGACTTGAGGACTTCGTGAAGGTCCTCTCCGCGCCGGGCCGGAAGATTGTCTGGCTGGAGCTGCCGGCCACCGGGCGCAAGCGCTTCGAGCAGAAGCTGGAGCTCATCCGCGGCCTCCAGCGCGAGGTCATCTCCTCCCACCAGGATGCGCTGCACGTGGAGACGCGCCCCTTCTTCACGGACGCAAAGGGACGCGCCCTCGTCCAGACCCGCGTCGAGGGCTTCCGCAAGCCGATGCGCCTGCGCATGGAGGACGGCGTCCACTTCACCGTCGCGGGAGGCCGCTATTTCGCCAGCAAGGTGTACCCCGAAGTGCTGGGCCTGCTGGGGCTCGCGCCGGGGTAGCGCTTCACGCGCCTGGCGTCACCGCGAGCCGAGCGCCGCGACGAGCCGGTCCGCCTGCTCGCGGATGTGGCGATCTCCACTGGCCTGGGCGCGCTGCGCGTGTGTGCGCGCCCGGGCCGCGTCGCTGTCCGCGAGGGCGAGGGCCAGGTTGAGGTGGAGGCCCGCGTCTTCAGGGTGCGCCTTCAGGGCCTCCGTGAGCACGGCACGGGCGCTGGCTGCGCCACCCGGCTTCGACAGGTGCAGCACGGCGAGGTCATTGGCCGCCCCCACGTCGGAGGGCTCGGCGGCGAGGGCCGCTTCCAGGAGCTTCTGCGCCTCCGCGTCGTCTCCCAGCCGGCGCCGCACCTTGGCCAGCGCCACCCGCACCGGAGTGGAGTCCGGGGCCTTCACCAGCGCCTCGCGGAGGATGCGGTCGGCGTCCTCGTTCTTCCCGGCCACGAAGGCGGAGAGGCCGTGGAGGTAGATGGCGTCCGCGCTCTCGGGCAGTTGCAGGCGCAGCTCGATGGCCGCGCGCATGGCCGCGTCGGGGGCGCCGGCGAAGAGGCACAGCGAGGCGAACTCGCGGAACAGCGAGGCCTCCTTGGGCGCGCGGAGGATGGCCTGCCGCAGCGTCACCAGCGCCGCGCCCACATGACCCTGGAGCACCTGTACGCGCGAGGCGAGCAGAAGCGGCAGGTGCTCGGTGCGGGTGGCCTCGGAGGCCTCCTGGTAGCGCTTCAGCGCCGCGTCCAGGTGCTTCTCGCCCTGGAGCGCCTGGCCCAGGTACGTCAGCGTCTGCGCGTTGCCGGGCTGCAGGGACAGGGCTCGCTCCAGCGCGGGCACCGCGGCGGCATACTGCTCGCGCGCGAGCAGGGCCCGGCCGTGGTTGAGCACCTCGAAGTAGCCGGCCTTCGGCTGGGCGGCGAGCGCGTTGAGCAGCTCCAGCGCCCGAGCATCCCCCTTCTCGGCGTCGAGCCGGGCCACGTGGCTGAGCGCCTCGGGGTGGGTGGGGTGCAGGGCGATGAGCTGCTGGAGCACGGCGCGCGCGGCGGGCTCGTCATGCTGCGCGAGGCGCAGGCGAGCGAGCCCCAGCAGCGCGCTGGCATCCTTCGGGTCCTGGGAGATTGCGCGCTCGAACTCGCGGGCCGCCTCCTTGAGGAGGCCCTGCTTCATGAGTCGCGCGGCGGAGGATGCCAGCTTGGAGACGGCGGCCATGTGTCCACGGAGTCTAGCCCAGCCCCGTGAGGGGCCGGGCCTTTCCCGCCGGGGCGCTTGTTAGAAGACGGAGTTCCAGGCGTCGCTGGCCGCGTTGCCGATGCCGCTGGCCACGTCGCCCAGGGCGCCGACCGCGCCGGAGAACACGTCGCCGGCCGCGTCCACCACGGCGCCGCCCGCGTTGATGGCGCCCTCGGCCACGTTCTCCAGAATCTCGCCGCCCGCCGCGGCGGCCGTCTCACCCACGGCCTTGAGCACGTTGCCCGGGTTGACGGAGCCCTCGACTTCCACGCCGAGGCCCAGACCCGCGGTGGCCTCCACGCCGACGTCGAACTCCAGGTTGCCACCATCCAGGCCGATGTT
Organism: Pyxidicoccus sp. MSG2; assembly: GCF_026626705.1. NCBI lineage: Bacteria > Pseudomonadati > Myxococcota > Myxococcia > Myxococcales > Myxococcaceae > Pyxidicoccus > Pyxidicoccus sp. MSG2. The sequence continues at coordinate 8,971,545 of NZ_JAPNKC010000001.1, forward strand.
GGCGTGGGCGTCCCCGCTGACACCCGCGCTGGCGCTGGCGGTGATGCTGCCGGACGCGAGGGTGTCGCCCTCATGCTTCAGCTCGATGGAGCCCGTGAGGCTCGCCTGCGCGCCGGCGAAGCCCGAGGCCGCGGCGCTGATGGACACGTTTCCATCCGTGCCCACGTGCAGGTCCAGGTTGATGTGCCCGTCGGCACCGATGCGGCCCATCGCCTCCACGTCGAGCTCCACCGAGTACTGCTCGCCGGCAATCTCGAACTCCACCGTCTTGCTGGCCCCGGCGCCCGCCTCCACCGCCGTGGCGTCGATGTCCACGTCGAGGCTCACGTCGATGCCGGACAGGCCGATGTCCGCGTCCACCCGCGCGTCCGCCGTCAGCGACGGCCCCTGCGCGTAGGCCCGCGTCTCGATGCCACCGGGGCCCGTGCCGCTCGTCTCCGCGCGGGCGCCGCCGGCCTGGAAGCTGGACTGGCCGCTCACGAGGTTGCCGCGAGGCCCCTCCACCGAGCCCTGCGCCTGCGTGTCCACGCGCGGGTTGCGCGCACCCTGCGGCTGGGCCGGGGGCTCGCGGCGCACCGGCGGCGGCGGGGGCGGAGGCGGGCGGCGGGTTCCGATGGGCGAGTAGGACATGGGGGGCTCCGGGATGACACGCGATGCCCAGGTGGGCACCCTTTGGTTCTCATTCTCCGAGAGCGCGGACAGGAGTTGCCTGATCCCCCCACTTTTTTGTGAGTTTCGAGCTGCGGGCCTGGGTGGATGTGGGAATTGGCTCAGCGCGTCAGTGGGATTGGGGCGCGGAGTCGGGCCCCCCGGGCAGGCCGGAGGTGCTTCCGTCCGGGCGGAGCCGGCGGATGGCGCGCAGCAGGAGCTGCTCGTCGCGGGGGTTGGCCAGGAATCCACGGGCCCCGAGCTGCCGCGCCCGCTCGAAGCCCTCGTCGTCCGAAGTACCGTGGACGATGAGCGAGCCGGCGATGTGGACCTCTCCGGCCAGCAGTCCTTCCATGGCCTGGATGGGCGCGAGCACGACGTCGTTCGGCGCGGTGTGCAGCACCTCCAGCGGCGTGGCCACCTTGGCGGGGATGCCGTGTCGCGCGAGCTGCCGGGAGATGAGGACGGCGGTGACGGGCGGCCAGCCGTAGAGCAGCAGCGGGCCACCGGGGGCGGGGGTGGGGCCGGCGGGTGGCTGGGTGGGCTCTTCGATGCCGTAGAGCTCCGCCAGCGCGCGCGCAATCGCCGGGTCCGACGCGACATGTGCCTCGACGCGGGGCTTGCCGGACACGGCGCGCACGGCGTCCACCGCCTCGAGCGACACCGGGGCGGGCAGGGCGATGTGGAGCACCTCGCGCTCCGCCTGCTCCAACTGCACCAGCTCCACGCGGAGTGGGACGGCGCGGTACTGCCGGGCGATTCGGGCGGGGATGAGCGAGGCCACGGCGCGCTCGGGCAGCGCGTGCTCCAGGTCCACCGCCTCCACGCCGAGCTGGGCGGCCAGGCCCCGGAGGACGTCGGCCTCGGTGCAGACGCCCTCGCGCACCAGCGCGCGGCCCAGCGGCACGTGGGTCTCGAAATGATGTACCAGGCCCACCCGGAGCTGGGCGCGGTTGAGCACTCCCAACTCCAGGAGGATTTCTCCGAGCGGACGTCGCGCGCCGGTCTCCATGAAGGAAAGGAGTCTTCACTCCAGGTGCCAACGTGCGAGGGACGGCACGCCGGGCGCCCGCTCCCTCGCCTGCTTCCGGGGCATGCCTCAGCGGGCGCCGTCGAACACCCGCGCGTACGCGTCCGGCTGGAAGCCGACGAGGACGGTGCTCCCGGTGACGAGCACCGGCCGCTTGACGAGCTTTCCGTCGGCGGCCAGCCAGGACACCAGCTCCGCGTCGGACGCGGCGTCCACCTTCGCCTTCCCGAGCGCGCGGTAGCTCTGGCCGCTGGTGTTGAGCCACTTGCGGACGGACACGCCGCTGCGGGGAATCCACTGTCCCAATTCAGTCACGGTGGGCGGCGCCTCGACGATGGGGCGCACCTGATGCGCTACACCGTGCGCCTCCAACCACTTCAGCGCCTTCCTGCACGTGTCACAGCCGGAGTACGTCAGGACGAGGACTTCGTTCGTCATGGGGCGCTGCTTCTAACAGAGGTTGGCGGGCTGCGAGCGGCGTGTTAGCGCGGCGGGACATGAACACCTTCGTTCCGCTCCGCTGGAAGCCGTCCCTCCCGCTCCTCGTCGTGGGATTGCTCGCCGGACTGCTCGCCGCCGCGTGTTCGTCCAGTCCGGAAGCGAAGCCGCCGACAGTGGTGCAGGAAGAGGAGGACGCGGGCTCCACGGACGGAGGCGTGGATTCGGGCACGGTGGACGCGGGAGGTGACGCGGGCTCCGTCACTCCGGGGACGGACGGAGGCGGTGACGCGGGGCCGACGGACGGCGGCTCGGACGCGGGCACGTCGGATGGTGGCTCGGACGCGGGGCCCGTCATCCCCGTGCCGGCGGATGGCGGCACCACCGTCACCAGCACGCTGTCGGGCCGGCTCACGGAGGCGGGCTCTCCATACCGCGTCGTCGGGGATGCGAATGGCGTCGTCACCATTCCCAAGGGCCAGGTCCTCACGGTGGAGCCGGGCGTCATCCTGGACTTCCGCGGCCGCCCGGACGTGACGGAGGCGGACGTTGACTCCTCCGCGCCGGAAAGCGTGATGAACCACCAGAAGGGCCGGGTGGAGGTGCGCGTCTACGGCGCCATCCACGTCCAGGGCACGGCGCAGAAGCCGGTGCTGCTCACGTCCACCAATCCCTACGGCTGGTGGGGGGTGAACTTCTACGGGCAGGGCTCCGTGGGCGACGGCCACCCCAGCTTCGAGCACATGGTCTTCGAGAAGGTGCGCAAGAATCAGTACAACGGCGACCGCGACTGGACGCGCGGCGCGCTGTGGGCCTACTACCCGGGGCCGGTGACGATTTCCCACTCGGTGTTCCGCGACAACGTGGCGTCCGCGCACTGCGCCGCGCTGGACCTGATGTACACGGACGGCTCGCGAATCGAGGACACGCTCTTCGAGGACAACCGCGTCATCGACATCGACCGCTTCGGGCAGCCCGGCACCTATGCCATGTCCGGTGGCGGGTCCGTGTGCATCACCCACGGCCGCAACTCGGTGGTGCGCGGCAGCACCTTCCGCGACAACGGCGTGGAGGCGTACCGCGGCTACCTCACCACTGCGCTGGAGCCCCGGCCGCTGCTCACGTATCCCAACCCGCAGAACATCATCGACCTGGGCGGCGGTGGCGCCATCCACTACTTCCAGCCCGACAACGACTTGCTGGAGAACAACCTCTTCGAGGGCAACTTCGTGGCCCAGGGACCCGGGTCGGCCCTCTACCTGGAGCAACTGGGCGCGCGGGCCGTCACGCTGAAGGGCAACCGCTTCGTGAACAACCGGGGCGGCGCGGGAGGCGTCATCGTCTGCAACCGGGGCTCCGGCACCGCGGACCTGGTGCTGGCCACCAACAACGTCTTCACGGGCAACACGCTCAACGGGCAGCCCGCGTCCAACCTGACGGGCGACTGCGGCACCGTCGCGCAGTAGCGCGCCCGTCACGCGGCGCTCACGCCTCCGGCTCCGAGCCCGTGAGGACCTGCACCACGCGCCGGGCCGCGCGACCCGGCTTCACGCCGGCGCGGTGGTACAGCTGCGGGTGGAACACGTGTGTGGCGCCCCGGGCCAGCTTCAGCGCCTTCAGCTCGCCCCGGCGCAGCTCGCGCGCGGCCAGGTGCTCCGGCAGCCAGCCGTAGCCCAGTCCCTCCAGGATGGCGGCCTTCTTCGCGGCGAAGTCGTTGAGGTGCACCGTGGAGCGCACCTCCAGCAGGCCGGTGCTCAGCTGCAGCCGCGGGTCCGAGCCGCGCACGGTGATGACCAGGTGCTCCGCCAGCTCCTCGTCCTTCAAGAGCCCGCGCCGCTTCGCCAGTGGGTGCCCGCGGTGGGCCACCAGCACCGCCTTCAGCTCCGGCAGCTTGTAGCCGCGCAGGCCCGGCAGCGTGGGCGGCAGCACGGACACCATCAGGTCCGCCTCCTCCCGCACGAAGGCCGCCTCCACGCCGGCGAGGAACTCCGCGGACACGTGGAAGCGCGTGCTGGCCCCTTCCGTGCGCAGCTCCTTCACCACGCGCAGCAGCGGCTCCGCGGGGAAGACTCCGTCGAAGACGATGCGCAGCGAGGGCTCCCAGCCCGCGCGAATCTCCGCGCACGCGGCCTCCAGCTCCCGCTCCGCCGCCAGCAGCTTCCGGCAGTGCTCCAGCACCCGCTCACCCGCGGGCGTCAGCCGGGTGCGGTAGCCGCGCCTGTCCAGCAGCGTCAGCTCCGTCTGCTCCTCCAGCGTGCGCAGCGCGTACAGCACCGCGGTGTGTCCCTTGTGCAGGGCCTCCGCCGCCGCCGCGAAGGTGCCATGGCGGGCGAGGGCATCCAGCGCGCGGGCCTGCTCCAGGGTGACGTTCATGCAGACATTGTCTGCGCCCCTGACCGCCACGGGCACCGGTTTGTCAATTTTCCATTCAGGGTCGAATACATCGCGCAAAGGCGGAAATCCGAGACAATTGCCACCGAATTGCCCCCAGGTCCTGAATGACCGCTCATGTCACGACGCAGCGCACCTTACGTGTTCAGTGCAGGCTGTCATAAAGTGAAAGCTCACTTGTTGGGAGGGGATATATGACGGGAAGGCTGTTCAAGGCCCTTGCGGTAGCGACCTCGCTCGTTTCCTCGGCTGCGATGGCGGAGGAGGTCGCGACGACGGGCTCCAGCGTCAAGAGCGGACTGGAGCTCACCGTGGGCGTCGGCTTCCAGGCCGGCGCGGGCTACGTCTACAAGAACGGCCCGCGAGCGGACGGGACGGTCGGCGATGTGAAGCTCAGTGACGTCGCCAACGGTGGTCTCGCGGTCCTGCTGGATGTCGGTTACCGCGTCAACCCGAGCTGGTACGTCGGTGTCTTCGGCCAGTACACGAAGGTGCTGACCAAGAACAACCCGTACTCGTGCCCCGACACCTTCGACTGCTCGACCAACGCGCTTCGCCTTGGTCCGAACGTGCAGTACCACTTCTCGCCCGAGGCCACCTTCGACCCCTTCGTGGGCCTGGGCTTCGGCATCGTCCTCCTGAACTCCACCATCGATGGCTCGGTCCCCACGCCCGTGCCCGGCGCCAATGTGGCACTGCATATCGACAGCAAGATCCGCGGCCCGGAGTTCGTGAACGTCACCGTCGGCGGCAAGTGGCGGCTGAGCAACTCCCTGTCCTTCGGCCCGTACCTCACCGGCACCTACGCCCGCTACACCGTGCGCGCTGGCACCACGACCACGACGCTGCCCCCCGCGCTCGGTGGAACCACCACCGAGACGGATCTGGCCCCCGTGGATGACGGCCCGTACGGCCTCATCATCCTGGGCGTTCGCGGCACCTTCAACCTGTAGTCGTTCCGACCGGGGCCGCGCCCTCCTGCGCGCGGCCCCGGCGTGACACGCAAGGCCCTCGCTTTGCGTGTCACCCCCGACGGGCTCCGAACCCGCGCTCCTGGTCCCGCCAGTCCCGAGCGCTTCGAAGTCGCAACGGAGTTGCAATCCTCTCCAGATGGCATGACGGCCCGGTGACCTGCGCTGGCTGACGGCTCGTGCGTGGACCTGCGCGACCTGGCGGCCCGGGGCCACACCTCCCTGGACATGCCGAGTGTCGGGCCCTTCACTTGGCGATGCCCTGCCTGGCGTCTCCCTCCCGCCGCGGGGAGGAGTAGCCTCCCGCGGCATGAGCCACTCGGCGGCCGACGACACCCCCCGGTTCAAGCGCGAGGCCGCCACGTGGGCGGTGGATGCCTTCTTCCGCGCGGGCATGCGGGTGGGCCTGGGCACGGGCAGCACCGCCGTGTTCGCCGTGCACCGGCTGGCGGAGCTGCGCGCGCAGGGCCAGCTCCTGGACGTGCTCGGCGTGCCCACCTCGCGCGAGACGGAAGCGCTGGCGCGCACGCTGGGCGTGCCCCTCACCACGCTGGAGGAGCACCCGGAGCTGGACGTCACCGTGGACGGCGCGGACGAGGTGGCCCCGGACCTGTCCCTCATCAAGGGCGGGGGCGGAGCGCTGCTGCGGGAGAAGATTGTCGCGCAGGCCAGCCGGCGCGTGGTCATCGTCGTGGACGCGGCCAAGCTGTCGCCCACGCTGGGCACGCGCTGGCCCCTGCCGGTGGAGGTGCTTCCCTTCGGCTGGCGCTCACAGGCGCTCTTCCTGGAGTCGCTCGGCGCGAGCGTCACCGTGCGGCGGGACGCGCGCGGCGAGCCCTTCCTCACGGACCAGGGCAACCGCGTGCTCGACTGCCGCTTCGGCCCCATCGAACGTCCCGAGGACCTGGCCGCGCGCCTGGGCTCGCGCGCGGGCGTGGTGGGCCACGGCCTGTTCCTCGGGCTGACGACGGACCTGGTGGTGGCCGGCGCTCACGGCGTGGAGCACCGCGCCCGCCCGGACTGACGCCGGGGCCCGGCGGCGCATTCGTGCTCGCCCTCCTGCCCACCGAGCCAGTGGTCCGCGCGCGCCTCCGGATGCGCGGAGCCTGGTGGTAGTTTCGCGCGCGTCGTGGCCGTGCGCGGGTGCTTCGCCTGCTGCCACTTCGCGGGTGGAAGTGGGTGGCTGTGGGGCGCAGGAGATCCGCAAATCTTGGACTCCAAGAAGAAGCCCCGGGCGCTCTCGTCAGCTGAGGCGAAATGCGCCAGTGAAACTGCAAAGCGAGTGGCATTTGCAAGCGGACACGAAATCCTCACCAGCCGCGACAGGGTGCGCGGTTAAAGTTGTCAACGCGCCAGCACTCCAGAGGGGGTTTTCTGGGAGTCGCTGGTACGAGGGTGCCTTTCGTATGCGAATCATCCGTTTCTGCATTCCCGCGGTGCTGCTGCTGGCGGCCGCATCCTGCTCCGGCGACAAACCTGGAACCGACAAGGAGCCTCCGGAAGTATCGGAAGCGTCTTCGGCGCGCGTGCGCCGCCTGACGCGCGTGGAGTACGACAACAGCCTCGCCGCCGTCGTACCGGGGATGCCTTCGCTGAGTGGCACCTTCGCCCCGGAAGACACCATCCTCGGCTTCAGCACGCACGACCGGCTCCAGGTGACGTCGCTGCTGGCGGACCAGGTGGACAACGCCGCGCTGAACGCGGCCCTGTTCGCGAAGAACCAGCTGAAGATCCACGAGAAGTGCCCGGCGGACGCGAACGAGGAGAAGTGCACGACGGACATCCTGTACGGCGTGGCCAGCCGCGCCTTCCGCCGGCCCCTCTCGACGGAGGACAAGGCGGACCTGCTCGCCTTCTGGCAGGACGCCCGGAAGACGGCGGACCCGCAGACCGCGCACCGCATCTTCCTGCAGGGCCTCTTCGCGTCGGCCTCCTTCCTCTACCGCACGGAGCTGGGCGAGCAGGGCGAGGCCGGCAACCAGGTGGCGCGGATGACGCCGCACGAGGTCGCCTCGGCGCTCTCCTTCGCCATCACCGCCGCCCCGCCCGACGCGGAGCTGCTCGCGGCCGCGGAGGCCGGGGAGCTCAAGACGGCGGACCAGCGCGAGGCGCACGCGCGCCGCCTGCTGGCCACCCCCGCCGCGCAGAAGCGCCTGGCCCACTTCATCCGCGAGTGGCTGGGCATCACCGGCCTGGCCAACCTCAACAAGAACAACCAGGTCTTCCCGGCCTTCAGCGCGGCGTTCAAGGACTCCAGCCAGGCCGAGACGCGGGCCTTCATCGACCACGTGCTGGCCAACGAGGGCGGCTCCGTCAAGGAACTCCTGAGCGCGAACTACACCTTCGCGGACGGCCGCATGTCGCAGTTCTACGGCACCACGAGCACGCCCAACGGGACGATTGGCAGGGTGCCGCTGCCGGCGGACCGCGCGGGCATCCTCACCCAGGCCAGCGTGCTGGCGACCTACGCCCTCTTCGACTCCAGCTCGCCCATCCGCCGCGGCAAGTTCGTCCTCACGCGCCTGCTGTGCCGTGACATCCCGCCCCCGCCGGCCTCCATCGTCATCATCCCCCCCGCGCCCGCCGCGGACTCCACCACCCGTGCCCGCTTCGCCGCGCACACCGACAACCCCGCCTGCGCCGGTTGCCACCGGAGCATCGACCCCATCGGCTTCGGCTTCGAGAACTTCGACGGCCTGGGCAAGGCCCGCACGACGGAGAACGGCATCGCCGTGGACGCCAAGGGCTCGGTGGACTACTCCAGCGGCGTCTTCCCCTTCACCGGCGGCGGCGAGCTGGCGCGCTCGCTCTCCACCAGCGAGGACGTGGCCAACTGCGTGCCCCTGCAGCTCTTCCGCTACGCCATGGGACGTGAAGAGGACACCGTCGACGAGCAGTTGCTCACCGACATGCGGGCGGCCTTCAAGGCCAACCCTCGGCTTCAACTGGGGGATGCGCTCGTCAGCCTGGTGCGCTCTCCCTACTTCACCCACCGGCGCACCCTTTCTCCGTGAGTCGCCCCATGCTCCGCCAACTCTCCCGTCGAAACCTGCTCAAGCTCCTGGGTGGCTCGGCCGCGGCGCTCCCGCTGGCCAACCTGCTCGGCACCTCCGACGCGCACGCGCAGACCACCGCGCCCCCGCTGCGCTTCGTCGCCATCTTCACGCCCCACGGCTGCCTTCCGGAGTTCTGGAACCCGCAGGGCGGCGAGTCGGACTTCACGCTCGACTTCCCCAACTCCATGCTGCTGCCGCTCCAGCCGCACCGCTCCAAGCTGCTGGTGGTGGACGGCCTGGACTACCGGGTGCTGTACGAGCACGGACTGACGGGCCACGAGGGCGCGCCCGTCACCTTCCTCACCGGCAGCAAGGTCAACACCGCCAGCGGTGACGACCTGCCGGAGAGCGCCTCGCTGGACCAGGTGCTGGGCAATGCCATCGGCGGCAGCACCAAGTTCCGCTCCCTCCAGCTCAACGCGTGGGAGCAGTTCGGCGGCCAGCACGTCTACAACAGCATCAGCTTCACGGCGAACGGCTCGCGCGTGCCCTTCGAGCGCGACCCGGCCGCCGTGTACCAGCGCCTCTTCGGCAACGCGCCGCCGCCCGCCGCGGACCCGGCCGAGGCCGACAGGCTCATCGCCCGCCGCAAGAGCCTGCTCGGCTTCCTCACCAAGGATGCGACGCGCCTGCGCGACAGGCTCGCGGGCGAGGAGCGCCAGAAGCTGGAGGCGCACCTGGAGGCGCTCGCGGACATCGAGCGGCGCATCGGCTCGCTGAGCACCTCTCCCAACCCGGCGCCCACCCCCGTGCCTTCCACGGAGGCGTGCATCAGCGGCATCGTGCCGCCGCAGTACGGCCTGGGCGAGCTGGGCAACCTCGCCCGGCTGCCCGAGCTGACGAAGCTGCACCTGGACATGATTACCCGTGCCTTCGCGTGCGATTTCACGCGGGTGGCGACCATCACCATCTCCGCGCCGTCCATGCCGTGGATTGGCATCAACGAGGACGTGCACAACGACCTGGCGCACCGGCTGGACGTCAACACGGAGCCGCTGCGCACCCAGATTCGCACCAAGATGGTGACGGTGCAGCGGTGGTACGCGGAGCAGGTGGCGTACCTCATGACGCAGTTGGCCTCCGTGCAGGAGGGCAGCGGCACCGCCCTGGACAACACGCTCATCCTCTGGGGCAACGAGCTGGGTGACGCCTCGGGCCACATGAACGTGCGCGTGCCCACCGTGCTGGCGGGTGGCGCGGGCGGCCGCTTCCGCATGGGCCGCTTCATCCACGCGCGCCCGCCGGGCTCCGACCCGCTGCCCGGCTGGCCCGGCCCCGGCTCGCCGCTGCCGAAGGCCGTGGCGCACAACAAGCTGCTGGTGTCCATCGCCCAGGCCTTCGGGGTGAACGTGAATACCTTCGGTCACCCGGCCCCGGACTACGCCGGTCCGCTGGCCGGGCTGACCTGAGCCACGTTGCCGTGAGTCGCGGCCCCGGTGGAAGGAGTCACTCCTTCTCCCGGGGCCTCGTCGTTTCCGCGTCCTGGCCCCGCCACCGACGCAGCAATTCGCTCGCGCTGCCGCCGCGCTCCAGCCGTGCCTCCGCCACGCGGTTTCCCGCGTCCAGGCGGATGACGAAGCCCAGCGTGGGCTCGCCGCGCAGGTGGTAGCGCAGGTCGGAGATGCGCACCTCGCGTCCTCCGCCTTCGACGGGCGCCACCGTGACGACGGGAAAGCGGGCCCACGCGAGCGCCTCGCGCACCGGCCCCACCGCGCGCACGTCCGGGGGAAGCGCGTCCACGGACGACTCCACCCGCCGCGCCTCGCGGGGCGCACCCGCCAGGGGCACCTCGCCCGCGGCGAGCATGCCTCCCGGAAGGGTGGCCACGTACCGCCAGGTGCTCACGGAGAAGGGCAGGGGGAAGACGCGCACGGACTGCGCGGCCGCGTAGGCCGCCTCCACCCGCCGCGTCAGCACGCCCCAGGCCGCCACGCGCGCCCCCACGTAGCCGGCGGACAGCGCCAGGCCCACCAGCAGCGCCCGGCGCCACGCCGTGCGCCGCAGCCGCCACGCCACGACGGTGCCCACCAGCAGCGGCAGCGTCACCCAGGGGTCCACCACCATCGTCCAGTCAAGGCTGAGGCGCGTGTCCGAGAATGGCAGCAGCACTCGCGTGCCCCAGCCCGTCCACAGGTCCGGCAGCAGGTGCGCGAAGAGGACGGAGGCCAGGCTGGCGAGGAAGACGGGGCGGGGCCTGGCGCCCCGGAAGACGGCGCACGCGGCCAGCGTGGCCCCGAGCGCCACCACCGGACTGAAGAGGAGCGAATGAGAGAGGCCCCGGTGCGCCTGGAGGGCCACCGTCACCGCGTCCCCGCGCGCCAGCAGCGTGTCCAGGTCCGGCAACTCCGAGGCGAGCACGGCGCCCAGCAGCACCGCGCGGTCCGTGGGCGAGGCCCGCTCGCCCGTGCCGGGACGCACGTCGGGCCGGCGCAGCGCACCGATGGCGAGCCCCAGCAGCCCGTGGGTGAGGTTGTCCATGGCGGGGCCCTCGTCTAGCGCCCCACCGCGGGCAACGCCAGGGCCGTACCCCGAAACGACGAAGCGGGACGCCCGGCCCGAAGCCCGGCGTCCCGCTCCTTCAAACAGCTTCAGTCGCGACGACGGGGACTACCCGCCCAGCGCGCCGTTGATGAGCGGCGCGACAATCTGCATGCCGGGGTCCTCGTTGTTGTAGTTGTTCGCCGGCTCGTAGATGCGGATGCGCTGGTTCTCGTTGATCCACCGCGAGAGGAACTTGTCCATGCCCACGAACTCGCTGTAGCACTTGTACGTCTGCGACTGCGGGAACTCGAGGTACTCGTACCAGTACCGCTTCTTCTCCATCTTCTGGCAGGCGTGCGCACCCATGAAGGTGATGATGGTGCTGCAGTGGCTGGCGTTGATGGCGCGGTGGTGCGGGATGAAGTAGCTGAAGTTGTTGTAGAGGTTCAGCTCCTGCACCAGCCGGTCCTGGTCCACCTTCCAGTAGCCGTGGACGGACTCCTCGTCGTTGGGCGTCTTGAAGCGCTCATAGGAGAAGCGCGAGTAGTTGTAGTCGCGCGTATAGCCCGTGTACGCGAGCTGGTCGTTGGGGAACTCTGTCGCCACCATCTTGTTGATGGTGCCGAAGTCGTTGATGTTGAACGAGGCCGGCAGCAGCGAGAAGACCGAGTCCAGGTTCCACGACGTGCGAATCTTGTCGTGCAGCGGGCGCGAGAGGGAAGTGGCGTTCGGCGCCACGAAGATGGGGCCGGAGTCGTTGAGCAGGTAGCCGCGCGCCGGGTTGATGGCCTTGCGCACGAAGTAGTAGCCGGCCGACGTCGCCGTGCCGCCCGCGCTGTAGCCCGTCATCAGCAGCTTCTGCACCGTGGGGAACTGGGTGTGCGCCCAGTTCGCCACCGCCCGCGTGTTGGTGTAGCCGTTGTGGTACCAGGTCAGCGGCGGGTTCTGCCCCGTGGAGTCCGCATACGTCTTCACGTTGTTGCCGATGTGCACGTCACCCGTGCAGTACGGCATGTAGACGATGTTCCAGTCCTTGGTGACCAGGTCCGTGCGGCTGCGCAGCGGCAGGCCCGGGTCGGCGCCATTGACGATGGGCGACACGTACTTCGCCGTGAACTGGGTGATGTAGTCGTCGGCGATGCCGTTGGGGTTGGCCGCGCCCAGCACGCCCGCGCGCCCGCTGCACGTCTCGAAGTCCCAACACGCGCCGCCGCCCTCGAGCATGAAGAGCAGGTTGGGCGAGCTGGTGCGGCGCACCCAGAACTTGTACTGCGAGCCGTTGCCACACTTCGTCCCGGGCAGCTCCACCTTCTCCCAGTTGTAGTTGTTTCCGCCGTCCACGAGCACGCTGACGATGGTGGAGACGATGACCTCCGCGCGGGCCATGCCAGGCACCAGCGCTGCGGCCATGAGGCAGGCCAGGAGTAGGCGCTTCATTCGGGAACCTCCAGGTTTGATGGGAATTCCTGTCTATACAATGCAATTACAACTGTGTCAGGCCCTTTGTGACTGGTTCATGTCTCAGGTGAGACAGGGTTTGTGATGCGTTGCGGCAAACTCCGTCGGGCCGATTCTTTACGCGGCGCGGCAGGATGCCGGGTTTGCCAGGTGCGCGCGGCACGCGGTATTCGGCTCGTCATGGCCGAGAATGCTCGCTGGAAGGGCCTCCCGTGGGTCGTCGCCACGGGAGCCGTCGTGGGGCTCGCCGTCCTGCTCGTCGTGCTCCTGAAGCGCCCGGAGCCCTCCGGCGCCCCGGAAGCGGAGCCCCCGGTGGCGGCCACGTCGGCCTCCACGTCACCCGCGCAGGCCCCCACGCCGGCGGCGACTCCGTCCGCGCCCGTGGCCGCCGCGCAGCCGGGTGGGGGCACGGTGTCGCCCTACCTGCCCCAGCCTCCGTCCGGCGACGAGGCGCCCCAGATTCATCCCGTGGACCTGCAGGCGCTGCGCGCGAAGCTACCGGACAACCTCTACTGGACGCTGGGCGCGCCCACGGAGGACCCGGAGGTGCTCAAGTGGCGCGACGACGAGACGCGGCGCTGGAATGACGTCTACGGCAAGGTGCTGTCCGGCGTGGCCACCGAGGAGGAGGTCCGCCAGTACTACGCGCACCGCCGCGAGGTGTCCGAGGACATGGTGGCCTTCGCAACGACGGTGCTCGCGGACTACGGCGACCGGCTCCCCGACCAGGAGCGGGGCCTGTACGAGCTGAGCATCGACATGAACCGCACGCGGCTGTCCGAACTGCCGCGCCAGGAGCAGGAGGCGCTCACCCGTCGCCAGGAGCAGGAGCAGCGCCGCGAGGCCTGGCGCCAGGGGCAACAGCAGCCCTGAGTGCCCGCGCCCACGCGCGGCCGGTCGCCCTGGCGGGTGGTGGCCCGCCCGACTGCTCGCACCTCCACCGGGCCCCGTTTACGAGTGTTGGGTGCCGAGCACATGCCCGGCTGGCCGGAGTGGGGCGTGCGGGAGGGAAGTGTTAAGCGGAAGAACACGAACGCCGTGGCCCGCCCCTTCATCCAACGCGTGGAACATCCCCTGACCGAACAGGGTCTCGCCAGCGCCGACTCCCCTGGGGCGGACATGGCGGGCATCGACACCGTTCTGCTCGACCAGCTCCCGGAGGGTGTCGCCGTCTGCGAGGCGGACGCGGTGTGCCTCTACGTCAACCCCGCCATGGAGCGGTCCTTCGGCAGGCCCCGGGCGGACCTGCTGGGCCGCGTGCTGTGGGAGTGCTACCCGGACGTGCTGGGCGAAGCCTTCCAGGAGCGCTTCCACCGGGTGGCCCAGACGGGGCAGGCGGAGGAGTTCGAGGTCCACTTCGCGGCCCGGGAGCGTTGGTTCGTGAAGCGCCTCTTCCGGGGCCACGGGCGCGTCTACGTCTTCTCGCGGGAGATTACGGCCGAGAAGAAGCAGGAGGCGACGCTCCGGGGGCTGTACGACGAGACGCGGCGCGCGCAGCGTCACGCGGCCTTCCTGGCGCAGGCCAGCGCGGTGCTGACGTCGTCGCTGGACCACGACCAGATCCTCCAGCGCATGGCCCTCCTGACCATCCCCACGCTGGCGGATGGGTGCGCCGTGGACGTGCCCGGGCCGGATGGAGGAGTCCGTCGCGTCGCCGTGGCCCACGTGCGTCCGGGCATGGCGGAGCGCGCCCAGGCCTTCCACGCCCGCTATCCCATCCGCATGGACGACGCGGCCGGCATCGGCCGGGTGCTGCGCGAGGGCGTCACGGAGTTCGTCCCGGAGCTGCCGCCCCTCATCGAGACGGAGCTGTCCGCCGATGCGGAGCGCCTCCGCGCCACGGAGGCGTTGGGCGTGCGGACGTTCATCTCCGTCCCGTTGATCAGCCGCGGCAAGGTGCTGGGGGCACTCACGCTCGTCAACACCGAGTCCGGGCGCAGGTACACGCAGGCGGACGTGCGGCTCGCGGAGGACCTGGCCCGGCGCGCGGCCTCGTCACTGGACAACGGGCGGCTCTACATGGAGGCGCAGGACGCCATCCGCGCGCGCGACACGTTCCTCTCCGTCGCGTCGCACGAGCTGAACACGCCCCTCACCTCGCTCACCCTCAACGTCCAGGCGCTGCGCAGGGATTTGGACCTGCGCGCCCCGGGCACACCCGACGCACTGTCCACGAAGGTGGTGGCCGTGCAGCGACAGCTCTCGCGCTTGTCGAGCCTGGTGCGCGAGCTGCTGGACGTGTCGCGCATCACCGCCGGCCGGCTGAAGCTGGAGCGCGAGGACCTGGACCTGGCCGCGCTCGCGCGGGAGATGGTGCCGCGCTTCTCGGAGGAGCTGGCGCGGGCGGGGTGCGAGCTTCGCCTGGACGCGCCGGGCCCCGCGCGGGGCCATTGGGACAGGCTGCGGCTGGAGCAGGTGCTGCAGAACCTGCTGTCCAACGCCATCAAGTACGGCCGGGGCCGCCCCATCGAGGTGCGGGTGGGCGCGGACGCGGAGCGGGCCTGGCTGATGGTGCGCGACGAGGGCATGGGTATCGCCCCGGAGGGACAGGCGCGCCTGTTCCAGCGCTTCGAGCGACTGGCCAGCGAGCGGCACTACGGTGGGCTGGGGCTGGGGCTCTGGATCGTGAAGCAGATTGTCGACGCGCTCGAGGGCCGCATCCTCGTGGAGAGCGCGCCCGGAAAGGGCTCCACCTTCACCGTGGAGCTGCCGCGCCAGCAGCGCCCGGGATGAGGTGGCTGCGCACGCCGGAGGACACCACCCAGAGCTGGTGGGACGTGCGCGTAATCGCCACGTGCAGGCGGCGGCGCGACTCGTCGTCCATGGGCCAGGCCCGCGCCGTTGCATCCGGGATGATGACGTAGTCGAACTCCAGGCCCTTCACGCTGTCCACGTCGGTGATGTCCACGCCGGGCTCGAAGGTGAACTCGCCGTCGCTCACCCGCCGGGCCCAGGGCAGGTCGGCCACGACGCGGTAGACGGCCTCCGCGGACTCGGGGCTGCTGGCGATGACGCCCACCGACGCATGGGGCTCGCGTGAGACGAGGTCCCTCAGCGCCTCGCCGATGAACAGCTGCGCCTGGGCCTCGTCCGGGAAGTGGTGGAAGCCCACCGGCGCGCCCGGGCGGCCCGTGTGCGCGGAGGCCTCCGGGGCCTGGGTGCCCAGCACCTGCCGCGCCAGCTCCACCACCGGTTGCGGACAGCGGTAGGACACCTGGAGCCGGCAGGTGGCGGCGTCGCGGATGTTCAGCTCGTTGAGGACGGCGGGCCACCCCGCGAAGCCGGCGTCCGTCTGCTGCATCTCGTCTCCGGCCAGCGTGCAGCTTTTGCCCTTGCCCAGCAGGCGGCTCACGGCGAACAGCTCGAAGAGGGAGAAGTCCTCCGCCTCGTCGAGCACGACGTGCGCCATCCGCTCCAGGCCCAGCGAGGTGTGCTGGGCCTTGAGGAACATCAGGATGGGCAGGTCATCCAGGTCCACCGTGCCGGCCATGGCGTACGGCGTGTCCGCTTCAATGGCCTTCCCGTCCATGGTGACGAGGCGGTCCGTGTCGGTGATGTCCTTCAGTTCCTTGTCGAGCGGCGTGGAGTGCTGGAGGCGCGTGTGCTCCATCACCTCGTCGATGGCGGTGCGCGGCAGCTCTCCGCGCGCGGCGTTGACCACGGTGTCCAGGAAGCGCCGGTCGAAGTACGCGTCCGCCAGCCGCTTGCGCAGCCGCTCCAGCGTCACGCCGGCCGCCGTCTTCGGCACGCCCACGCGGGCGGCCAGCGCGCGCCTCAGGGCGGGGTGGCGCTTGAAGCGCGACACCAGCGGCGGCGTGTCGTGCCACAGCTTGATGCCGGGCAGGTCGAACGCCTGCTTCGCCGTGGCCAGCAGCCACGAGTCGCGCGTCTGCACGGCCACGCCGCCCAGGCCGAGCGGCGCCAGCAGGCGGCGGGACAGCCGGGCCAGGCCCTCCTCGGGGACGATGAGCTTCATCCGGGACTGGGGGTAGGTCTGCGCGTCGTCGAAGGCAATCTTCGCCAGCCGGTGCAGGGCCACCGTCGTCTTCCCGCTGCCGGCGCTGCCCAGCACGAGCAGCGGCTGGTCCGGGCCGGTGCTGACGGCCTCGTACTGCTCCGGGTCCAGGAGCGCGGTGACGCCGAAGGCATCCTCGGTGCGGCGGGCGCCCTTGCCGGTGCCGAGGAACTCCGGTCGCGCGGCGGTGCCCGCGCCTCCCGACTGGAGCGTGGCGACGTCGAGCCCCACGCTGTGCCATGCGCCGTCCGCGGCGCGCTCCAGCACCAGCGTGCCGGAGATGATGCGCGTCAGCACGCCGCGCTCGATGACGACGAGCCGCCGCGTCTGCACGGTGCCCTCCGCGAGCCGCTCGCCGAAGTACTCCTCGTAGGAGTCGCCTTCCTCGTAGCAGTAGAAGACGCGGGCGACGGGGGCGAAGCGCCAGTCGATGACGCGCACGCCGGCGCTCACGTCCGCGAAGGTGGTGCGTCCCAGCAGATAGTCGCGGGGCCCGCCCGCGCCGTCCAGGCGCAGGTGCGCGAAGTAGGGGGCCTGGGGGTCCGGCAGGCGCGCGGCCTCCTGGCGCTCCATGAGGGAGCGCGTCTCGTTCATCTGCGCGAAGAGGTGCGGCAGGTCCGCGACGGCGGCGGTGGCCACGTCGTCGCGCAGCACCTGGAGCTGGGCGACCAGTCCCTGGGTGTCCGTCTTGCGGCCGGCCTTGTGCCGGGCTGCCTCCAGCGTGGCCTGCACGCGGGCGAGCAGTGCCTCCTCCTCGGCGATGATGTCGAGGGCGCCTTCCGGAAGGTTGCCATGGGCGTGGCTCATGCGCGGCAAGGTGAACCCTGGCGGCGTGCAGGTCAACCCGTTGTTCTTCCTGGGAAAGTTGCTACTTTATGGGTGGCCTGAAGGAGCGGCCATGCGGCGCCTCACGCGTGACTCGCCTCGTGGACCCGGGCAGAGTCCGGGCCACGAGGAGGCTCATACCGAATGGCAACAGTCACCCTGCGTCACCTGCTGGTCGCCGCCGCGCTGCTGGGAGGTTGCAAGACGGCCGAGCCCGTCGTCCAGCCGTCTGGCGCGAGCTCCGCCACCGCCGCGAAGGCGGACTGTGGCCCCGCCATTCCCGGCATGGAGGCGCTGCTGAAGCCCGCGGCCTTCATCGTCCTCGGAGAGATGCACGGCACCCAGGAGGCGCCGGCCTTCACCACACGGCTCGTCTGTCATGCCGCGGCCTCGGGGCAGCCCGTGCGGGTGGGGCTGGAATTGCCCGTGGAGGAGCAGCCGCGCATCGACGCGTTCCTCGCGAGCGAGGATGGCGCGCTCCAGCCGCTCACGGTGGGCGGGTTCTGGACCCAGGAGAATCAGGACGGCCGGAGCAGCAAGGCGATGCTCCAGGCCCTCGTCCGGCTTCGCGAGTTGAGGCGCGCGGGCCTTCCCGTGGAGGTGCGCGCCTTCGACGCGGGCGGCGGGGACCGTGATGCCACCATGGCGGCGAAGCTCCTCCAGGAGCGTGCCCTGGCCCCCCGCGACACCTTCATCGTGCTGACCGGAAACCTCCACGCCCGCCGTGACAAGGGCGCGCCGTGGGACCCGAATCTGCGCTTCATGTCCAACCACCTGCTCGAAGCGGAGCCCGGGCTGGTGACGCTCGACATGGCCTACCTGGGCGGGAGCATGTGGGCCTGCATCGGAGGGAAGGGGGACGCCTGCACGCTCCACCCGCTGAAGAAGGCCCGCTACGAGGAGCACGCGGCGACGCCGCGCATCGTCGTCCAGAAGGGGACCACGGACGAAGGTTATGACGGCGTCTACGGCGTCGGCACGGCGACCGCTTCACCTCCCGCGGTCCACGCGGCCACGGCGCTCCCCACGCCCTGAGCACCGTGAGCAGGACCCGCGCCTGGAAGGGGCAGCTCTTCTTCGGACCCCGGCGGCTCTTGTACGCCGGGCCGCTCGGTGAGACGCGCCCGCACGCGCACCACACCTTCCAGCTCCTCCTGTCGCTCGGGGAGCCGGTGGCGCTGCGGGACGCCCACCAGCACGTGGTCACCTGCCAGGCGGCCGTGACTCCGCCCGATGTCGAGCACACCATCGCCAGTCCGAGCGCGGCCGTGGTCCTCCTGCATGTGAACCCGGATGATTCGGTGGGCCGTCAGCTGCGCACGCTGGGCATCGGCGCGGATGCCGAGGCCTGGCGGTGTGCGGGCGCGCCCCTGCTCACCCAGGGCGTGAAGTCCGTGCCGAAGCGCTGGGCTGATGCGGAGCTCCTCTCGCATTCGCTGCTTCAGTCGCTGCGGGCCGACACGCGACAGGCCCCGCCGGCCCACCCCGCCGTGAAGAGGCTCCTGCGCCTGTTGCCGGACCTGCTGGAAGAGGACGTGCGCCTGTCCGCTCTCGCGCCGCGGGTGGGACTGTCCGCGGGGCGGCTGTCACACCTGTTCGGCCAGGAGGTGGGCCTGCCCTTGCGGCCCTACGTCCTCTGGCTGCGCCTGCAGCGCGCCGCCGGACACCTCCAGCGCGGGGCCTCGCTCACGCGGGCGGCGCATGCCGCGGGCTTCACCGACAGCGCGCACCTCAGCCACGCGTTCCGCCGCACCTTCGGCCTCTCCCCGTCGGAGATTGCGGGCGTCGTGGACTGGGTCCTCCCGCCTCCGGAGTAGCGAGTTCTTACAAGCCCGCGGCCACCTCCCCGCGCGAGGGTGAAGACACCCACGAGGAGGAAGTCATGCCCATGAAGCCGAAGCTGCGCGCCGCCTTCGAGGCGGAGCTGCGCGAAGCCGTCGAGGCCGAGGCGCGCCAGGAGCTGCCGCGCGCCTGGCGCCACCTGGAGCGGGCCCACGTACTGAGCCAGGCCTACGCGGGGCCGCATGTCCGCGCGCACTGCCGGATGTTCGCCTTCGGGTGGCGGCGCCGCGACACGCGCGAGCTGATGGGGCAGTTCGCGCGAATTCTCGTCGCCGGGCCGGGCTCGTGGCTGGGCCGGGCTCCGCTCGGCAACACCGGTGGCGCCAACGTGGGCATCCTCACGCCCATGCCCATCCCCGAGGATTTGCGGGCGCTGCTGGACGCGTGAGGGCGCCGCCCCTGTCCGCGAGGGGCCGGGAGCGGTAGGCTTCAAGGCGATGAGCCGATGTCTCCGCGCACCTCGTGCTCGCGACGTTCACCGCGCCCATGGAGACACCGGACGTTTCACCGCGCCCGAGCATCCGGACACGTCCACCTCGTAGCGACGCGCGGACCCACGAGCCGAGCAACCCCGCGATGGGCGCCCCTGTGCCCTTCGTTCGCGGAACCGGAGGATGGAATGGACGTGTCGATGACCCGCCGGGGACTCCTCAAGCGCGGGCTCTTCGGGGGCGCCCTGCTGGCGCTGGGAGGCAGCGCCCTGCTGGCCTCTCGCGACGGGCTGTCACTGGCGCTTCCTCCAGAGGGGCTCCAGGTGCTGGGCCCGCGCGAGTACGCCACGCTCCAGGCGCTGGCGAGGCGGGCCTTCCCGGGGCGCCCGGGCTGGCCGGACGCGGACGCGGCGCGCGTGGCCTTCACGGCGGACGGGCTGCTCGCGCGCGGAGACCCCGCCGTGGCGAAGGAGGTGAAGGACCTCCTGGGCCTCTTCGACAACGCACTCGCGGGCTTCCTCTTCAGCGGTCGCGTCACTCCCTTCTCGCGGCTGTCCCCCGAGGACCAGGACGCGGTCTTCGAAGACTGGCGCACGTCGCGCCTGATGCTGCGGCGCACGGGACACCATGCATTGCGCACGCTGGTGTACAGCGCCTACTACCTGCACCCGGCGGCGGCCACGGCCGCGGGCTACGCCATTCCGGAGGGCTTCCACGATGCGAACGCGGTGGCCTGGAAGGGAGAGGGCCCCCGCCCCGCGCCGCTGACGCAGAAGGAGGGGTCCACGCCATGAGCGGCCGAATCTTCACCGGAGACGAGCTCACCGAGGACCGCACCATCACCTGTGACGTGTGCGTGGTGGGCAGCGGCGCGGGCGGCGGCGTGCTGGGCCACGAACTGGCGCGGCGCGGCCTGGACGTGGTGATGCTGGAGGAGGGGAGCTACCGCACCCGCCGCGACTTCGACATGAAGGAGTCCACGGCGTACCCGGCCCTGTACCAGGAGATGGCCAACCGGGCGACGGATGACCTGGCCATCAGCATCCTCCAGGGCCGCGCCGTGGGTGGCGGCACCACCGTCAACTGGTGCGCCAGCTTCCGCACCCCGCCGGAAATCCTCCACCGCTGGCGCGACATCCACGGCGTGAAGGGGCTGGACGAGCACACGCTCACCCCGCACTGGGACTGGTTGGAAGAGCGGCTGCACATCCGCGACTGGCCCATCGAAAGGGCCAATCGCAACAACCAACTCCTATGGGAGGGGCTGGGAAAGCTCGGCTACAGCCGGGGCACGGTGAAGCGCAACGTGAAGAACTGCGCGGCCCTGGGCGCCTGCGGGTTGGGCTGCCCCACGGACGCGAAGCAGTCCATGCTGGTGACGTTGATTCCAGACGCGGTGGAGCAGGGAATGCGCCTGTTCGCCAACGTGAGCGCACGCAAGCTGGAAATGGATGGCATGCGCGTGGTGGCGGTACACGCGGACGTGCTGGACCCGCGCACGGACCGGCCCACGGGCCGGCGGCTCACGGTGAAGTCGAAGGTGACGGCGGTATGCGGCGGGGCCATCAACTCCCCGGCGCTGCTGCTGCGCAGCGGGCTCACCGCGCGGGGGCTCGTGGGCAAGCGCTTCTTCCTGCATCCGGTGGTCGTCTCCACGGCCCGCTTCCGCGAGCGGGTGGAGGCCTTCCAAGGCGCGCCGCTCAGCGTCTACTCGCGCCAGTTCATCGACCGGGGGCCGGGGAAGTTGGGCTGGCTCATCGAGGTGCCGCCCATCCACCCCGTCCTCGCCTCGGTGACGATGCCGGGCTTCGGCGCCGCGCATCAGGACCTGATGGCGCGGTTGCCGTATGCCAATGCGGTCATCTCCATCACCCTGGATGGCGTGCATCCCGGCGACGAGGGCGGCACGGTGGGGCTGCGCGGCGAGGGCGAGTACACGCGGCTGAAGGTGGACTACCCGCTCACCGACTTCCACTGGGAGGGCTTCCGCGAGGCGCTGAAGGTGGCCGCGCGCCTGCAATTCGCCGCGGGCGCGGAGCAGGTGCTCAGCCCGCACTCGGCGCCGGTGGTGATGCACGGCGAGAAGGACGTGGCGCTGCTGGACCGGGCGCCCTACGCGCCGCTGCTGTGTCGCGTGGCCAGCGCCCACCAGATGGGCGGCTGCGCCATGGGTGGCAGCGCGAAGACGAGCGTGGTGGACAGCACGCTGCGCTACTGGGACGCGGACAACCTCTTCGTGGTGGACGGCTCGGTGTTCCCCACCGCGCTGGGCGTCAACCCCATGGAGACCATCCTCGGCCTCGCGCACTGGGGCAGCCAGCACGTCGCCAACGCGGTGGGTGGGCGCTCCTGAGACTCCGGGCCCCTTGGCCCGGACCTCGTGTCGATGCTATTCGCCCGTCTCGATGTCTGCCCTTGGCGCCGAAGCCTGAGCAGCTGTCAGGCTTTGCCGTCCTTGGCGGGCTGAAGCGAATCATTATCACCCGGGGGAGGCATGGGGCCGTGTGGACCCGTCATGCTGCTTCCGGGCTCCGCCGGAGCATCATGAACGCCAGACGCCGTCTCCAGACCCGCCGGCCCCGTGTCGTCACGGGCGCCCTCGTCCTGCTCTCCCTGCTGCTGGGGGCGTGCACCACGCTGCCTACCCGGGGGCAGGTGATGATGCGCGACGTGTCCTTCCCGCTGCGCGACTTCCGCATGCCCTCGGGGCTGCGCGTGGTGGTGGAGGAGGACCGCCGCTCGCCGGTGGTGGCGGTGGTGGCCGTCGTCGGCGTGGGCGGCTCCAGCGACCCGAGCGGCAAGGAGGGACTGGCGCACGTGGTGGAGCACCTGACCTTCCGCTCCCGCCACGCGGGCGGCCCATCCATCCAGACGCGGCTTGAGGCGGCGGGCGTGGGCCACTCCAACGCCTCCACCAGCCTGGACTACACGGCCTACGAGGCGCTCGCGTCTCGCGAGGCCCTGCCCGCGCTGCTGAAGATGCACGGCCAGTGGCTGGCCTCGCCCGTCGCGGGCATCACCCCGGAGGTGTTCGCGGTGGAGCGCGAAGTGGTGCGCAACGAATTGCGCCAGCGCAATGAGACGGGCTACGTGGGGCAGGTCTTCAGTTGGATGCACGCGGCCTCCTATCCGGCGAGCCACCCCTACGCGCGGCCCCTCATCGGCACGCACCCGACGCTGACCGCGCTCACGCTGGCGGACGCGCAGCGCTTTGCACGCGCCCACTACCGTCCGGACAACGTGACGCTGGTCATCTCCGGTGACGTGGACCTCGCCGCCGTGGAGCCGCTGCTGCGCGAGAGTCTTCCCGCCGAGTGGGTGGGCTCCGGCGCACCGCTGACCGTGGAGCCGCGCCTGCCCGGGAAGGTGGCCGAGCCCCCGCTCACCCCCGAGCCGAAGTCGCTGCCGGAGTACGCCGCGGCGGTGCCGTCGCCCGAGCTGTACCTGTCGTGGGTGTTGCCTCGCGGCTTCGACGAGCAAGGCGCCGTGCAGGAGTTCGTTCGCGCCAGCCTCGACCGGAACCTCTGGGGCGCGGTGCGCAGCGACGGCGACATCGCGGGCATCAGCACGGGTCTGGTGCCCGGCACGCGCGCGTCGCTGCTCGTGGTGCGGGTGCAGCTCAGCCGCGGGGACCACCCCCAGCGCTCGGCGGAGAAGGTGCTGGACATGGTCCACAAGGCCTGGTCGAACTCCGTGGAAGCCGGCGACGTCCTCGGCAATGAGGCCGACTTCCAGGCCGCGCGACGCAACGTCATCACCGGCATGGTGCTGGAGTCGGAGCACCTCCTCTCGCGCACCCTGCGCCGTGCGCTGCTCACCCACTTCACGCTCGACGTGCGCTCCTACACGCGCTCGCAGATGGCACAGATGGCGCTCGGCGGCAGCCAGGTGACGGCCTTCGCGTACACGTGGCTGCAGCGAGAGCGGGCGCGTGTCATCCTCGTGCGCCCCGGCGAGAGCGGCACGGCGGTGGCGGAGAATGGCCCCGCGCAGCTCCCGGCGCAGCCCGAGCCCGCGGTGCCTGTGGAGCACGCCACGCCGTCCATGGTGACAGCCCTCTCCGCGCCGGTGCACGTGCTCAAGCTGGACAATGGCATGGAGGTGCTGCTCGCCCCACGCCCGGGCCTGCCGGTGGTGCGGGTGGGCGCCGCGATGGGCGGCGGCTCCGCGTACGGGGCGAAGCCCGGCGTGGCGGACCTGGCCGGCTATGGCTCGTTCCGCGAGTCGTGGTTCGAGGGCCGTCCCAGCGACTGGGGCCTGTGGGATTCCACGTCGCTCCAGAGAGACCATGTCCGCGTCGAGCTGTCCGGCACCGCCGGCAACGTGGGCAACATGCTGGCGATGCTCGCCGAGCAGCTCTCCTCCATGCGCACGTCCGAGGACGTCGTACGCTTCCTGCGGGAGCAGGTCCTGCCGTGGCGCGACGCCGTGGATGGCCGCCCCGAGGTGCAGGCCCACCGCGCCCTGCTGAGCGCGCTCTATGGCACGCACCCCTACGCGCACGAGGCGACGGGCGCGGAGATGGCCCAGGTGTCCTGGTCCGACGCCCAGGACTGGATTGAAGACGTGTACCGGCCCGGCAACACGGTGGTCGTCATCGCCGGCGAGTTCGACGTGAAGGAAGTGGAAGTCCTGGCGCGCAAGTACCTCGGCGGATGGAGCCGGGGGACGCCTCAGCCGGTGGATCTGGCGGCGGCACCGGCACTGCCCGCGGCCTCCGTGCGCCCCAACACCCTGCTCACCCCGCGTCCGGGAGCCACCCAGGGGCAGGTCCACGTGGCGTGCCGGCTGCCGGCGGCCACGCCCGAGGCCGAGGCGCGCTACTCGATGATGGCGGAGTTGATGGAGGTGCAGGCCTGGCACGACATGCGCTCCCAGCGCGGCGCGTCCTACGGCTTCCAGTCCAGCACCTGGCTGGGGCGGGGCGGAGCGGCGCACCTGATGGTGGAGGGCATGGTGGACGCGCGGCGCATGAGCGAGGGCGTGGGCTCGGTGCGCCAGGCCATCGCCGCGTTCGCGAAGACGGTGTCGGCGCGTGATTTGGAGCAGGCCCGCTCGAGGCTGCTCGCGCGGCAGGCGGTGTCCTTCATCTCCACGTCGGCCTGGGTGGACGCGCTGCTGGACACGCGCGTGCGGGGCTTCACGCCCGACGCGCTGGCGCAGCGGCCCGCGCACCTCCAGGCGGTGACGTCCGAGGCGCTCCAGCGCGAGTTCGCCGGCTGCCTCGAGCGACTGGTGGTGGCCGTCACGGCCGACGAGGGCCCGGGGCGCGCCGCGCTCCAGGCCCTGTCGCAGCCGTAGCCACCGCCGCGCCCGCCTCCTCGCCTGGTGTCCGCTCATCCTGGCGAGGGGGTGAGCGGGCGGCCGCCATGCCTTGGAGGACTGCCTACCTTCCCGCCAACGAGGAATCCTCAGGAGGGCTGGCCGCATGAGATGGCAGGGGGGACGTCGCAGCTCGAACATCGAGGACCGGCGGGGGAGTGGGCTGGGCCGTCCGCTGGCGGTGGGCGGTGGGGCCGCCTCCATCGTGGTGGCCCTGCTGGTGATGCTGCTCGGCGGAGACCCCTCGGACGTGCTCAACGGCGGGGAGCAGGGGACGACCTCGGGCACCGGCGGCTCCGGACAGGCCGTGGACCCGAGGCAGGACCCGATGAAGGACTTCGTGGCCGTCATCCTGGCGGACACGGAGGACACCTGGCCCGGCCTCC
Source organism: Pyxidicoccus sp. MSG2 (assembly GCF_026626705.1). NCBI lineage: Bacteria > Pseudomonadati > Myxococcota > Myxococcia > Myxococcales > Myxococcaceae > Pyxidicoccus > Pyxidicoccus sp. MSG2. The sequence continues at coordinate 8,996,839 of NZ_JAPNKC010000001.1, forward strand.
TGAAGCCCGTGGGCGTGACGTACCAGCAGCCGCGCCTGGTGCTCTTCTCGGACATGGTGCAGTCCGCATGCGGCACGCAGGACGCCGCGGTGGGGCCCTTCTATTGCCCGCCGGACCAGCGCGTGTACCTGGACCTCCACTTCTTCGACGAGCTGGACCGCCGCTTCGGCGCCCCGGGTGACTTCGCGCAGGCCTACGTGGTGGCGCACGAGGTGGGGCACCACGTGCAGAACCTCCTGGGCATCTCCGACCAGGTCCATTCGCAGCGCAGCCGCATGTCCGAGCGCGATGCCAACGCCCTGTCCGTATTGACTGAATTGCAGGCGGACTGCTTCGCCGGCATCTGGGCCCACCACGCGCAGAAGCAGCGCAAGGTGCTGGAGGAGGGCGACGTGGAGGAAGGCCTGGGCGCGGCGACGGCCATCGGCGACGACACGCTCCAGCGCCGCGCGCGGGGCCGCGTCGTCCCCGAGTCCTTCACCCACGGCTCCTCCGCGCAGCGCGTGTACTGGTTCCGCCGCGGGCTGGAGCAGGGCACGCTGCAAGGGTGTGACACCTTCAACGACGGCGCCGCCGGCACGCGCGGCCGCTGAAGGCCCCCGGGACGGATGGCGTTTTCGTCCTCCTCCAGGCTTGAATGGTGGGCGCGGGCTTCTTGACCGCGCCCACCACGCCGGGAGGGGACATGTCAGCACCCAGGGCCCTGTTGTCCGCGGCACTCGCCGCCAGCCTCCTCTTCGCTCCCGGCGCGGACGCACGCTTCGGCAAGCGCACCTCGTCGGACTCGTCGAAGGAGGAGTCCCACGAGGCCACCGCCATCGGTGCCGACGAAGACAAGGACGACGACGACGACGACGACGACGCGCCCTCGAAAGGACAGGGCTCCCAGTCGTCGGACTCGGACGGCGGCGGGTGCTGTGGCGGGGTGGCGCACAGCCTCGGTGAGGAAATCGTGGGGGGCCTGTTCAGGCTGCTGCTGGAGGGGCTCGTCTACGCCATCGCCACCAACGGCACGCATATGGACGCGGAGCCGGCGTCCGACCCGCCCGTGGCCCGGGAGCTCCGGCACGCCGCGCCGCTGTCCATGCGCATGGGGATGCAGGGCGCGCTGCCGGGAGAGGGCGTGAGCGTCCTGGACATGTCCTTCGGCCTGGAGGAGCGGCGCTTCGGCGTGGCGGCGAACGTGCTCCGGTTGGCACTCCCCACCGACGACGGGACGGAGGGCGTGGACCGGCTCACGCTGGTGGAGGCGCACGTGAGCCATGTGCTGTACGTCCACCCACGGGCCCGCATCCGCGCGGAGGCGGGCGTGAGCACCGCGCGAGCGCCGGACGTCACCCTGGTGGGGCCCAGCATGGCCATTTCCGCCGAGGCCTGCCTGCTGGGCCCGCTGGACGTGGAGGCCCGGGCGCAGCTCACGCCACTGCCCTACCGGCAGTTCGACGGCACGGCGGGCGTCGCGCTGCACCTGGGCGGCTTCGTGATGCGCGGGGGCTGGCGCGGCCTCTTCCTGGACGACCAGGGCGTGGTGGACGGCATCGCCCACCAGGACAGCCTGCACGGCCCCTACCTCGGCATGGGTCTCGCCTTCTGAGCGTCCCCCCGGGGACTTCGCAGGAGGGGTGCACTTTCCGTTGCCTTGACGGTTCGTCCGCCATAACGGATATTCCAGTCATCCGTTTTGACGGATATCCGTCCGGTAACAAAGAGGCCACCCATGAGCGCAGCCGTCATCGACCTGCAGGACTTCCGCAAGAAGCGCGAGGCCGAGCAGTGTCAGATGATGCGCCCCGCGCCGGTGCGGCCCTGGATGCCCGTCTGGGTGTGGGTAGTAGTCTGGCCGGTATGAAGTCGGTTCGGGAGAACACGGGTCGGCGGGGCTCGAGCGCCTCGGAGCGCAGGCGTCGCGAAGCGCGGGAGCCCGGAGCGGAAGCCACTCCACCCGCCGAGCCGGCGCCCCCTTCCCAGGACGCTTCTCCGGACACGGAGAAGGCGTGGTCCTACGAGGTGGCGCACCCCGATGCGGACCAGGACCTGGCGCCCGTCGTGGGGAAGAACCTGCGCCGGCTGCGCAGCCAGCGCGGCCTGTCGCTGGAGCGGCTGGCGAAGGCCTCCGGCGTCAGCCGGGCCATGCTCGGACAGATTGAGCTGGGGCAGAGCGCGCCCACCATCAACGTGCTGTGGAAGATTGCCCGCGCGTTGGACTTGCCGTTCTCCGCGCTCATCAGCATGACGGGCGGCGCGGGCACGCGGCTGATGCGGGCGCGGGAGGCCAAGCGGCTCACCTCGCACGACGGGCGCTTCGCGTCCCGGGCGCTCTTCCCGTTCGACGAGCCCCGGCGCGTGGAGTTCTACGAGCTGCAGCTCAAGGGGCACAGCGAGGAGCGCGCCGAGCCGCATCCTCCGGGCACGCTGGAGAACCTCGTCGTCACGCGGGGCACGCTGGAGATGGAGGTCGGCACGGAGCGCCACCTGCTCGCCGCGGGTGACGCCATCCTGTTCGAGGCCGACAAGCCCCACGTCTACCGCAACGTGGGGCCGGACGACGTGCAGATGTACCTGGTGATGACGTACGCCGAGGAAGTGGGCTGAGGCGCGCGCTCTAGCGGGCCATGCCCATCATCATCGGCATGCCGTTGCACATCATCATCACCGGCGCGCCCATGGCCATCATGGCGTTCATGGCGTCACAGCACTCCTTCACCATCGCCATGTCCTGACCTTCCATCGGCATCATCTTGCAGACCATGCCGTCCTTGCCCATCTCGCACGTCATCCGGACCATCATCGGCGCCATCTGACGCATCATCATGGGCATCATCATCGGCATCCCCATGCCCATGGGGTTCATGCCCATCATGGGGTTCATGCCCATCATGGGGTTCATGCCCATGCCGCCCATCATCATCGGGTTCATCGGCATGCCCATGCCGCCCATCATCATGGGGTTCATGCCCATGCCGCCCATCATCATCGGGTTCATCGGCATGCCCATCATCATCGGGTTCATGCCCATCATCGGCATGGAGGGGGCGGAGTTCGTCGGCATCGGGTTCGGGGCGGCCATCATGGATGCTCCAGGTTCGGGTGCGTGGGGCGGGTGCGTACGGCAGTGCCCGTGGAATAGAGAGTCGCGTCCGCGAACGGAATGTGGCGGGAGGGCAGGCGTGCGTTTTCCTCCGAGGCAGCGGAGGACCGGCACGCCTTGACGGACGCGCTGCCGGGTCGAGCGGACGGCCCTCCGCTGGCGCGGAGGAAGTGTCGTCCGTGTCACGTCGGTGCGGGTGACGGCTTCCGACGGGATTCGGACAGCGGCCTCGTCCTCGGGTGAGGTGCTCGACGGGGACGAGCAGCGCCGGGCATGACCTTCACCGAGGTCTGACTCAGGGAATCCGCCCCTTCACCTTCCACCACAGCAGCCCGATGAACGACTCCGGCAGCGGCTCGGGAGGCGTCATCGCCTCGTCTTCCGCCTCCCGCCGCGTCGCTGGAGGCAGGGCCCGCCGGGGCGCTGGCAGGGGCAGCGGCTCGGAGCTGTGCAGTCCCCGCTCCGCCCGCTCCAGCGCTTCGGAGAAGGACCTCCTCCCGGCCTCACGCGTGTCGATGGCCGACACACCGGACACCCGCTCCGGAGCATGGATGCGGGGAACGGCATCCGCGCCCTCGACACGGCGGATGCCCTTCACACCTCCGATGGGTCCTCGCGACTTCCGTCCGTAGCTCATCGCGGACCTTCCTCTCCCATGTCGCGCCCGCGGCGCTCCAGCTCACTGCGGGGACGGCGTGGACACCGCGTCCTTCGAGCTCGCCACCAGTTCCTCGCGGCGCAGCAGCAGGCGCGCGTTGTCCTTCGGCAGGATGCGGAGCTGGAAGCGCCGCCGGTTCGAGTCCGCTTCACCGAACACGCCCCGGTCACTCACCAGCAACAGCGCCGTGGGCACCACGAACCGTGAAGAACGGTTGCCGTAGTAGTGCACCACCACGTGGTACGGCCCCGGCGCCGCCTTGCGCGAGTGGTACAGCTCCGGCCCCAGGCCATCCGTGATGTCCCAGAAGAGCTTCCCGCCCAGCCGCGTCTCCTTGTGCTGGTAGAAGCATTTCTCGCCGTTCGGCTCGATGACCCACAGGTCGATGTCCGTGCTGTCCGAGTTCCAGTGCGTCGTGAGCTGGTAGTCGATGGGGGACACGGAGATGAGCCCGGTCATGTCTTCGTCGTCATACTTCCCCGGCTTCTCGGACAGCTCCCTGAGCCGCGCCCGCAGCACCTCGGCCGCGCCCTCCGCGCGCGGGTGGCGGGCCAGCGACCACAGCATCCGCGCGTAGTGGTACGACGCCACGACGCGCAGCTCGGACGTGTGCCGCGCCCAGCCGCGGGCAAGGACGATTTCGTAGTTCCGCGCCGCCTCCGCGTACCGGCCCGCCGCGTCCAGCGCGAGCGCCTCCTCCAGGAAGGCCTGCCCCTCGAACGGGCGGTTGAGCCGCACGTGCTCGAACAGCTCCGCGGCCGCGGGGAACTGCCCCATCGCCAGCAGTCCGTAGCCCACCAGCCGCAGCGCCTCGGCGTCCTTCGGGCGCAGCTCCACCGGAGACGACAGCGCCCGCACCGCGCCCCACGTGTCACCCGAGAAGGCCCGCTTGCGCGCCACCGCCTCGTACACCATGACGTCATCCTTGTTGGCGCGGCGGGCCTGCCGGTACGCCAGCTCCGCCTGGAGCCGCTCCTCGCCGCCGGCGTAGGGGTCCTCGCGCAAGGGCTGGCGTTTCAGCATCGCGGACAGCGCCGTCCGCTTCTCCGTCAGCACGCGCACGACGTCCTGCCCCGACTTCTGCACCTCATCCAGGGCAATCCCCTGGAGCTTGTCCCGCCGCTGGTCCTCCTCCTTCCGGCGCAGGGCTTCCAAATCGTTCAGCTCCACGCGCTCGTCGCGGATGGCGTAGCGCGTGTAGTCGGCCTCGGACTCCAGCACGAGCATGGACGCGCGGGCATTGGCCAGCCGGTAGTGCTGGCTGAGCGCCACCGCCATCCGGTCCAGCCGCTCGTCGTCCAGGGACACCAGCCGTGCGACGAACAGCTCCGCCCACGCGCGCGGGGCGAAGGGGCTGTCTTCATCCCGGGGCAGGGGAACGCGCAGGACGCGCTCCTCGCCATTGGCGCGCGTCACCACCACCAGCTCGGCGGCGCCGTCCTCGGGGAGCCGCCCGGCCACCTGCAGCTCCTGCCCGGGGAAGACGAGGTGCGGCCGTCCCGCGACCACCAGGTCCTTCACCGCCGCGCCCTTCACCTCCACGCGCTCCAGCACCACGGCGGCGGCACGGTGCGCCCGGGCCGCGGCCTCCACCTCGGAGCCCGAGAGCACGTTCACCACGCGGCCACCGCTGGCGCGGGCCAGCGAGTCGAACAGCTCGGCGTTCACCGCGGCCTCTCCGAAGCGGTACGTCACCCAGCGCAGCGACTCCGCGCTGGAGTGCCGGGAGATGAGCGACTCCACGTTGCTCTGCCCCCAGGTGACGTTGCCATCCGACAGGAGGAACGCCGTCACCTTCCCGCCGGGCTGCGCGGGCTTCAGCCACTCGCCGCTGGCGCGGTCCAGTTCCGCCAGCACGCCGTCCACGTGGGAGGCGCCCTCGAGGAAGATGCGCTCCAGCTCGGCGAAGGTCTCCTTCCGGTGCCCGGCGTCGTTGGTGCGCCAGCCCGTCCCATGCAGCCAGCGCGGGCGCACGTCGAAGAGGAGGATGGCGTACTCCTGGAGCGTCGTGTCCTTCTCCAGCAGGGCGCGAAGGGTGGCCGCCTGGAGTGCCCACGCGTTGCCGTCCTCGATGGACAGCGAGGTGTCCACCACCAGCACCGCGCGTCCGGTGGGAGGCCCTTCCGCCTCCGAGGTGAGCCGCGCCGGCAGCCGCACGCGCGCATGGAACGCCTGGCCCGGCAGGCCCGCCACGTCTCGGCCCACGAGCACATCCGCCTCCGCGCGCTTCGGGGTGAGCGCCGCCGCGAGCGCGCCGTCCCCTTGCAGCTTCGCGAAGTCATACGTCCGCCACGGGCCCAGGGTGCGCGGCGCGGACGTCTCGGGTTGCACCGTCACCGAGTCCGCCTGGCGCGGGTCCACGTGGAGGCGCGCGGACACCTGGACGTCCTTGCCTGCGCCCGCGGGCAGCGGCCACGTGTAGCGCAGGTTCTTCCCGTCGAAGAGGAGCGTCTGCTCGTACGCGATGACCACGCGCTTGAGGGACTTCGGCGGCAGGGGGAAGACGCGGGCGCTGAAGGTGGAGGCGCCCGCCCACTCCAGCAGCGCCGGGTCCACGTTGCGGCGGACAATCTCCTCGTAGACTTCCCGGGCGCGCTTCTGCTCGACGACGCGGGCCTCCTGGCGCTCGCCCCAGGAGCGCTTCGCCCCCTTCGGGCTGGGAGGCGCGGCGGCTCCCAGTTCTTCCACTCGCGCCGAGTCGTCCCCCAGTGGCGGCAGCAGGTCCGAGGACTGGAAGAGGGAAGGCGTGTTGACGGAGACCGAGCCGGAGTAGAGCGCGAAGCCGGCCACGGCCGCGCCGCCGGGGAGCGGGTAGTAGAAGGTGCCTTCGAGGTTGCGGTTCGTGTCGTTCTCGAAGAGGTGGTCCACCACGGTGCGGGCGCGGGCGCCCTGGATGTATGTCACCACGCGGATGGCACGCGTCTTGAGGGGCTGGTAGCGGCCGGACTCGTCCATGACGAGCACCTTCGCCGCGCGGGGCGCCGCCTCCACCTTGGGCAGCACCGGGGTGGGGAGGTCCTCGGCCGCGTCAGCAGAGGCCTTCGACGGCTTGGCCGCGGAGCCGCCCGCACTCCCACCCTTGATGATCTGGATGATTTCACGGCGCTTCTGCTGGAGCTCCCGGGGCTGCGCCTCGCCCGCGGAGCCGGGCCGTTCCGCCACCACTCCGCCGAGCGAGCCCCCCACGACGCCGCCCACCACGCCACCGACGACTCCGCCTTCGACGACTTCCTCGACGGGTTCCGCGGCGGGTGCCGCGGCCGCGCGAGGGGGCGGGGGCGGGGCGGCCACGGCCATGGGCTCGGCATCGTCCCGGACCTCGCCCTCATCGCGCTCCAGCGCGTCGTTGGTCGCGGCGCGCGCCTGGAGCCGCTCCTGCCGCTCCCGCTCGGAGAGCGCGGCGTTGCGCCGCTGCTCCTCGCGCTCCCGTTCGGAGAGCGCGGCGCGGAGCCGCTGCTCCTCGAGCTCCTCCCCGGAGCGGAGCAGCTTCGCGATCTGCTCCTCGCTGAGCACCTGCGGGTCGGCCACGGAGTCGCGCAGCTCCGCGAGGTCGACCACGCCCGGGTCGGGCTGGCCTGGCGCCGTGGTGGGCGCCACGAGCCCGGCCTTCTCGAAGGGGGGCGTCAGCGCGGCCCGGGCAGGTGTCTCCGGTTCCGGCGTGGCGGGAGGCGTCGAGGTCGAACCGCGGTTGCAGCCCGCCACGACGAGGCACGTCAGCAGCACGGCGGTAGAGAAGCGCGTGAGGTGCATGGTGGGGGACGTTAACCCAACGCCCTTCGCCCCGTCGCCTGCCCCCCGGACGGGCACCCCAGGCCCGGCCCGTGCGCCCGGTGGTGCTTGTGACCCGGGCCTCGCATCCCAACCGTGAGCGGACAGAGAACTCCAACGAGGGGACGGCACCGCACCGCATGAGCACGCTCTCCATCAGCGACTACGCCCTGCTGTCGGACTGCCGCACGGCGGCCCTGGTGAGCCGGATGGGCTCGGTGGACTGGCTCTGCTTCCCCCGCTTCGACGGGCCCTCCGTCTTCGCCCGGCTCCTCGACGCGAAGGCGGGTCACTTCTCGCTGCGCCCCGAGGGCGAGGCCCGCGCCACGCGCCGCTACCGCGAGCAGACGCTCGTGCTGGAGACCACCTTCCATACGCCGACGGGCACGGTGGTGCTGCGGGACGCCCTGGCGATGGGCAGCCACGAGCGCGGGCACGAGCTGGGCCGCGCCTCGCCCGGTGTGTTGCTGCGCCATGTCACGTGTACTCGAGGCGAAGTCACGCTCGCGCTCGAGCTGGGCGCCAGGCCGGAGTACGGGCTCATCTCCCCGTCCCTTCGCCAGAAGGACGGCGGTGTGGAGTGCCGGGGTGGGGCGGAGGCGCTGCTATTGGCCTCGGCGGTGCCGCTGCGTCTGGAAGGCTCGGACGTCCGGGCGACCTTCACCCTGCGCGCTGGCGAGTCCACCGGCTTCGCGGTGCAGCACCAGCTCACCTGGTCGGAGCCGGTGGCGCTGTGGACGCAGGAGAAGATTGCCCGCCGTCTGGAGGACACGACGGAGACCTGGCGCTCCTGGTCCGACGCGCACCAGGGCTACGAGGGCCCGTGGCGCGAGCTCGTCCACCACAGCGGCCGCGTGCTGCAAGGGCTCACCTTCCAGCCCACGGGCGCCGTCATCGCCGCGCCCACCACGTCACTGCCGGAGGAGCTGGGCGGCGTGCGCAACTGGGACTACCGCTATACGTGGCTGCGCGATGCCAGCTTCACCCTGGACGCGCTCTGGGTGGCGGCCTGTCCGGACGAGGCGGAGCGCTACTTCCAGTTCCTCGCGGAGGCGGCGCAGTCGCAGCTCGCCAGCGGGCAGGAACTGCAGGCCATGTTCGGCGTCGGCGGCGAGCACGACCTCACCGAGCGCACGTTGTGTCACCTCTCCGGCTGGCGCGGCAGCGCGCCGGTGCGCGTGGGCAACGACGCCTGGAAGCAACGCCAGCTCGACGTCTACGGCGAGCTGCTGGGCTCCGCGCACCGGCTGGAGGACCTGCTGGACAAGACGGACGGCGCCTTCCGCCGCTTCCTGGTGGACGCCGCGGAGATGGCGGCGAAGCGCTGGAAGCAGAAGGACCAGGGCCTCTGGGAGATGCGCTGCGAGCCACGCCACTTCGTCCACTCGAAGCTGATGTGCTGGGTGGCGTTGGACAGGGCCGTCCGCCTGGCGGAGCGACTGGAAGCCGGGGACCGCGTGGAGCGCTGGCGCCGCACGCGCGACGACATCCGCCGGGCGCTGCTGGAGGAGGGCTGGAACGAGGACGTGGGCGCCTTCACGCAGGCCTTTGGCTCGGACGTCCTGGACGCCGCGTGCCTGATGATTCCCATCGTCGGCTTCCTGCCCGCGGATGACCCTCGGGTGCGCTCCACCGTGCGGGCCATCCAGACGCACCTCACGGACCGCAACGGGCTCGTCCACCGCTACCGCATGGACGACGGGGTGGAGGGCGGGGAGGGCGCATTCCTCCTGTGCACCTTCTGGCTCGCGCAGGTGCAGGCGATGGCGGGCGAGCTGGAGGCGGCCACCGTCACCTTCACCCGCGCCGCGTCCTTCGCCAACGACGTGGGCCTGCTGGCCGAAGAGGTGGACGAGGAGCGGCGCGTGGTGCTCGGCAACTACCCGCAGGCCTTCAGCCACGTGGGGCTGGTGAACGCGGCCTGGGCCATCTCCCAGGCGCGTGCGCGCCCCGGCCGACCCGACGACTCGACCGAGGCGGCGACCGCCGCGGGCTGAGCGGTTGCGGAATGCGGCCGGCTACCTCGCGCCCACCTTTCCGGCGGGTGCCGCATGGGCCTCCAGGAAGCGGGCCGCGCGGGAGAGGAACTCGATGAGGTTCTCCTTCCGCGCGAGCGAGTGTCCCTCGTTGTCGGCCACCATGTACTCGACGGGCACCTTGCGCTCGCGCAGGGCGCGGACGATGAGGTCCGACTCGCTGCGCGGCACGCGCGGGTCATTGGCGCCTGCGTAGACGAAGAGCGGGTCGACGATGCGGTCCACGTCCTTGAGCGGGGAGATGGACTCCAGGAAGGCGGCGTCCTTGTCCGGGTCGCCGAACTCCACCAGGAAGATTTCGCGGATGAAGCCACTGGTCGTGGCCATGAACGTCTTCAGGTCCGCCACGCCGAACAGGTCCACGCCCGCGCGCCACAAATCAGGCATGCGGGTGAGCCCCACCAGCACGGTGTAGCCGCCATAGCTGCCGCCGAAGATGATGACGCGGTCCGGGTCCGCCCAGGGCTGGGACGCCGCCCACCGGCCGGTGGCCTCGATGTCCTTGAACGCCGCCGGGCGCGCCGGCCCGTTGTCTCCCTCCTCGAACGCACGCCCGAAGCCGTCGGAGCCGCGCACGTTCGGCTCCACCCAGGCGTAACCCTGTGACAGGAAGAACGCAGTCATCGGCGACCAGCGAATCTGCGAGGTTCCGGAAGGCCCACCGTGATAGCTGACGATGACCGGCAGCTTCCCGGTGCGCTGCTTCGGCAGGTAGACGTTGACGGGCAGCTCCAACCCGTCGTGCGCGCGGACGGAGGTGATGCTCACGTCCATGGCGGGCACCTCCTTCAGGGACGTGCGCGGCTCACGGCGCAGCGGTGACACCTTGCCCGTCTTCGTGTCCACCACCCAGACGTCGGTGGGCGCCGTGGGCGTGGACCACTGGGCGGTGAGGCGCCGGCCGTCCTCGGAGAACCGGCCCAGGCTGCCCTGGCCCAGAGGCATGGCGATGCGGGCACGGGACTTCAGCGTGCGCGCATCCAGCAGCCGGAGCTCGCTCCGGTTGCCTGCTCCGAGCGAGAGGCCGACCAGGCCGCCCACCTTGGAGACCTCGACGCTGTTGATTTGCGCGGTGGCGGGGGCCGTCTCCACGTACCGCGCCTTCTCCTCGCCGCTCTCCGCGTCGAGCGCCAGCAGCCACGCCTGCTCACCGCCGCCGTCGGTGGCCACGTACACCGTCTTCCCGTCTGGAGAGAAGCGGGCGTCGAAGACGGCCACCTTGCCCTCGCGCGGGTAGAGCGGCCGCGTCTGGCCGGACGCGAGGTCCACGCGCAGGAGGTAGTTCTCCGAGCGCGACGGGTAGCGCACGTAGAGGCCCGCTTTGCCGTCGCGGCTCACGTCGGTGAGGAAGCCCGGCAGGTCCTCGCGGTACACCACTCGGGACGCGCCCCCGGAGACGGGCACCGCGTACAGCGTGGTCTGTGCCTCGTTCATGGGCCGCCCGCTGAAGTACACGGTGTCCGGCGCCAGGTCGGGCACGAGCGCGTTGTCGCGGTTGAGCTTCTCGCCCGCGGTGAGCTCCACCGGCGCGGAGCCGTCCAGTCCCACCTTCCAGATGGACCAGTTCTCGTCGGCGCCGGTGTCGGAGAGGAACACCAGCGAGCGGCCATCCGGCGTCGTCGTGAGCTGCGACACGCGCTCGCCCCACTCGAAGAGGCGCTTCGCGGGCGCGTCGGGGCGCCGGGCGTCGGCCACGTAGACCTGGGGCAGGCCGTCGCGGCTGGAGATGAAGAGGGCCTGCTTGCCGTCACGGGTGAGCTGGGGCTCCAGGTTGACGAAGGCGTCCACCAGCGGCGTCACCTTGCGCCCCAATTCGGCGATGCGCGCCGCGTCCGCGCCGGTGGGAACGTCCGGCGCCACCTTCTCCGGTTTCACCTCCGCGTCCGCGGGAGCGGGGCCCCCGGACGTCGCGGGCCCCGCGCTGGCCTGCGCGCCGTCAACGGGGACGGCACCCGGCATGCCCGTCGCGCCGGCCGGGGTGGTGGCGTCCGGCGCGGTGGCGGTGGGAGGGGCTTCCGGCGGCGGCTGGGGCTGCGGCGAGCTCGCGCAGGCGGTCAGCAGCGTGACGAGTGCGAACAGGAAGGAGCGCATGGCGCGGCAAGCTACAGCGCCGCGCCGGGGACTCCATTCCGGCGCTCCGGGCGTCTGTCAGGCCCTGCACAGGGCGCGGCTCAATCCAGGTAGCCCCAGCGGTCCTCCTCGAGGACGTAGAAGGGGCGGCCGAAGGGAATCACCTCCGTCCAGCCCAGCACGTGCCGTGTCGAGTCGCCGTTCGGCTCGTAGGTGAAGCCGAAGTGCGGCCCGTCGTACTTCGCGCGGGGGAGCTCCGGCAGGAAGCCGGGGACCAGTTCCTCCAGCGTGGCGGGGAACCGGCCGTGCTTCGCCTGGAAGGCCCGGCAGGCGGCGATGAGGACGTCCGCGTTCTTCCGGGCCCGCTCGCTCCCCGCGCGGTCGGGCCGGAGGACGACGTACACCGTCATCAGCCCGCTGGCGACATTCCCCACGAACCGCGCCGTGGTGGCGAGGAGCCGGTGGACGGCTCCCTTCTGCGTGGACATGCGTGCCCTCCGGCGCGAGTCCTCATCTTCCCACGGCTGACTATCTTCGCTGAAGGGAGGACTCATGCCGGACATCGACGAACGCCGACGCATGGGCGAGCCAGAAGAGGACGTGCTGGAGCGCCAGGGCGCCTACGTGGAAGAGGAGCCCGGCCACACGCCGGGCTGTGCCGAGGGAGATGACGAGGAGGCGCCGCACCGGACGCATCCCTGGCCGGACCCGGACAAGACGCCGGGGCGCGCGGAGGGCTGAGCGCGGCTCAGCTCTCGCGGGGGCCGGTGCGCTCCGCCGCGATGTCCATCCCCGTGGCCACCTCCGGGATGATGCCCAGGCGCTGGTAGATGGGGCGCACGTGCGCGCGCAGGCCCGGCAGCTTCATCCGGAACCACGCCGCGCCCAGCAGGCACATGGCGCCGCCGATGGCGAGCGTCCGCGGCGCGCCCAGGTGCGTGGCCAGCACGCCCGCCAGCAGGCTCCCGAAGGGCGCGGTGCCCATGAAGGCCATGGCGTAGAAGCTCATCACCCGGCCGCGCATCCGCTCCTCGACGATGGTCTGCAGCACGGTGTTGCTGGACGCCGTCGTCACCATCATCCCGAAGCCGCAGAGCACCATGGTCACCATCGACAGGGCCAGGTGCCGCGAAGCTGAGAACGCCAGCAGCCCCGCGCCGAAGAGCAGGGTGGTGGTGAAGATGACGCCGCCCAGCCCGCGCACGGAGCGCCGGGAGGCCAGGAACAGCGCGCCCGTCAGCGCGCCCAGTCCGGACGCGGCCATCAGGAAGCCCAGCGTGTTGGGCCCGCCGTGCAGCACCTGGGACGCCATCACCGGCATCAGCGTGGTGAGGGGCATCCCCATCAGGCTCACCACGGCGATGAGCCCCAGCAGGGTGCGGATGGGCGGGAAGTGGAAGGCGTGCTGGAAGCCCTCCTTCAACTCCGTGAGGACGTGCTGCGGGCCCTGCGTGCGGGTGCGCGGGGTGATGCGCATGGCCAGCAGTGAGGCAATCACCGCCAGGTAGCTGAACGCGTCGATGAGGAAGCAGCCGCCCTCTCCCAGGACGGCGATGAGCGCGCCGGCCACGGACGGGCCCAGCAGTCGCGCCCCGTTGAAGATGGACGAGTTGAGGGCGATGGCGTTGGGCAGGTCCGCGCGGTCCTCCACCATCTCCACCACGAAGGACTGCCGCGCCGGCATGTCGAAGGCGTTGATGAGCCCCTGGAACACCATCAGCGCGCCGACGTGCCACACGGCGATGTGGCCGCTGAGCGCGAGCACCGCGAGCACGAGCGACTGGAGCATTGCCAGCACCTGCGTCACCACCAGCACCCGGTGCCGGTTCCACCGGTCCACCAGGACGCCCGCGAGGGGGCCCAGGAGGAAGGTGGGAATCTGCCCGCAGAAGCCGATGACCCCCAGCAGCAGCGCCGACCCGGTGAGCCGGTACACCAGCCAGGCGGTCGCCACCCGCGTGAGCCACGTGCCGATGAGCGACACGCTCTGCCCCACGAAGAAGAGCCGGTAGTTGCGGGAGCTCAGGGCCCGGAGCCCGAACCTCCACCCTCCGCGTGGGCGCGGCGCCCCGGATGCTCGCTCCTCCATGATTAAGCGCCTGCTCCTTCCCGGATGTCCGCGTGACGGGCGCTGGCCGCGCGGCGTGCTGCGGGAAACCTGGGCACCACAAGGAGGACGCCGCCATCGCCTGTCTGGAGGGCAGGCAGCCGTGGCTCCGCCGGGCTCCGCTCATTCCTCGGGCTGGCGCACCTGTTGCTCACCTGCCGCTTCCGTGGGGCCAGAGGGAGGAAGCGTGTGAGAAGGTGGACAGGCGCGGTGGTGGGGTGGGGCATGGGTGTGGCGCTCGCGGTCCTCGCAGGGTGCGGCACAACCCACGATGAGGCAACGGATTCCACAGCGGAGCCCGAAAGCGCGGGCGCGAAGGAAGCGCCACTGACGACGCAGACGGTGACGGTGGCGGCCGCAGCGGATGCGCACGTGGTGGCGACGGCTGCGACGACGAGCTACGGCTCCTCGCCCACGCTGGAGGTGGACCTCGCGCCCGAGTCCCAGGCCTACCTCAAGTTCCTGGTGCCAGAGCTTCCGGGGATGGTGACGGCGGCGCGGCTGCGCCTGTACGCGCTGGATGGCTCCTCCAACGGGCCCTCTGTCTATGACCCGCCGGGCGTCCGCAGCTGGAACGAGACGGTGACGTGGAACACCCGCCCGCAGTGGGACGGCTGGCGGATAGCGACCGCGGGGCCCGTGGCCAGCGGTACCTGGATGGAGTTGGACGTCTCGAGCATGTACGTCTACGGGGGCGGCTGGGTCGAAATCTACATGTCCGCGGACAGCACGGACGGCGTGACGCTGGCCTCCAGCGAGCACCCCGACACGACGCTCCGCCCGCAGCTCGTCCTCACGGTGGAGTCCGCCGAGGACCACCCGACGCCCGCCCCCGCGCCGCTGCCGGTGTCCGGCGCCCCCGTGAGCTTCTCGCCGAGCGCGGACACGTACGTCTCCGCGGACAGCGCGACCTCCGCCAGCGGTGGCGCCTCCACGTCGTTGCTCGCGGACAACTCGCCGCAGCAGGAGGTGCACCTGCGCTTCTCGGTGCAGGGGCTGACGGAGACGGTGCAGCGCGCGGTGCTGCGCGTGTACGCCAGCGCGGGCACGGATGACGGCCCGGCGGTGTACGCAACGCAGGGGAGCTGGAGCGAGGCCACCGTCACCTGGAACAGCCGCCCCACGAAGGTGGGCGCGGCGCTGGACGACTCGCAGGCCATCGCCGCGGGCGCGTCCGTGGACTACGACGTGACGGACCTCGTGCGCGGCAATGGTGACTACACGCTCGGGCTCTACGGGACGTCCACCGACGGGGTGACGTTCCTGTCGCGTGAGAGCGCGGACACCCCGCGTCGCCCGAAGCTCCTCGTCTGGTCGGGCGCGCCCGGGGCCGCGCCCACGGATGCGTGCCTGACGCGCACGGAGCTCTTCTCCGCCGGGACGGGCACGGCGCAGGACACGTACGCCGACGAGGGCACGCCGGACATGACGTTCCACCACCAGGCGGCGCTGCGGGTGGACTCGGAGCCGCGCGCGGAGAGCTTCCTCGACTTCGACGTGCAATTGGGCGCCGGCCAGGTGCGCCGCGTGTTGCTGCGCCTGTACTCGGTGGACGGGACGGGCAATGGGCCGAGGCTCTTCCGTGCGGCGCCCTTCGACGCGGCGGCGACGGACTGGAGCCATCGCCCGGCGGTGACGGGGAGCGCTCTCGGAGACCTCGGTGCCGTCGCCCGCGACGCATGGGTGGAGTACGACGTGACGGACGTGGTGACGGCGTCCGGCCGCTACACCTTCGCCCTGCTGCCGGACAGCACGGACGGGGCGCGCTTCGTCTCGTCGGAGGCGCAGGAGAAGGGCATCATCTCCGGCGCGCCCCAGCTCGTCGTCGTCTACGAGACGGGCGCGTTCTGCTCGTACCGGGGCACGCAGCCCTCGGGCACCACGGCGTGGGCGCGCCAGTCGGGCGGCCCGCTCGCGGAGCGCTCCGTCCACATCGCCCCGGCGCCGGGCGGTGGCTTCGCGGCCCTGAGCACGGTGGAGCAGACGCCGGCCGCGCCCTATTCCTTGGCGCAGACGAACGTCATCACCCTCCACCGCGCGGACGGGAGCGTGGCGTGGACGCGCTCCTTCGCGCAGGCGGGGGTGGAGCTGAGCCGGGTGACGGTGACGGCGCTGGGCAACGTCCTGGTGGCGGGCAGCTACTCCGGGGCTCCGGACCTGGGGAAGGGCGCGCTGCCGCGGGGCTCGGGCCTGGTGGTGGTGAAGCTCACGCCGTCGGGCGCGGTGGACTGGACGCGCGGCTTCACGGCGTGGTTCGACACCTCCGAGGGGCGCCAGGACAATCCGATGACCGCGTATGACCTGGCCACGGACGCGCACGGCAGCGCCATCCTGGTGGGCACGTTCTGGGGCTACACGGACTTCGGCACCGGCCCGGTGTACTCGGGCAAGCCCTACCCGTACGACGACGAGTACCCGAACTCCTTCGTCCTGAAGCTCCAGTGGGACGGCGCGTACCTCTGGTCTCACGTGCTGGTGGGCAGCGGCCTGCGCGGGACGCTGGCGACGAGCGTCGCCGTGGACGCCGCGGAGAGCATCACCGTCGGTGGCTGGTCGGGGGGCGACACGGACTTTGGCGGGGGCGCCATCTCCGGGCGCGGTCCCTTCGTGGCGCGGTGGACGTCGGCCGGCGCGCACGCCTGGTCCCGCGTCCTTCCGGTCCAATGGAGCAGCCTGACGGGCGTGGGCGTACTGCCGGATGGGCGCGTCGCGTTCGCGGCCGACTTCGGGGGCCGCTTCACGTTCGCCGGCCAGGCGTACGCCAGCAGCGACCCGGACGACTACGAGGGCGGCCCGCGCGACGGCATGCTGGGGCTGCTCTCCAGCACGGGCGCCGACCTCGCGCTGCGCCAGTTCCCCCGGCACATTTTCGGTGACCTCGTCGTGGACGCGGCGGGCACGCTCGTCACCTCGCAGGAGGGCGGCGGCAGTGGCTTCGGGCTGGGACCGGTGGGCCCGGCCTCCCCCGACACGGCGCGCCCGACGGTGGCGGCGTTCGGCTCGGATCTGGGGACGCGCTGGGTGCGCGTCTTCGATGCGCTGGGCAACCGGCTCCAGCTCGCGGCCACGCAGGACGGCGTCGTGGCGTCCGGGGACTTCACCGGCCCGTTCGAGCTGGACGGCACCTGGTACACGCCGCTGTCGCGGCGCTCGGACCTGCTGCGCCTCCAGCTGAAGCCGTAGTCAGCCGAAGCGGGACTTCGCGCGAGGCCGGGCTCTGGACGGCCTCGCGCGAGGGTGCATCACCAGTTGATGAGGTAGGCGCAGGTGGCCGCGCCCTTCAGCCGGCAGTCCTGGTGCGGGCCGTGCGTGAGGGTGGCCTTGGGCTCGAAGCGCTGGGCCATGCCCCGGATGAGCCCCACGTTGAAGCGGCACGGGTAGAGGTCGTCGCACACCACGAGGGCCTCGTTCTTCCCGGCCACGGGCTGGAAGCTGACGTGCCCGATTCCCTCCAGCATCTCCCCCGTCGCCGGGTTGAACATGGGCTTGCCGTCCAGGCGGTGGTTCATGTGGTAGGCGACGTCGATGCCCGCGATCGCCGAGTGGATGTCGCGGATGTTCGGCGGGAACTCGGCGAACTGGGGAATCATCGAGCCCACCTTCTCCAGGCCCCGGCCTCCGAGCAGCGTCTCGATCTTCTTGTAGACGGGCAGGTAGTTCTCGAGCGGGTACCAGGCCGTCGGGTCCACGACGGGCCTGCCCTGGGCGTCGCGCGTCTGGATCTTCATCGTCTTCATCAACTCCTCGATGAGGACGGAGAAGCCCTTGACGGCGTCGACGATGGAGACGGTGCTCGAGCCGCTGACGGCCAGCCGGCTGATGGATACGTATTCGGTCATGGGAGCTTTCTGGGGAAGGGGGCGTTCGGGGCGGGGACTCAGGTGCGCTGCCCGCCGCTCGCCTCGAAGGCGCGCAGGGCGGAGTTGTTGCGCAGGTGCAGCAGGCACTCCTGGATGCCGTCGCGGAGCGTGGCGAGCGTCTTCACGCCGCGCAGCTCCACGCCAATCTGGGTCAGCGTCTGGGCGATGAAGGGGCTGATGCCGGTGATGACGCAGTGGGTGCCGAGCAGGCGCGCGGCGGCCACCATCTTCACGAAGTGGTTGGCCGTCGCGGTGTCCACCACCTCCACGCCGGTGATGTCGATGATGACGCAGCGGGCCTTGCCCTGGGAGATGCGGTGCAGGAGCCGCTCGGTCATCTCCACCGAGCGCAGCGTGTCCATGACGCCGACGATGGGCAGCGTCAGGATGTTGTCCCACAGCTCGATGATGGGCGTGGACAAGTCCCGGATGGCCTCGCGCTGCCGCTCGATGGTGGCCAGCTTCTCCTCCAGCTCGCTGCGCGCGGACTCGAGCTTCTGGATGGACTGCGCGTTCTCCTTCACCGAGGCGTGGAGCTGCCGGGCGAAGAGGTTGATGGTCTCCTCGAAGGAGGAGAACGCGTCCTCCCCATCCAGGGGGATGAGGTGTTGGTTCGGGTCGAACTCGCCCAGGGAAATCATCGCCAGCACGTCGCGGACGCGCTCCAGGCGCTCCAGGTCGATGGCGACGGTGGAGGAGGACTCCGGTTGGGGCTGGCGCATGGGGGGAGGGACCGGCGCCCGGGGGAAGAGTAGGGGGGCCCGGGCCGAGGCCAATGAATTGTTATGCCCAAAACAAATATCCGTATCAAGGGCAGGGGGCCGTCCCTCGGAAGGCCGCCAGGAGCACAGGTTGAGACATTCAAGCGAGACATGGCGGTAACAGCGGGTTTCCCGGGACGATGAAAGGCAATACAGGGTGCGCGGCTCTTGATGAGTCATTGCGTCGGCTGCCTGCCCGGGTTCTTTTTTTGGCGCAGTGCGTTGAGGTCGAGCAGGCGAGCAGACGCCGTGGACCACCTTCCCTTTGGAGGGGAGAAGCCGCGACACTGCGCCTCCACCGCGTAGGCGTTCCGAAGGAGGGACTGCGGCCATGGCGCACCTGGAGTTGATACCGAAGCGCGACCTGTCGAGCTTCCGCAAGCTGGCGATCGGGAGCTGGAAGACGGCGTATGACCCCACCGTCTACGGGACGCTGACGGTGCGCATGGACAAGGCGATGGCGTACATCGAGGCCTTCCGCCAGCGCACCGGCGTGCGGCTCACGGTGACGCACCTGGTGGCCAAGGCGATGGGCGAGGCGCTGCGCCGCTGCCCGGACGCCAACGCCATCCTCCGCTACAACCGCATCTACCTGCGCCAGCGGGTGACGCTCTCCACGCTCGTGGTGCAGACGGACGGCGGCAAGGTGGACCTCACCTCGGCGCGCATCGAGGACGCGGACAAGAAGAGCCTGCGCGAGATTGCCGGAGACCTGGAGGAGGCGGTGCGCCGCGTGCGCGAGCGCCGCGACGTGGCGCTGGAGAAGGGCAAGGGGACCATCCAGAAGATTCCCTACCTCTTCCTCAACACCTTCACCTGGCTCCTGTCCTTCTTCATGTACACGCTGAACCTGGACCTGAGCCGGTTCGGCATGCCGAAGGACGCGTTCGGCTCGGCCATCATCACCAACGTGGGCTCGCTGGGGCTGGACACGGCGTACGTGCCGCTGGCGCCGTACACCCGCGTGCCCATCTTCGTCGCGCCCGGCGCGGTGAAGGAGGTGCCGGTGGTGGAGGACGGCAAGGTGGTGCCGGGCAAGGTGATGAACATCAACGCGACGTTCGACCACCGCTTCATCGACGGGTTCCACGCCGGCGTGCTCGCCAACACCCTGCGGGAGATGCTGGAGAACCCCTTCGAGAGCTTCGACGCGCTCCCGGAGGCCGCCGAGGCCCCCGTGGCCGCGGTGGGGTAGGCGGGCAGACAGTCCCGCGAGGCGCCTTCAGCTTTTCGCAAGGTGTCTGAAGTGGAATCCCCTCCGTGGCCCTGAAGCGGGGCCGGGGAGGATTCACATGCACGAGCATGACCACGACGACGGCGGGCTGGCGCAGGACCTGAAGCTGCTTGGCGCCTCCATGGAGCGCAGGACGTTGCTGCGCTTCGCCCTGGGCGCGAGCCTGCTGCCCTTGATGGGCTGCGGCGGCAGCGACTCCGGGACGGGGACGCCGGGGGACGGCTCCTGCTCGAAGATTCCGACGGAGACCGCGGGCCCGTATCCGGGCGACGGCTCCAACGGCCCCAACGTCCTCACGGAGTCGGGCATCGTCCGGAGCGACATCCGGAGCAGCGTGGGCACGGCCACTGGGACGGCGGCGGGCATCCCGCTCACTGTCACCCTGACGCTCGTCAACGCCTCGGGCACGTGCGAGCCGCTCCAGGGGTACGCCATCTACCTGTGGCACTGCGACCGCGAGGGCCGCTACTCGCTCTACTCCTCTGGCGTGACGAACCAGAACTACCTGCGCGGCGTGCAGGAGACGGACGCGAACGGGCAGCTCACGTTCACCACCATCTTCCCCGCCTGCTACTCGGGTCGCTGGCCGCACATCCACTTCGAAATCTATCCAGCCCTCGCGTCCGCGACGAAGGCGGGGAACAAGATTGCCGTCTCGCAGCTCGCCCTGCCGAAGGCCGCGTGCGACGAGGTGTACGCCACCACCGGCTACTCGGCGAGCGTCAGCAACCTGCGGCAGGTGAGCCTGTCGAGCGACAACGTCTTCAGTGACGGCTCCGACTCGCAGCTGGCTACCGTTACCGGCAACACCACGGACGGTTATGTGGCGACGCTGACCGTGGCGATTGCCGTATAGGTGATGCGGGCAGAGGCATTCTGCTGACGGGTGGTCATCCGCCGCGAGCTTCCCGCCGCGAGCGGCCCGGGCTGTGCTCAGGTGCACGGCCCGGGGTTTCCCCCCTTCAGGAGGACGAATGAAGCTGGAAGGTTCCTGCCACTGCCGTGGTGTGCGTTTCACCGTGGAGACGAAGCATCCCCAGCCGTTCATGCGCTGCTACTGCTCCATCTGCCGCAAGACGCAGGGCGGCGGGGGCTACGCCATCAACCTGTCCGGCGACGCGGACTCGCTCAAGGTGCGCGGCAGGCAGCACCTCAAGGTGTACCGCGCCAGCGTCAAGAACCCGGAGGACGCGCGGGCGCACAAGAGCACGGGCCAGCGCAACTTCTGCGGCCGGTGCGGCTCGGCGCTCTGGCTCTACGACCCGACGTGGCCGGAGCTCATCCACCCGTTCGCCTCCGCCATCGACACGCCCCTGCCGGTGCCGCCCGAGTTGGTGCACATCATGCTGGAGTTCAAGCCCGGCTGGGTCCCGGTCCACGCCAGCAAGGGGGACAAGAAGTTCAAGCGCTACCCCAAGGAATCCATCGCGCAGTGGCACCAGCGCCACGGCGTGGAGGCCGGCTGAGCGGGCAGGCGCCCAGGCCAAGGGATTTCAGGTGGTTGGCGGTGTCGGGCGAAAAATAAATGCCGTGTCGATTTCGCCAACGCTCGTTCGACGCATGGATAGAAGGCGGGGTGGCACTCCCGCCGCGAATCCACAGGAGCGACGACGATGCGATTCATGGTCATCATGTACCCGGGCCCCGCCGCTGAGACGGGCGCCCTTCCCGAAGAGAAGGATCTGGCGGAGATGGGGAAGTTCAACGAGGAGCTGGTGAAAGCCGGGGTGCTCCTCGGCGGCGAAGGACTCCACCCGAGCTCGAAGGGCGCGCGCATCCGCTTCCCCGCGGGCGGCAAGCCCACCGTGAGCGACGGCCCCTTCAGCGAGGCGAAGGAAATCGTCGGCGGCTTCTGGATGATTCAGGTGAAGTCGAAGCAGGAAGCCATCGACTGGATGAAGCGCTGCCCCGCCACGCGCGGCGAGATGATCGAGCTGCGCCAGGTGTTCGAGGCGGAGGACTTCGCGCCCAGCGACCCGTCGGGTGAGCTGCGTGCGGCCGAGCAGCGCCTGCGCGAGCAGGTGGCCGCGAAGAAGTAGTCGCGCGCTCGCGCGGGAATCGGCGGACGTCACCGCGTCCGCCGAAGGGCGTGAGTCTTCTAATAGGCCCCCCGACTTGGTGGCTCTCCCGCACTTTGTGTAAAGATCCGCGGAGGAGGAGATAAATGGGAGTAGCCCAGATCCGTGGCTCTTCCGCACTTCGTGTGGTCCCCTCGAAGGAGTAGGCAGACGCGGCGAGCGTCCAGCGGGGCGAATACTCCCTGGGAATGGATACGCTGTACTCACTTCCGGCTGCTGTCGAAGCCCGGCGTGCATTCGCCGCACGTTCGCGGAGCGCCCGCTGCGCCTCCTCCGCCCCAGTATTTCCTGAGACACCTTTCTGAGGGATAGCCTCCCCTCGAGAGATGGATGTGAAGAAGCAGAAGCAGGACAGGACGACGGGGCGCGGTCGGTTCTCGGCGAAGCGGAAGAAGAAGGCCGTTCTCCGGCTGCTCAGGGACGAGGAACTCGACGCACTCTCCTGGGAGCTGGGCGTCACACGGCTGCAGTGTTGAGCGAGTAGCGAGAGAAGTTCCTGGCTGGGGTCGAGGCGAACCTCAAGAGCCGCGAGTCCGAGCTGCAGGCGACGAGATGCTGCGGCTCAAGGCCATGTAGGCGAGCTGATGATGAAGAACGAGTTGCTGGCTGAGAAGGCCTGGCTGCTGGAGGGCAACGCCAGGGTTTTTCCTGGAGGAAGTCGAGAAGATGATCGCCAGACTCTCGCCTTCCAGCGGCAAGCCGTACGGACTAGCGCTGTGACGGCCACTTGGCGTGTGCCTCGCGCCACGGTGTACTGGCACCGGGCAGGGCCCGTTGGGTGCTGGGCCCGCGCAACCACGATGGCACCATCACCACGGAGGCTCCGGACGTCATGTGGGGCACCTACGCCTCCTTCACCGTGACGACGCTTCATGACGCAGAGGCACGCGGCTGGCTGCGAGAGCGCCCGTGCTCTCTGGCGAGAAATTCGGGCCCAAGGCTTTCGTGGCATCTCCCGGCAGGTCCATCGCTGGCTCCAGATGCGACGGACAGTTCCGCCTTGCACAGGAGCGCGCAGTTATCCTGGTGACAACTGGTGGTCGAAGGGCACTCGCCCTGACGCGTTTGCCTCGCCGAAGCAACTGGCATGGCTGTGCGTGAAGCGCCCCTCGGAGAGGACCTCCATGGAGGTTGCGACCCTGAAGCGTATCGAGCAGGGGGAGGCCGAGCGCGTCGTCGCATTGACTCGGCTCTTCTGTGAGGTGGGGCGCGCGGGGGCCCAGGGGCAAGGCCAACCAGGCACTGTAAGCCTTTCGAAGCGTGGCTGGGTGAGGCTCGTAGATGCGACGTGCGCGCGGTGGAAACCTTTGCGGATGGACTCGAACAGGATGGAAATGCCGTGCGGGCCGCACTGCAGGGCCATGCCCGTGCTTCTTGCGGTCGTCAGGCCGCACGACCAGATTCGACGAGGCGCTCCAACTCCGCGAAGAGCGCCGCCCGTGCCGAAGCATCGAGTGGCTGGGCGGGAAGCTGGAGGAGATACTCGACGGCTTCCTTCTGGAATGGAAGCCGCGGGTCCAGCACCTTCGCAACGCCTTCGAACGCGAGCAGCGAAAGAATGGCCAGCGTGAACTCGGTGGAGCCGCGAATCTGGAAGCGCCGTTGCAGGTCGAACAGCCCGGCGGCAAAGCGCGAGACCTCGAACTCGCCGACGGCAAGCCCCGAGAACCGCTGCATCATCGCTTCGACTTCCCGCTCATACCGGGCGAGGTCGAGCGTCCCGGGCACCTGGGTGGCGGATTCCAGGATCAGGCCGGCACACTGCCGGGCATCGCCAGTGGCCATCGCGAAGAAGAAGCTCCGGAAGCGCTGGCGGGCGTCCGGTGGCAGCCGGGCGACCAGGCCAAAGTCAATCAGAGTTGTTTCTCCGCTGGCGCTGAAGAAAACATTGCCTCCGTGGAGATCCGCATGGACGAAGCCGTCCTTGAAGATCATCTGATACAGCATCCGGAGGCCTGCCTTCACGGCGGCGCTTCGCTCAGAGGGGGACAGCTCCAGCTCTTCGAGCGGTACAAGCCCCGGCAGGAACTCCATCGTGAGGACGTCCGAGGTGCACAGTTCGGGCACGAGTCGTGGGACCCTTATGGAAGGAAGGTTCTTCGCGAACGTCAGGTTGCTGTCTGCTTCTCTTCGCAGGTCCACCTGCGCGGCGAGGGCGCCCTCAAGCTCATCCATCAGCTCCCTCCACGGGAGCGCGGTCATCCCCGGACACCGGGCCGCGAGCCAAGCCGCCAAGCGCAGGATCCTGAAGTCGGCAGCAAGGTATTCTGCAAGCCCGGGCCGGCGTACCTTGACAGCCACGATGCTTCCATCCTTGAGCACCGCGCGATGCACCTGAGCGATGCTGCCCGTTGCGACAGGAGTCGCGTCGAACTGCAGGAAGATCTCACCCTGCGCGCGACCCAGGCTTCGCTCGACTGCAGCGATGACCCGCCCGGTGGGCACAGCCCTCAGGCGATGGCGGAGCCGACGCAAGGCCAGGGCCACCTCGGGCCCGATGACGTCGGGCCGGGCGCACAGCAGTTGACCGACCTTGATGAAGAGGGGGCCTAGTCTCTCCAGCGTGCGGGCCAGCCTGGCGCCGAGCTCGGCCGCCGTGCCGCGCGCAATGCCCAGCCGTGCCGTCGTCCGAACAGCGAGCCATGCCAGAGCGCCTGTGACGACCCAGAAGATGTGAGCCGTCCTCCACGCCCGCGCAGCCACCAGCCAGAAGCCGCAGCGGCGCCCGGGGCGCGTGGCACACTCGAAAAGCGTCATGGAAGGCTTCTCAGGAAGGTGAGACTGGGGGAGAAGAAATATCCGCCGCCCAGCAGATGTATGACATCACCAAAGTCCACCGTCTTTCCTGGAGGAGAATGGAGCCCGGCGCCCTCTCGTCCGGCCAGGGGATCCGCGCCTGCTCCACGCATCGGATGGTGGGGAGCATTCATCCAGTGAGCCTGGATGTGCTCGAACTGCTCCTCGATGCTGGCCTGATAGCACATGAACAACAGCCCCACTCCAGTGGCGGGGGGCGGCAGACCTCTTGCCTGGGGATGGAGGTCCGGCCGAACGCCATAGGTCATCCCCCTGCGTACGATGCGGCGGTCCGGGACCAGTTCACCCGAACCCTGGGGGCGGGCCCGGCGGGGATTGGCCTTTCGGATGTGGGCATTCAAAGGACAGCCGAGCCCCTGCGCGTCATGGTCATAGTTGAAGTCGTTGACTGTCGTGCCTGTGCTCCTCGGCTGGCCGTGGAAGAGCACCGGCTGCCCGTCCCGGAACCGCCCTATCGCGAGCGCCCCGACGAGTTCACGGTCCATGTTCGTTCTCCTGGAGATTGCTTCGACGTGCTGTCGCCAGCGAGCGACGTTCTGCTCCAGCTTCCTGAACACCAGATAGCTGCCGAAGTGGCCGGAGGCTCCAGGCTCGTGCGCCAGGAGCAGTTCGCGTGAAGCGGATGGGTCCCAGTGTCTGTAGTATCGGGTGTGGATCAGGTCTCCACCGATAAGGGGCTGGCTGATGCCGTCGGCATAACCGAAATGCTCGATAGGCTTGCCCTCCAGGAACAGCTGCGTCGCGGGTTCGTCAATCACGAGATCGATGCCCGCGTCCGCCACCTCTAGCTGGAATGACATCACGTCCCTGGTGAGTGCGCTCCTGCTGTCATTGGCGATGATCACCAGGGCATGGATGTCCTCGCGCTGGTAGCCCTGGCTCCACTTCGAGGCAGGCGGATCATTCAGCTTCTCCGCGCGGTTCCTCATGTCGTGCCGGAAGGCCTCGCTCTGGGGCGCGGGCATCCCCAGCCGCTCGTAGCCTCGGTAGGTCAGGAGCACCGAGCGGAACGACTGGTCAAGAAGCCGTGCATCGCTCAGGTGCTCCCAGCCGCTGGAGATCTTTGTGGATGCGAACTCCCTGAGCCAGGTGCGCGCCCGCGTCGCGGAGAGCGGGAACGAGAGGAACAGGTGATGGGCATGGGTGCGCCCATGGGCCCGCACGATGCCGCCTTGCAGGTCACTCAACCAGGGGCGTAACTCTTCAAGAGTTGTCATGGGCACACAGCCTCGGAGGGGCGCTCCTTAGGAGGTCATCTCGCGAAAGCGGAGCTCTTCTGCGGGCCAGGAGGGGTGCGGTTGACGACAGCGCCCGACAGGTCCGTGTACATCTCCATGCCGTTGATCTCTATCTGGTCGTCACCATCCACATCCACGGCCACCGAGCGGAACTCTCCGAAGAACCACCCGTTGGCGTAGGGCTCCTTCACGATCTGCAGGAGGTTGTCCAGCGGCACCTTGCGGTCACGCGCGATGATGGTGTTCATCCTGGCAGGACCAAAGAAGAGGCCGCGGACGGACTGGACGTACGGATACGCGACGTTCGGGTTCGTTACGATGTGGGTCTCGGCATGGCGCAGCAGCTGTGTCTCGACATTGACGACGCCCTCCGAGGCATCGCCGATACGGCCCGAGAGGTAGAGGGGCTGTGGCCCGCGCGACGAGTAGTAATGCGCCATGGCATTACCCCCCATGCTGCGTGACATGCCCTGGAACAGATAGCCTTGGACGTGATCGGAGCCGTCCCCGAGCGTGTTGGCCGCGACCTTCTGGATGACAAGATTGTCATAGAAGGAATTCTGACCGACAGCTGCGGTCAGGTCCCCGACGAGGGCGCGCTGCGCGATGGGACCTGCCGCGAAGGAATACCAGTTGAACGCGGTGGGGCTGGCCCCTCTCGCGCTGTACGAGGGCTCCGCCGAGCCTCCTCCGTAGGGGCTCGCGGCGGGAGTATATGCACTGGTCCCGGAACGCGTGCCCAGCGGGGTTGTCTTCGCCGCCATGTACGGAGGGGGAAGGGGCTCCTCGCCCCTGGGGCCGTATTTGTATTCCCGGAAGACGACCGTCCCGTGGATCGTGAGGGGGAGCGTCACCGCATAGCCAAACTCGGACTTGATCGAGCGGACTGGCCGCGGGTCGACCCAGTCGGTCCTGCCTTGCGATTCATAGATGAGGTGCTGCTTCCAGCTGTGGACATTGCCGTCATCGTCCCCACGGAGGCTCTGCTGCAGGAGCTTCGTCTCCCCGAGCTTCAGCAGGCCCCAGGATGCCGACCGCCGCAGCACCGCCTCCTTTGCCTCTGTCGCGACGGTGTAGAGCAGATCCGGCAGCTTTTCCGAGCGTTGCTTGGGCGTCTGACGATAGATGAGCTCCCACATCGATTGGTCGCGGGTCGTTGCATCGTTCTTCGCATGGCCAGCGCTGCTCAGTAACTCGTCCGCATCCTGCTCAAACAATGGGCTCGCGGACTGGTCGTGTGGGAATGGTCCCATGTCTGCAGTGCGATCAATTCCAGCGCACAGAGCATTCAGTCGGCTTTGCATTATATCCACCTTCGGTCGTGCTGCGTGATGGTGGCTGGTCGGATGCGCCCCAAGAACTCCAATTCAGCGCCAGCAGACACCGCACACTTTACTATGAGTGTGTCTGTGAAGGCAATGAGAGCGGAGCCTTCCGCCCTGATGGGCGCGGCCCCCGCTGCGCAAGGGCCCTTGGAAGCCATGGGTGTCGCCATCACGCCCCTGGGTTGGGGATGTTAGGTTGCAGTGATGCCACGGGTCACATTCACCTCAACCCTCCAGCGTCACGTGGAGTGCCCCTCGGAAGTCGTGGGCGGGACAACCGTGCGCGAAGCCCTCGAGCCTTACTTCGCGGGGCACCCATTGGTGCGCAGCTACGTCCTCGACGAGCAGGGCGCTCTACGACGGCACGTTGTCATCTTCGTGAATGGGCATCAGCTTCGCGACCGCGCAGGGCAGACGATGCTCGTCGGCGAGGACTTCGAAATCCATGTGATGCAGGCGCTGTCGGGATGCTGAAAATGTCGGATCGCATTCTCGTGGCAACGCGCAAGGGTCTGTCTAACGTGCGTCGCACGGAGCAAGGCTGGCGCATTGCCAGCACATCATTCCTGGGCGACCTCGTATCGGTGGTTGCCATGGATGTGGTGCGGGGGCGCCTCTACGCCGCGCTGGGCCTGGGCCACTTCGGAGTGAAGCTGCGCGCATCCGATGATGGCGGCAGGCACTGGACGGACCTGCCGGCACCAGCAGGGAACTCATCGTCGGAGTCTCGTGCGGCGGCGTCTGGCTCACTCGCGATGGAGGAGAGAGCTGGGAGGTGACGAGCCGAGGCATGTTCGCCGACTACATGCCACCGGAGCGGCGCGATGACCCATCCATCCAGGACCCGCACCGCATTGTACGCTGCGTCAGGCACCCCAGTCGCCTGTGGGTACAGCACCACAATGGTGTCTTCCGCTCCGATGACGCCGGGAGGAGTTGGGTGGGCATTCCTGAGAGCGCGCCCAGCGTGTTCGGGTTCGCCATGGCGGTCCACCCGGACGTCGCCTAGCGCGTCCCTGCCGTCAAGGACGAGCAGCGGATTCCAGTCAATGCGGGCGTCGTCGTGTCGCGCACGCGCGACGGTGGTGCGAGCTGGGAGGTGCTGTGTGAGGGGCTCCCGCAGGAGTACGCCTACGGCCTCACGCTTCGGCATACGCTTGACGTGGACGCCACCGGAGAGCGCCTCGCATTTGGGAGCACCACCGGCTCACTCTGGGCTTCCGAGAACGGCGGCGACTCGTGGATCCACGTCTCCGCACACCTTCCGCCCATCTACGCGGTCCGCTTTGCCTGAGGAGTGGCGCTCCCGCGGCGGCGACGAGGCAGCGCAGGAGGAGCCTGTCAGCGAAGCATGGCCTACAGTCCGGACAGCTTGCGGTTCTTCTCCTTCAGCCACGCTCACACTGCCAATCTCTTCTGCGCAGTGGGGCCAAAGGGGGCCAAAGGCGGGCTGGCATTTCGTGAAGGCCACGCCTGACAGAAAGAGTCCGGCGTTTGCGGAGGCCTGCGGGACATTACAAATAGGTATCCGGATGCCATCCCCACGCCAATGTCTGACAAGCGCCGCTGTCTGAACGTTGCGCGCTAAACAAACTCCATGGACTGCCGGGCAGCTATTCCGTTTCCATAGCGATCTGACAGTCTCTCACATCTCAAGAGTCAGTGTCTGTCGAGGGACTACTCGCCCACGCCAAGCACAGACTTCAATATGGAGAGGTTCGCCAGCCACTGGCCAAGGAGTGACACACCATGCGTCCATGGGCGGTCCCGCGACTGTTGCTGCTCGCCTGTCTTGGAATGGGCGGGCGCGCGATGGCGCAGGTGCCCGAGAGCGACACGGACCCCAATGGGGTGGCCATCCCCTACCGCTTCCTCCATCTGGCGCACTCCCTGACGCCAGAGCACCTCGGCGCCACGGCCCACCTGAGGGCGGCCGACCCGTTTCTGCTTTATCAGTTTGGGCGCGACCTGGCCCGGCGCCAGTTCACCCTGAAGCAGGGAGTCTACGGCCGGCCTGCGGAGCTGAGCGTCCCGCTCTACGTCGGTGCGGCGGTGCATGGGGCCAGTGCCGCAGATGTGCGCTTCAGCCGCGACCATGCCAGCAGCTGCGGCATGTGCCACTCCATGCCGTTCGGAGAGCCAGGCAGCGGGCAGACCATCCCATCCACCAGTGGGGCCGGGCGCAACACGCCCCACTTCTACGGCGCGGGCATGGTGGAGATGCTCGGTGAGCAGGTGAGGCGCGAGGTCCTCAACCGCTATGACCTGAACTGCAATGGTCTCCTCGAGCGCGCGGAAGTGGCGCGCCCTTCGCCCGTCCGGATCAATCCCACGCCCGGTGCCCCTGCCATCGACTACGGCGACCTGAGCCCGGACGCCAGCGGCGTACCGCGCCTCAATGGCGTCTTCCGCATCTGGTACGTAGATGCGGATGGGAAGGTGCTTCCCCAGGCCAGCAGCCTGAAGGATCCCCAGGCGGCCGCATTCGGTCTCGCGATGCAGCCGTTCGGCTGGGGCCGGGGCCAGCAGCTACTACCGAGCGGGCTCCGGATTCCCCAGGGTGGTGAGGCCACCACATTGCGCGAGTTCTATGCCGTCGCTGCTGACGTCCACATGGGCCTCCAGACGCATGACCCCACCCAGCTCCCCGCCGGCCCCGGTGGATTGGCACGCGTCTCCCTCAACGGGGCACAGCAGTTCGACTTCGGGGGCTCCGTCGACGTGGGGCGCAGGCGCACAGCCACCGGGCTCTCCCTGGATGACCCGGATCGCGATGGGCATCTCAACGAGCTGACCGAGGGAGACCTGGACGCTGTGGAATTCTACCTTCTCCACGCGCCAGCCCCCGCCGTGCGTGGCGATGCCGCCTCGGAGAAGGGACGCCAGGTAGTCGCCCGGGCGGGCTGTACCCGCTGCCATACGGAGAGCTGGCGGCTCCACGCGCGTGACGAGGCACGAGGCTTCACGGGAGACCGGCGGCTCTTCCAACTGGAGACACGCTCCGAGGTGGGGACCGATGGTGTCTCGCGGCTGCGTGGCCGGTTGAGGCGGCTGTCACGAAGCGCTCCAGATGGGACCGTCACCCCCGCCCTGAACAGCGCCCTGATGGAGCGCGTCTACAGCGACTTCAAGCATTGGGACATCGGCGCTCTCTTCCACGAGCGGCGCTTCGATGGAAGCCTCCAGCGCGAGCACCGCACTGCGCCCCTGTGGGGCGTGGGCTCCACGGCCCCCTATGGGCACGCGGGCCGGTTCACCACCCTTGATGAGGTCATCACCGCTCACGGTGGAGCGGCCTCCCCCGAGCGCAAGCGATACCTCGCGTTAAAACCCGCCGAACGCGAGCTGCTACTGGCGTACCTTGAGTCGCTGGTCCTGTACCGCACGGACACCCTTTCCTCAGATATCGACGGGGACGGGCAGATCTCCGAGGACTTCCAGGTGGCCGGCAAGGACGTGGGCCCCGAGCGCTTCGATCCGCGCTTCCTCTTCGCCACGCCTCCACGCTTCCGCGTTCTGTACCGGGCCACGGGACCTGACGGGGAGGTGTTCCCCCTGATGCTGGTGCAGAACGTCCCCGAAACCTTCCGCCTGTCGCTCCCCTGGCTCGAGGACCGCGATGGCGACTTCTTCCCCGATGTCCTCGGTCCGCTCCCAGCAGCGGGCACTGCTCCCCAGGCCTCCCATGCTCACCAGGCTCCTTGATTCCAGCGAAGGCAGGGGCTTGGCGCTGCTATTGGGGGTGCTGGGCACCTTCGGGACCGCCTCCGCGCAGCTCTCCGTCCGGCCGGACGACCCGCTGGGCCTCTCCATCCGCGAGCGGCGCGTGCAGGTCATCCACTCGAAGGGACCAGAAGTGCCGGGTACCTCCATGGCCCTGCAGCTCATGGACCCCTGGCTCGCCTATCAGCGTGGACGAAGCTACTTCCACCGCGAGTGGAACCGGAGGGATGCCGTTTTCAGCCAGTTGAACGAGCGCCCGGCGGCGGCCGCCACCAACTCCTGCGGCATGTGCCACAACCTCCCCTTCAGGACAGTCGGAGGTGGAGGGAACGCCCCGGAGCCGCTCGGGTTCGGGCTCAACACCCCCCACCTGTTCGGGGCCGGTCTCATGGAGGCGCTCGGCTTCCAGATCCGACAGGAGCTGCTGGCCACCCATGACCTGAACCGCAACGGCTTCCTCGACCACCCGGCGGAGACCCGCGGACGCCGGGCGGTCGTCGAGGCCGCGCCCGGCGTGCTCGTCGACTACGGCGCGCTCGACGACGAGGACGAGGATGGACTGCCAGACCTCAACGCGGTGCTGATGGTCACGCTCGTGGATGCGAGCGGCCAGCCGGCGCGGCCGCGCCCCGATGGCGAGATACCTGGCCTGGGCGAGCCTGGCGTGGCCGGCTACGACATCGAGTTCGGCGTGTTCGCTAGCTCGATTGGCGACCACCAGTCTTCCAGCCTTCGTGCCTTCGCCATCGGCGTGGCCAGGACGATCATGGGCCTGGACATCGTGGACCCGACGACGGGCGGAGACGCCGCCTCCAGCCTTGAGGGGCCCACCCACGGCCAGTGGGCGGGATTCTCCAACGCTGGTGCTCTGCAGCCGCTGGTCCGCGCGCGCGACCCCGCGCTCAGCGCGAGCGCGGCCACGCTGACCGAGGGCGAGCTGGACCTCTTCGAGTGGTACCTGCTCAACCACCCCCGGCCGGCGGTGGGCCGCCAGGATGCCCTGACGCGGCAGGGACACGAGCTGCTGGTGCGAATGGGCTGTACCACCTGCCATGTCCAGGACTGGGGGCTGAAGGCCGCCGAGCCAGCCAGGGGGCTCACGGGCGACCGACGCTTCTTCGACCTCGGCGTCACCTGGTCCCCGGCGCGCAAGCGGCTGGAAGGGCGCCTGAATCCCCTCTACACGGAAGCCCCTGGGCCCGAGGGCCAGCGGTTGCTCCAGCCCCTCCGGGGCGCCTTCACCGTCTCGGGCATCTACACGGACTTCCGCCACCATGACCTCGGGAAGCGCTTCTACGAGTATGGCTGGGAAGAGGGCCGGCTGACGGTGCTCAGGCGGTTCCGCACCCCGCCGCTCTGGGGCGTGGGCTCCACGGCTCCCTATGGCCATGACGGGCGCAGCCCCACCCTGGACGACGTCATCCGCCGCCATGGGGGCGAGGCCGCTGAGTCCGCCGCAGCCTACGCAGCCGCCCCCGCTCGGGAACGCAAGGCCCTCATCGCCTTCCTCCGTTCGCTCGTCCTGTATTCACCGGACGTGCTGCCCACGGACCTCGACGGCAATGGGAAGATCGAGGAGCGCTTCCTCGTCGGCGAGCTCGAGGTGGGCCAGGAGCGCTTCCACCCGGAGCTGCTCTTCCGGACGCCCCCCCGGTACCAGGGGTGGACCACGAGCCAGGACGGCGACACCTACTTCTCCTACGCGCTGCTGAACACCCGCGAGGCGTACGGCGAGGACCTCGCCGCGCTCAAGGACGCCAACGCGGATGGGCTTCCAGACAGGCCCCCTGCTGCTCCACTGCCCTCCGCGAGCCTTCCCCCCTGATGCCCTGCAGTTCCACCAAGCCTCCTGGTTCTTACAACACCAGGGGTTTTGACAAGGAGGTTCTCTTGCAGATGCCAAACCGAAGCAGAGCCCTGTTCATTGGTGTTGCGGTCATCCTGGCGGGAGGGCTTGGCATGGCCGTATCGGCCCAGCCGAAAGAGCCTGCGGCAGCCGTGCCCGCCACCAACGCCCAGCCGCAGATGGCAGCACCACCGGGTCTGGCCAAGGAGCGCCTCGACAAGCTGCCCCTGTCCATGCAGACGCGGGCCAACTTCAACGTGAAGGCAGTCACGCAGAAAACGCCCGAATACCAGGAGATCAAGGAGGTCGTCGACGGCCTCGTCAAGGCCCTCAGCACCAAGGATGCCGCGCTCTTCAAAAAGCTCCACGTGGATGACGGCTCGCTCGTGTACTACGGGCCGCCGGCTGTGACGGTGAAGACGCTGGGCAGCCGTCAGTATGCCGAGCTGTGCATCAACTGCCTCGAGCCCTTCGAGAAGGTCGATGTCCGGACCAACAACGACATGGACATCCGCCTCTCCGGACCGCTCGCAGTGGTGACGCTGACGGGGACCAACCGCCTTGTTCCCAAGCAGGGCAAGCCTACCGAGAGCAAGTGGCGGTGGACCCTCACCCTGGAGAACACCCAGGGTCAGTGGCTGGTCGGTCACGAGCACTTCTCCTTCGCCAGCGCTCCCACCGCCGTGCAGTAGCGCCCACGCCCCAGCCTGTTCAAGGAGCTGATATGAAGAATCAATCCTTACCGTTCGCAGTCGGCTGTGTCGTGTTCGCGCTGCTGGGTGGTGTCTCCCTCGCTGGAACCCAGGCGCAGGACTCCCGCTCGGATGACCAGCGCATCCAGGGCCTGCTGAAGGAGATGCGCACCGCGCAGGCCGACAAGATGGCGGCCTTGCCAGTCAAGAAGCACACCATCCCCGCGGCGGGCGTGGATGTGATGCGGATCCGCATGGAGGAGACGTACATCATCGACGGTGTGGGGACCGACACCATCGAGCTCCAGGGGTGGATCGCCGTGGTTCACGACAACGCCCGGCCCGCCCCCGGTCAGACGGAGGTGGCCTGGGGCACGGCCGTCATGGACACCGAGTTTGTCGGCTTGGACCTGCGGGGCCATAGCAAGGTGTTCGGTCCCGTCCACGTCACCTTGGATCGCGACCAGCCCAGCCGCGGTCAGGTGGGTGATATCGGGCTGCCTGCGGGCGCCGAGGAGGCCTTGAACAGAAGGGCGGTGGTGGCCCGCGCCGGCGGAGATGCCCCGTCTCTTGTTCCCGGCAAGAAGAAGGGGTTACCAGTCCCAGAAGAGTCGGTGGAGCCCGAGGAGAAGAAGCGGCCCAAGCGCTGCACGATGTCTGAGGGTGGCAATGGCGCCTGCTGCATCGCGAACCTGGGCGTCAAAGTGGAGATGAAGAACCTGGGACTGCAGCTGGTGACCGGCCATCCGGTCCAGATGTTCTCCATCGTCGAGACCATTCCGCCCGTCGGCTACACCGCCTCCATCACCCTGACCCCGACGCCGCTGTTGTCGGCCGGGCGGCAGGTGGGCACCCTGCAACATGCCGAGGTGAAGTTCCGCGAGGTCATCAAGCATACCCCCATCAAGGGGACCCAGCCCCTCACGCGCCGGGAGGAGGGGAATGGCAACGCGAAGCTTGCCAGCACGCGGTAGCGCATGGCCGCGCGTGCATGGGGCTCCGGCCGCCACGTCATGGCCGGAGTCCCCACGCTTCCTCGCGGACCACGGTCAGCTTCCCGCAGTGGTCCTGGCACGGGCACTCAGCATCGCCACCAGGATGGGCGCCGTCTGATTGAACGCCTGAGCCAGGCCGAGTGTCTCGAAGCACCGGGCCTTCCAGGCCCGGATCGGCTCGGGCGGCTGGACACCGAGCCGCTCCAGGTACTCGGTGCCGATGGCACCTGACAGGTCCCCCAGCGTGAAGCGGTCTCCAGTCACGAAGGGACGGTGGGCGAGCTGCTGCGCGAAGAGGCCCCACGCAGCCGCCGCGAACTCCGGCGTCCGCTCGGCCTCCGGAACTCGCGGCCGGAACCAGAGGGTGGACATGGGATCGACAAGATATAGATCGCCAAGCCGGTCAAAGTGCCGCGCAACGCGCTCGCTTCCTGGTGGGAGCAGCACGCGTGGACCGCGCTCCTCAAGGTACTCGATGATGGAGGTGGACTCGATGAGCGGGCCTTGCTCCTTCTCCAGGACGGGGATCTTCCCGAAGGGAGACAGCGCACGGAACGTGGGCGCCGTCAGCTCCCCTCCACGGACATCCACCGCGTGGAAGTCCATGGTGTCGCCGCGATGAAGCACTGCGGAGTAGGCCTTCAAGGAATAGGGAGAGGCGGGGTGGTAGTGGAGTCTCATGGGCATGTGCATACCAATAGCGACTCATCAGCAATCACTCAACCCGGCCGGCGGAGTCGGGGGTGAAGCCATCGGACCCACTCCATTCCCAGCCCTGACCCCGTGCTCCGAATCTCTACCCGTCATCCCTGGCTCGTCGTCGCGCTCACGCTTTGCCTGACGGTGGGGCTGGGAGCGTTCATCCCGAGGGTGGGGCTGAGGCTGGACGCACGCTCGCTGCTGCCGGTGGATGAGGAGGCGCTGCGGGAGAGCGAACAGCTCGCGGCGCGCTTCGAGGCGCGAGACTTCGTCGTGCTGGGGTTGCTCAGCCCGGAGCGCGGCATCTACACGCCCTCCTCGCTGGCACGCCTGCGGCGGCTGGGCACCGGACTGGAGGAACTGGAAGGCATCGTCCCAGGCTCGGTACAGAGCCTGGCGACGGCGATGAACCTGAGCACGGAAGGCGGAATACTGGATGTGATTCCGGTGCTGGGGCCTGGAGACGCGCTGGACGTGACGGGCGCGGAGCGGGTGCGCCGGAGCGTGCAGGCGCTGGGGCTGGACGGCGGCATCCTGGTGTCTGCGGACGGCCGGGCCGCGGCCCTCTACGCAGAGGTGCGGCCGGAGGCGGACCGGTACCTGCTGGCCGAGCGGCTCCAGGCGCTCGCACGGCTAGAGAGCCAGGATCGCGACTCGGTGCACGTCGGAGGCAATGCGCTGGCGCAGGCGGAGCTGGGCAGGGCCGCCGCGGTGGACCTGCTTCGGCTGATGCCCGCTGTCGTCGGGGCCCTGCTCGTCCTGCTGCTGCTGGCCTACCGTCACCCCGTGCCCGCGCTCGCATCCCTGCTGGAGGTGGGCCTGTCGCTCGTGTGCACCACCGGCCTGATGGGGCTCACGGGCAACTCCGTCTTCGTCACCACCCTCATCTTCCCCGTGGTCCTGCTGGCCGTCGGTATCTCGGATGACGTCTACGCGATGGACTGCTTCCTCAGTGAGTGGATGCGAGGAACCCGGCCTGTGGAGGAGGCGGTGCGGGCGGGGTTCGGCGCGGCGGTGCGCCCCATCCTCATCAGCACCGTCACCACGTTGGCGGGGCTGCTGTCGCTGCTGGCCACGCGTTTGGAGCCGCTGCGCATCTTCGGCCTCTTTGGGGCCGTGGCGCTCGGGCTTTCCTCGCTCCTCACCTTCACGTTCGTGCCCGCGCTCCTGGTGCTGTGCGGCCGGTGGCTGCGTGGCGCGCAGCCCTCGCGCAGCCTGGCGAGGGGACGGGGCGGGCTTAGCCTGGCGCTGGGCATGCCGGGGCTGCGCCGGCCCCTGGCCGTGCTTGGCATCACCACGGTGGCGGGGCTGGGGGCAGCCCTGCTGTGCACGCGCGTGCAGGTCAATGACAGCTGGGTGGGCAACTTGCCCGAGGCCAGCGAGCTGGCCCGCGCCAGCGGGGTGCTGGACAGGCATCTGGCGGGCGCTACCGTGTTGGAACTGGAGTGGGCGACGGACAGGCCCGGCGGCTTCGCGGACCCGGAGGCCTTCGCCGCGCTCAATGCTGCAGGGCGGCGCCTAGCCTCGCTCGCGGACGTGGGGGCGGTCCACGGCGTCCACGAGGACGTGCCCCGGGTCCTCGCCGCGCTGCGAGGGGTGAGCACCGCGACGTACCAGGAATGCCTCCTCACGCAGGCGCGAGGCCCCAGCAGCGCGGACCTGGAGCAGGCGCTGGTGCTGCTGGAGACGGCCTCGCCCGGGCGCTTCCATCACTACCTGGCCGACGGCGCGCGACGCTCCCGCATGTCCGTGTTCCTCCGCTCGGCGGACGCCAGCCGGATCGACAAGGTGCTGTGGGAAGTGGCGGCGCTGGCCGCTCCCGGGCGGGAGGCCGAGCTGCTGTACGTCGCGCCCTTCGGGGACGGGTGGATCAGCCAGCTCGCGGTGCGGTTGCTGGTCTCCGGCCAAGTGCGCGCCATCCTGCTGGCCGCGTTCATCAACCTTCTGCTGCTCGTCGTAGCGCTGCGCTCGCTCCGGCTGGCCCTGGCCGCCAGCCTCCCTACGGTGCTGGCCATCCTGGCCGTCTTCGGCTTCCTGGGCGCCACGGATACCCCGATAGGGATCGCCAGCTCCCTCTTCGCCTCCATAGGTCTGGGCATCGGGGTGGACTACGCCATCCACGTCATTTCCCACTACCAATCCCACCGCAACGCCGAGCCTTCCGCGCCGGACGCCATGCGGCGGGCGCTTGCTGGGGCGGGGCCCGCCATCCTCACCAGCGCGACCGCCGTATCGGGCGCCATGCTGGTGCTGATGTCGTCCCAGTCTCCGCCCAACCGGATGCTCGGGCTGCTCGTGTGCCTGTGCCTGGGAGTCTCCGCGGTCCTCACGCTGGTGCTCGTCCCCGCCTTCACCTCCTTCCTGGATCGTTCCCGGTGAGACATCTCCTTCTCAGTCCCTTCCGCTTCCTCACCTGGGTCCTGCTGTGCGGCATGGCCGCCGCCGCGGCGCCCCCGCCCGTGCACAGGCCCCTGAACGCGTTGGCGCTCGTGAAGGAGTGCAACGCGCGCGATCTGGGCGCCACTGGATGGCGCAGCGTCACGCTGGAGATGCATACAGGCGGCCGAGTGACGCGCACGCTCAAGATCGCCAACCTCTGGCAGGACACCGCAGGCGGCCTGCGCACACTCTTCCTTCTGGAAGGGCCTGGCGGCCTGCGCGGGACGAGCTACCTGCTCACGGAGCCCGGCCCCGCCGGCCTGCCCATGCAGGTCCACCTCTACCTGCCCGCAGGCGAGGGGCGGGTGCTGGAGATCGCCCCACGGCTGCATGATGACGGGCTGCTCGGCTCGGACTTCGGCTACCGGGACCTGCTCTGGCGCTTGCCCGAGCACGCCTTCACGTGGACCCGGGCCGGCGAGTCGATGGCTCTGGGCCGGCGCACGCACCTGCTGGACGCGGTGCCCTCGGGCCCGGAGCTGGTGGCCAGTCTGCCCTGGGTACGTCTCCGCTACCATGTGGCGGAGGAGCTGCGCATGGTCGTGGGAATCGACTACTTTCGCGCGGGGGAGACGGCGCCCGCGAAGACGGTGCGCGTGGAGGCGCTGGAGCAGCGGGACGGCGTGTGGACGCCGACCCGCATCGTCGCTAGCCGTGGCGGAGGGAGCACCTCCGTCCTGACCCTGCGGGGCGCGCGCTTCCATCTGCCGGCGCTGCCCGCCCGGCACTTCGTCCCGGAGTCTCTACCGGGCTTCGCGGAGGCCCTGCGCGGCGGCACGTCGGAGCAACTCCTCACGCAGACTGCGGAGGCCTCGCCATGAGTCCCCCACCGCCCCGCTCCAACGCAGTGCGTGCTTGGAGCGGCCGCCGCTTCGTCCGCGAGCATGCCCGCAACTGCGCTCCGATGGGAAAAGAAGGACACTTGAACAACTCTGGGAGGCGTCTCCATCAGGATGCGCGGGCACTCGTGCACGTCAAGTGCTCCAGCTCGGCTGTGACTGATTCGAAGCGGCCTGTCCCGTGAGATCGCCTCATGGCGCAAATCACCTTTAGCCGCGCCTTCTTGCAGCCGCGCCTTCTTGCGAGAGTTCCTCGTCCTGGTGGGCGTCCTTTGCATCCGAATCCCGCCTCCAGGTGGCGTGAGGCGGGCGAGGGCAGCAGGACCGCGTGACACCGGCGCTGCGGCCCCAGCCCTCACGTTGTCACGGCCACTCATGCAAGCGGAGCACTACAACGCGGTCAGTGTGCGTCATCTGCTCCATCGGTCAACGCGAGGGTCACGATGTGACCACCAATGACCTTACCATGCTCCAAACCCATCTCGATGTCCGCGCGAAAGTGAATGCCCGCGAACAATCGCGAGTCGGAAGCCTCTTTGGCCTGCTCATGAAAGAACTCGCTCTGGTTTGGGAACAGATAGGAGAGCACTGTGGCTGCCGACCCCGAGAACGTCGAGTGCCCCGATGTGAACGAAGGAAAGTTGGGGATGCCGGTGCAGGTCTTGATGGTGAGATTCATCTGTGACGGCCGCGGGGTGAAGTAGTGGTACTTCGTGTCCCAGCAGCCCACGGCCGCGTCATGCAATGCCATATTGAGTAGGGCAAAGGCACGGGCCGCCCGCACCTCGCTGAAGCGCGCGTCCCGGACGTATTCCGCGGCGATGTCATTCCAATGACCCGCTGGAGTATATGTCCCGGCGCCATCTGCCCACTTGTGCACGATGGCGAGGCGCTCGCGAGTGACGTTGTCCGCGTACCACTTCACCTCCTCCGTCTCCTTCTTCATCTCCTCTGAAGAGGTTGAATAGGGACGTGGCGGGCGCGCGCTCTCGATCTCCTCCTTGGTCATGCTCCATGCCTTCACTTGGCCGAAGAATGGGAGCATGGGGGGCCGCATAGGCACCTCCCTGCTGATCCATGGTATCTCGTCGCGCGCCGCGCAATCGTCTTCGAGCTTCTGCCAGTCCGCCTTCGTACCGGCTGCCTTGCTCATCCCATCGCCGGCCGCGCGCCGCTTCATCTCATCTGCTACGGCCTTGCCCAGTGCTACTCCTGCGGCCAGGTCACTGGCGCTAGCCATCCCCGACCAAAGCGCCGCATTGCGCTGTTCGGCAGCCTTCAAGGTGATGTGCTCTACCGCAGCCGGGAACAGCACCTTCAACATCTCTGCGGATACTCCTGAGAGCAGCGCATCCTCGGAAGGGTAGGCCGGCAGCTCGGTCGCTGGCCGCAAGGCCTGGATGGAACCATCTACTTGGTGGGGGGCGGGCCTGTTGTACAGGTACTTGTAGTGCCATGCCGCCTTCAGAGCCTCGTATTGGGCCACGGCCACATAGCTATAGGCCCGGGCCGCATACGGAGGGTTGGCGAAGGGAAAGCCCGGGTCCGCGAATGGGTTCTCCGCGTCCGGCGCCGGATAGCTGCCATCCGCCTTTGGGGCGGGCTGCAGATTGTAGCGCGCCACCAGTTCTCGCAAAATCTGGTTCCACCGCAGGACGCCGCCTCCACTCCAGTACGCGATGGCCTTGCGCTGCTTTTCGGTTAGCTTGCTCTGTGCATCCTTGATGGCGGCAAGCTCGGCCTTGTAGGCCTCGGAGTTCACGTCTGCAGGCGCCGCAACGGGAAGCTGGCTGTCGCTGGTCAGCACGAGCATGCTCCAGTTTCCTGCATTGGCGTCGACGTCCGCCGGGCTCAGCGGAGGAAGCTGCTCCTCGGACTCCACCTCCTTGCTACAGCTGAGACCCAGGAAGGCGAGGAGCCCAGCCGTCAACAACACCACCGACCGGAGAGTAGATTGTGGTTTCATGGCGAACCCGGGTTGCCAGCGTTTGAGGAGAGATGGAAGGTGTAGAGAAGTCCGGCCGTCAGCGCGGTCGAGGCACCGACATTTCGTCCCGACACGGTAAGGTCCGCGCCGCCGCGCAACGCGAGGCCCGACAGCCCAGGCAGGAAATAGGAGATCATGGCGCCGACCTTCGAAAAGTTCATGCGGTTGGAGACGAACGGCATGTCCTGCCGACGGATGTCTCCCCCACCCAGGGTGTTCTGCCGTAGGTAGTGAAGCTCCACCTGCAAGCCATTCTGGAGGTATCCAACGCTGGCAACGAAATCGACCATGTCAGGCATCTGCACGTCGTCGGTCAGGAAGAGTTGGCCGTCGGTGTAGTATGCGGCCCGGTCGAGCGAGGTGTTGCTGCGCCACGTGTACGCCCCCGAGCCCGTCAGATACCAGCCCTGAGCAAGTCTAAGGCTCGCGGTCAGTCGCCCCGACAGGTTGTATGTACTCGTGCCAAGCGACAACGGGTAGAAGTCGGGCGCGTAATCACTCATGGGCATGGAGAATGCCGCACCGGCGAATGCGTTGAACCAGCCCCCCTCGAACTGCTGTTTGAAGAAGTTGCCCTTCACCGCCAGCGAGAAGTCCTGAAGTCCCTCCATACCGTGGAGCGTGCCCTGGCTGGCCCTTGTCCATACATACGGTACCGCGGCGATGACGTTGACGCGGTCATGAAGGCCATAGTTGCCGATCCACATCAGGTTTCGGGTAGTGAGCCGGCCGATATTTTCATTGTCGCGCTTGAGCTCCCCTTCCCAGTAGCTGCTCCACTGTTCGTGCGTGTACATGAAGCCCGTACAGAAATCGTTCTTGGGCATCATGATGCCGTCTGAAATTGTCTGGGAGAGCGCCGCAGTTGGCAGTAGGAGTGTGAATATTGTGAAAATTGTTTTCATGAGACCGTATTGGGTTGCGGGGGGCGAAAACAGTTTCAGGAGCGGCGGGCGCCGCGTTCCAATGCATTCATAGTCCTTCACGGAGAGTGAGATCAAGTCCGGGCGATGGGCTCTGTGCGTGGAGCCCGGACGCGTCGCGGTTCTACGCTGGCGTGCCCTTGGGAGGCACTGCTTCAGCGTTGCCGGTGCGTCACCAAATCGCGCGTTGCTCCTCTGAGAGCCTCTCGCCGAAGCGGCCAGG
Source organism: Pyxidicoccus sp. MSG2 (assembly GCF_026626705.1). NCBI lineage: Bacteria > Pseudomonadati > Myxococcota > Myxococcia > Myxococcales > Myxococcaceae > Pyxidicoccus > Pyxidicoccus sp. MSG2. The sequence continues at coordinate 9,038,245 of NZ_JAPNKC010000001.1, forward strand.
CCTGCGCCAGCGGCGCGGCCTGCCATCGTCTTTGCGTCGGGAATGGCGATGGACTCATGAATCCACCTGCCGCTATTCAAATATTCCTGTGGACGGGGCATTCAAGATGCACTCGCCGTGAAGATAGAAGGCGACGGACGCATGGCTTCCACGCTGCCGCTTCTCATAAGCGTGCGGCAGGGTCGCGGCGCGCGGTGCTTCGCGTGCGCGCTGGAGGGGCCAGCCGTCAGCCCGCGTAGGCCTCGAAGGCCTTGCGCAGCGCGAGAGGGAAGGGCTCGGGAACCATTCCCTCCTCCTTTTTAGCCATGCACGCTATCTGCTGTTCACCTCGGGCGACCAGCTCGCGGCGTCCGTCCTTGAGCCGGTAGTAGTCGAAGCGCATGGCCACGCGGTTCTGTGAGAGTCCGCCCAGGCGCATCTCGATGAGCAGGTCGTCAAAGGCGCGCAATTCGTCGAGGTACTCGCACGAGCAACGTGTCGTCACCAGGGAGAGGCTCCGCCCTAGTTCCTCAATGATGGAGGGCACGTGCTCGCGCAGGAACATCTCCCGGCAGCGGCCCTGCCAGCGCAGATGGTTCACGTAATAGACATTGCCCACGAGATTCGTCTCCTCGAACCCCACGGTGTGCTTGAACTCAAACGCCTGCATCCGTCACCCCCGGCAGTGCCGCGAGCACCAAGGAGGTCCCGGCACCCCGCACGTCCACCCGCAGGGTGGTCAGCTTTCTTCCCCCGGCCCGGAAGAGCCCCCAGTCACCTTCCAGCGCGGCGCCCAGCATCAGGGGAGTCGTCTCCGGAAGGCCCGCCTTCTTGAGACACTCCAGCGCGGCCCATACCCGCGTGGCGGCGATGTCCAATGGCTCGCCATGCTCGCGGGCCACCAACTCCGCCAGCGCCGCGCGGTCCGCCCCGAGCAGTTGCTGCCAGAGGGCGGGCGGGCGAGGCTCCACGGCCTGTAGATCGCACCCCACTTGACCTGGCCCGGTGATGGCGAGCGTCAGGTCCCCAGCATGCGCCGCCGACACGCCGACCCCGTCCTGCACGGGCTTGCCGTCAGGCCGACGTGGGACCTCTCCTGTTCCGCCTAGCAGCATGCGCAGCGCGCGGTCGCTGCGCGCCCGGCGGTCCGCCCTGGCATCCTGGTCGACCGCCACATGGAGTCTGGCCCCCTTGAGCAGCTCGCCGAGGCGCCGCTCCGTATAGGGTGCGAGCAAGGATGCGGGCCAGGCTTCGAGCTTCGGTGCGGCCTCCATCACCTGGAGCCGGAGCCCTTCCCAGCGTTCAATGAGTCCCCCCTCCGTGCCACGGATCTCCACGTCGTAAACGAAGGCCCGCTCCGTCCGACTTCGCTCCTTCGCAACGATGAAGCGTGGCGTGCCGGGCGTTCCGGGGCGCACGGAATCGACGCCGCTCGGGATGAGCACTTCATGCGGGATGCACGCCTGAATGCCATGGATCGCCGCGTCCCGGGCGGACGGGTCACCCATCACCATTTGCTGCGGAAGGAATCGGGCGAACCAGGGCGCGTTATTGGCCGGGGTCAGCTCGGCAATGCACTCGGTGGCACGAAGCCGGTGGTAGTGGCCGATGCGGCGGAAGCGGCCTCCGTGGAAGAAGAGACCGCCATAGAAGTCGCCCAGCGGCTCAGGTGGCTGGGGCGCAGCGAGGTCCACGCCGAGCGGCAGTAGAGGCGCGCTATCTGCAGGGAGGGGCGCGGTGTCAACGCGACAGGTCGCCCGGAAGTGGTCCACCTGGAACCCGGTCTCGTCAGAGCGCAGTGCCACGTCCACGATGCCGGGCCCTCGTACGAGCGCGGCCACGCGGATGAGCCGCTTCCGGCCGGGAGGCACCACCACGGGGCGCTCGAAGGCGGCGCGCTCGAAGGCGGGGGGCGCGTCCACGCCCGTCAGTGCCATCACCGCCTGGGCCATGGCCTCCAGTCCGAGCACGGCCGGCAGCAGTCGCGCACCCCGGAAGATGTGGTCGTCCAGCGAGAGGTCCGCTTCCGAGGCCAGTTCCGCCTCCACCACCAGCTCAATGCCCGGGTAGTGGACGCGCGCTCGTTCCAGGAAGCGCAGGAAGGGCAGGGGCGGGCTCTCCACGGTGAGCGGGAGGTGCTCACCCACGCGCCCGCTGACCACCACCGCTACGGGGAGTGACGGGCGCGCCAGCAGGTCGCGAAGCACGGCGAGGCCCTGGTCTGGAGGGATGGCGCTGATTCCCTGCCGAGCGAGCGCCTCCACACGGCCTAGCTTCTCGCCCATTCCCACACCGGACCAGATGGACCACTCCATCGACACGCACCGGCATGCCGGGCTCACCGCGCTCAGGTGCTCGGTGAGCCGCGTCAGCCACTCGTTGGAGAGCGCATAGTCCGCCTCGCCCGCCATGCCCAGGCGCCCGATGATGGAGCCGAACGCGACGAAGAGGCGCAGTCGCTCCGGTACCACCGCCGCGAGGACGTTGCGCGCTCCGAGGTACTTGGGGTTGAGCGTTGCCAGCAAAGCCCGTTCGTCCAGTTGTGCGACCAGTCGGGGCACGTTGGTGCCCGCGCCGTGGAGGATGGCGGTCACCGGACCCAGCTCGGCCTCCACCGTCAGCACGGCCTGCTTTACCGCCTTCGCATCAGTGACGTCTGTAGACACGTAGCGGACCTTCACCCCGGCCTTCTGGATGCGGGCGAGGTTGGCGGACAGCTCCGCGTCTTTCTCGGGGCGAGAGCGTCCGAGCAGGCCCAGGCTTGTGCCCGTGCGCTGGGCGAGGTCTAGGGCGCACTCGGCGGCAATCCCCTTGCCGCCGCCCGTGACAAGCAGCACGTCGTCCGGGCCCAGGGGAAGGTCTCCCCCCATATGGGGAGGGATGAGTCGCAGCCGGGGAACTCGGCGCACGCCGGCAGAGTCGTAGCGGCACTCGATGAAGCCCCGGGTGGCTGCCACGGCTTCGGCGTGGATCCACTCCTCGGCGCGAGGATGCTCCGGTGGAACGTCCACCACAGCTACCGCGAGGTGCGGGGCCTCCTGATGCAGCGTCCGGGCGAAGGCTGAGCCACCCCCGCCGTGTTGCACCACGAGGAACCTCGGTGCCCCCGGCGCAGCGAGTGCCGCGTGCGTGGCCTTCAGCAGAAGTAGCGCGTGCTCGGGGTTGAGCTCGGCGGGCAGGCATACCGCGATGCCTCCACCTTCCACGGTGGGCGGCTTCGCGCGGAGCGCGTCGGCCAGTGGGTGGCCTCGGGGTGCAAAGACGTGCCACGCGCCTTCGGTCGGGGTGGATCGGCTGCACGGCGCCGGTTGCTCCACCCAATCGATGGCGAAGGGACGTACCCAGGCGTCGATCCCTGGGGGCAGTAACGGCTCCGGCGTGGCCACCACACGGCTCGTGGCGCGCAGTTCCTCCAGCGCCTGGGCGACGGTGCGGACCCGCGCGTGGGCGTACTCCAGGGGGGCCGTATGGGTGGACATGCCCAGACGCCGTGCGGCCTCCATGACAATCTGTCCTACGCTGATGGAGTTGAGGTGCAGGTCGCCCAGCAGCCGGTCCTCATCACCGATGGCACTCGCGGGCAACTCGGCCCGGGCTGCGACGAGCTCGCGGACGATGGCGAGCGCCGACTCCTCCATCGCACCCTCTGGGACCGTCCCGGACGTGCCTGCCGACGGGGCCACCGTGGCGATGCCGGACTCGGGGCGGGGGGCGGCCAGGGCCGACTCGGGGCGGATTCGGGGCGAGGCGGCAATATTTTCCCCGGGCAGGTCAGGCACCAGCTCACAGGGGTTCTCGAAGAAGGAGGGTTTGCGCTCGAGCGACAGCGAGCGGGTAAAGCGGCCCGTGAAGAGGGCCTCGGGCTGACAGGGCGCGCCGAGCGTGTAGGCCACGGCCACGGCGTGGAGCAGACCCCGGAGCGAGTCTCCACCTGCATCGAGCGGCACCACGGGCGTGCCCGAGCCCTCGCTCACGAGCCCCGACAGCACGTGGCCCGGCCCTACCTCAATCCACAGGTCCACCCGCGGCGAGGCGGCGAGCGCATCCGTGAAGCGCACGGGCGAGGTCACTTGCCTCGATAGCAGCGCGCGCAGATCCTCGTCCGCTCCCAGCATGCCTCCGGAGACGCTGGAGGCCACCGGGCGCAGCACGGGCCCTGGCGCGTGTTTCTCGAGGTGCTCTTCCAGCAGCACGGCGGCGCGTGCCACCAGCGGGGAGTGGAAGGCGTGAGAGACCTCCAGGCGAACCCCCGCGAGCCCTGCCGCGCGGGCGCGAGCAAGCACCGTGTTCACTGCGGGTGACTCGCCGGATACCACCGTCTGCCGCCGCGAGTTGCACGCTGCCACCACGACGGGGAGCCCCGCTAGCAGCGGCTCCACTTCGGCGGACCCGGTCCCGATGCTCGCCATGGCCCCGCTCGAGGCCCCCAGGTCGGCCATCGCCTGGCCCCGCACGCGCGCCAGCCGCTGCAGCCCCGCCTCGTCGAACGCGCCGGCCCAGTGCAGGGAAACCAGCTCGCCCAGGCTATGGCCTAGGGCTACCGAGGCCTCGATGCCCACCTCCGCGAGCATTCGGAGCCCCGCCAGCGAGGCCTGGACGATGGCCCTCTGGGCTACGTCCGTGGATACCAAGTTCGCCCCCTCGGGGATGGGATTGGAGGTGTAAAGCTCACTCACTGGAGTGAAGCGGCGCTGCCAGGCCCCGCCGGTCCGGCGCGAGGGAGAGCCCTGCCCGGGGAAGAGGAATCCCACGCGGGGAGGCCGCATGCCCATGCCCAGGCACACGCCTTTCTCCAGGTCCAACCGGGCCGTGACGCCCTCATCGAGCCATGCGGCGAGCATGTCCAGCCGCTCTACGAGTTCCGCGGGGGTGGAGGCCACGAGCGAGGCGCGCGTGCGGCCACCGGAGAGCCGGCGCTGCACCTCGAAGGCCGCGTCCCCCAGCTCCGCTCGCGACAGGGTGCGGGCCACCTCGCGGAGCCGCCGTGCCTCGCCGGCCAATGCCTCGCCACTGGAGGCGGCCAGCAGGAACAACTCGCAGTCCTGTGCGGAGGATGCCAGCCGCCGCTCCCGGTCCGCAAGTCCCTGCCTCCGCGCACCCGGGGCGCCCTCGAGCACGACGTGAGTATTGATGCCGCCAAAGCCCATGGCACTCACCGAGGCGCGCAGGGGGCGGCCCGCGGGCCACAGCTCCGCCTCCGAGAGGACGCGCAGCATGGCGTTGTCCCCAGTGAGCAATGCGTGGGGCCGGGAGGTGCCGGTGGTGGGCGGCAGCGTCTGCGCCCGGAGCGCCTGCACTGCCTTGATGATGCCGGCGATGCCTGCGGCGGCCTTGGTGTGGCCGATGTTGGCCTTCACCGAGCCGATTGCGGTGGGGGTTGCGCGAGGGCCCGCCTCGCGTAGGGCGGTGGACAAGGCTTCCAGTTCCGTGGTGTCGCCCACGGTGGTTCCCGTCCCGTGTCCCTCGAAGTAGCCGACTGTATCGATGCCAAAGCCCGCACGCTGGTACGCGCGGCGCAGTGCCAGCAGCTGGCCGGCCACCTCGGGGCGGGTGATGCCGCCATGGCCATCCGACGATACGCCCCAGCCACGTACGAGCGCATGGATGCGGAGGTCTCGGGCGCGTGCATCCTCGGCGCGCATGAGCACCACGAAGCCGCAGCCCTCACCTGGCCAGAATCCGGCCGAGCGCTGGTCATAGACGCGCATTTCCTCTGGAGCCAGCGCGCCCGTCTTAGCGAAGCCCACCAACTCGAACGGGTCCAGGCTGAGGTCCACACCGCCCGCGAGGGCGACGTCCAGGTCGCCTGACACGAGAGCAGCGCAGGCCTGAGTGACGGCGAGAAGGGACGAGGCGCACGCGCCATCCACCGTGAAGCCGCCGCCCTTCAGGTCGAAGTAGTTGCAGATGCGCCCGGCAATGGTGTTGGACAGGCCACCCGCTAGCGTTTCCTCACCCACGGGCGCAAAGGGCGCCTTGTAGCGCTCCTCCAGCTCCCCAAGAAAAAGCGCAACTCGCTGGGTGTCCCATCCAGAGCGTCGCAGCGAGTCCTCCACCATTCGGCGCACGTAGGGCCAGCGCAACCGCATCAACTGCGCGCGCGAGAACTCGCCGGTGAGGGTGTTGCCAAGGACCACGCCCGTCGTCTCGCGAGGCAGCCCCTCACCCTCGTCGAAGCCCGCGTCCCGCAGCGCTTCTGAGGCCATGTCCAGGGCCAGCCAGTGCGTCAGGTCCGCAGACCGGTAGGTGCTGCCCGCCACCCGGAAGCGGACGCGGTCAAAGGCATATCCCTCGATGACGGCTGCCTCCTCGACGTAGGTCAGGTCCCGAGCGGTCCTGTCGCGCGAGGCGTAGTCCTCCAGGCGCAGGCGGACGGAAGGAATGCGCCTGAAGGCCCGGCGCTGAGCCATGACCGTCTCCCAGAGCTCCGCCGGGGACCTCGCGTCCGGATACTGGCACGCGAGCCCCACGACGGCGAGGACAGTCTCTCGACTCATGTACGCGGCTCTCCCTGCACGGAGAGGGTGGTAACCCCAGGCAGGGGCTCGGCTCGGCGGGCTAGCATTGCCTGAACGTACAAGGCCCCTCCGCGTGCGGCGCAGATGAGCGTAAGTGAGAAGAATAGGTCGAAGACAACATGCACGGCGACCAACATCCCGTAGGCCGCAGCCACACCCGCGCCGAAGCACACCTGCATGGCGGGGCGCTGCGGCGTCGTTCCCGGGTCCGTCACCATGTAGAAGGTGTAGAGGACGAAGGCCACACCCGTCATCGGTACCAGGGCCGCTGTCAGCGGAGTGCCCGCCACCGCACTGCGCACCGCCGCCTGCACCAAGAAGCCTCCCAGCCACCCCAGGATGAGCGGGATGCGACGGGTGAACCGCGCGTTGAGAAACGTGCCTGTGCACACGATGATGGCAGGAAGGACCCAATCAGCCGGGCCGCGCAGGTTCTCCGTGAAGTGATAGGGCGGCGCGATGCCGATGTGCGGGAACAGCAGGAGTGTTGCCGTGATGCCGAAGTTGGACGGGTTGAGGTAGTGACGCGGCTGGCCCCCTACCGGGACTCGGAAGAGGGTCTTCGAAGCGATTGCCGTTGCCGATGCGAATGCCACCGGCAAGAGCTGCGCGTTGGCGTACAGCAGCATGGCCACCGCTAAGCCGGTGATGTGAGCCGGCAGCAGAAAGTCGATGAATGTGCCCGCGCCGCCGAGAAAGCGCGGCGCCCGGCCCTGGCTGCGTGCCCCCGCCCACTCCAACAGCAGTTCTGCGGAGTAGGCCGCCAGGAGCGAGACGAGCGGATGCGCCCAGGCCTGCTCAAAGCCCAGCACCGTGTGACCCAGCACGTTGAGGAGCGTGATGGCCACAGCAAAGCGTCGAAGACCCGCCACTCGCAGATCACCACTCCACGTCTTCATCGCTTCATTCATCGCGAAGCCTCCGTGACGCCTTCGTCGCCCAGCACGATGGTGTGCCAGCCAAGGGTGAGGTTCAGGCTCTGGTGGTGGGGGCGGCCGGTACCATCACGCCAAGCCACTTCCACATTCAACTTCGCGCTCGCGTCCTGCCGGCCCAGTCCGAAATGCAGCTCTGGGCTGCGCTTACCGGAGTGGCCGTTTCCGCCGTCCACCTGGCCCACCAGATGACGTCCGCCAGGCAGGCGCACCTTCACCGAGGCGCCCAGGGCGGGGGTTCCCTTGCCGCCATAGGGCGCGCGCCCCGCCTCCACTCGTAGCGGGGAGGCGGGCGTGCCAGCCACCGGATGCAGCAAGCGCAGGCCCAGGAAGGCGCCCGGAGACGCCGCGCGGTTGCGGTAGGCGAAAGAAGGCTCCCACTGATTGCCCACCGCGAAGTCGAGAGCGCCGTCCCCGTCCACGTCGGCGGTGGCGATGCCGCGCGTCACTTCGGGCGTGGCGATGCCCAGTTCGGGGGCCAGGTCATGAAAGCGTCCGCTCGAGTCCTGCACCCAGAAGGGATTGTGCTGATGGCCGCTCAGGTCGTCACCGCCCTGGAAGCGGGGCCAGCTCTCCGGGAGGGACAGCATCTGGTCATTGCCGGTGGCCAGTTCCTGCAATTCCGGCCAGCTATTGCGGTTGCCCTTGAGGAAGCCGGTGGCCTGCAATGCCTCCAGCACGCCGTCATTGTCGAAGTCGGCCAGCCGGGCCTCCCAACCCCAGCCACTGCGCGCCACGCCACGCGGCTCACTGCGGTCCACGTACGGGGCCACGCCGTCCTTCATTCGGGCCACCTCACCGGTGCTCTCCCAGAGAAAGTGGCTCTCCAGCAACGAGTACTCTGCCGAGATGTTGCTTACGTAGAGGTCCAGCAGCCCATCTCCATTGACGTCCCCGAAGTCCACGCCCATTCCCTTGAAGGAATCGCGGCCGAGCACCTTCGAGTTGGGCGTGGCCAGGCCCTTCTCGCCGGACAGCGACGCAAAGCGGAACCGTCCCCGCTCGGAGCGGTTGTGCAGCATCCGGTCGGGACCGAAGTCATTGGCGAAGTACACCTCCGGCAGCAGGTCCCCATCCAGGTCCGCCGCGCCCACCGCCAGCGTCCATCCGTGCTCGATCTGCTCCTCCAGCGCAGGGTCCTCCAGCACGCTGCGCATTTCCTGGAAGGTGACGGAAGGTGCAGCGCCGGAGGTGGCGCCCGTCCAGCGCAGCCAGCGGTTGCGCCCGCCATTGAAGGCGCGCGTCATGGAATCCTGCATCCCATCTGGCACTGGCGCGTTCTCGTCGATGATGTGCGAGCCGTCCGGGAAGTAGTTGGTGATGATGAAGTCTGGATGGCCGTCACCGTCCACGTCCGCGAAGGTGGCCGCGTTGCTGTACCAGCGCTCCACCACCGGGTTCACCTCCTGGCGCGTGAATGCGTCCGCGCCCAGGGCCACGGATTGCCCCGGCATGCCCGGCTTCTGGAGGAAGGCCACCGGCGTGCGGCCCCAGTAGTAGACGACCACGTCCGCCCAACCGTCCTCGTTAAGGTCCCTCGGGAGACACCCCATGGGAGCCATGGTGGCGCCATCCCATGGCAGCGGCGATGCGTCCAAGGTGAAGGGCGCATAGCGCGAGGGAGTGCCTGGCACGGGGGCCACGATGACCTGGTCCGTGCGCGTTTCCACGTAGCACACGTCATTGGGCAGGCCATCCGAATCCAGGTCGTGCAGCGCCACCGCGCCGCCGACCGCGGATATCCACCCCTGGATGTGCTTCAGTGACGGATTGACAGGCCGCAGTGATCGAGGAGGGGGCCCGGCCACCGAGGGAAGCTCGTGCCGCTCGAAGCCGAACCGCGAAGCCATGGCCGCGCGCGCTGCCTCATCCTTCGCGGGTGGCCGTGCGAAGCCGTAGAGGCCCAGGACCATGGTGGCCGCCAGGATTTGCGGCAGATAGGCCTGGAACCACATCCTCTTCTGTTCACTCATGCTGCTCCCGAAATAGCGGCGGTCAGCCGCTGGATGTGCTGTCTCCAGAGCTCAAAGCGCGGAGTGTCGCCCTGCGCTCCGGTCACCGCCCGTTCCGCCTGGTCCGCTAGCGGCGCAACCACCGACGCGGGCTTCCCGAAGAGGACATCGCAGGCCAGTTCCACGTGGGGTGCCAGGTTGCCCGCGCGCTCCCGGGCCCGCGCCGCGAACACACTGCCTTGGCGCAACTGCGGGAGGTGCGGGCCCGTGGCGCGCGCGAGCTCCTCCAGGGCCTCACGGTCCACACCGCCCGCGTACGTGCAAGCCAGGCCCACGCCCGCCCAAAGGTCCGGCCACCGCGCCTCCGGGAACGAGCGCACCCGGTCGATGATGCGCCCGACGCCCGCGCCCTCTACGAACCAGAGGCTGCGGCCGAGCCCCTGATCGAACACTCGGGCCGCGTAGCCGGAAAGGGGCTGCTGCCGCCGCTGCTCCACGTAGCGCGCGCCGTGGAAGAAGCCCTCGTGGAAGCCGTAGCCGTCCACCGCGAGCCAGCCGAGCAGCGGGTCCACCCGCATCAGTTTCGGCTCCACGCTTCGCCCCAGGCGTGCCCACGCCCAGCCCATGCCCACGTATGTCATATAGACATGGCGGTAATCGCTACCTTCCAGGAAGCGCTGCACCCGAGAGCGGTCCCACGGTGCCAGCATGTCCAGCAGGGCGAGTGCCATGGCTGCGCCCTCGTACGCGAAGCCGCGGACCTCCGTGTCCACTGCCTCCACTGCCGGCAACAGCGATTCGGGCTCTGGGTCGTCCAGCGCAGCCATGTAGCCGACGATGAACGTGGAGCCGATGCGCTCCAACCGCGCCTGCGCGGGCTCGCCCGCCCCTCGGAAACCACGCTTCGTGAAGCTCGCCTCATCTGGAGCCAGCCCGAAGATGCGCCTGCGCACGGAACGCGCCAGTCCTCGCGGCGCGGCGTTGCGTTGCGTCAGGCGTGCTCTCGCCTTGCCAGTCGATGACCAAAACATGGAGTGGATATCTATACCACAACCTGTGTAGGCTCTAAATGCCGGACGTTGAGGTTTCTTCGTGAGAGGCGGAACAGCGGAATCTCCGGCTCTTTTCTTTGTCTGGGGTCGCCGCCATGAGCGGTGGGGAGCGACAATGATGAGCAGCGCCATGCGCGGTGGACGCACGGGACTGGCGGTATTGACCGTCGTCTGGGTAGCGGTACTGGCGTTGGTGAGCGGGCTCCACCTGGGCCTGAATCGCCAGGAGTTGCTGGCCCGACGCGCCAAGCTACAGGTAGGGCACCTACCCGTCACGTGACACCTCACGTGTCCGGTCACCAGTTGGGCGACCCGAAATTCGAATAGGGGCACCGTCTTCGAGTCGAGACGGTTCACGAACTTCGCTGCCATCACGGAGGCATTCCAGGCTGGCGAGCTCCAGGCGTCCTTCATCCTCGCTCCGCTGGCGATGACGATGAAGCGCCGGGGCCTGCCCATCCGCATCGTTTACTTGGGACATCGTGACGGCACGGTGCTCATGGTGCGCAAGGACGCGCCCATCCAGTCTTTCGCGGACCTGCGCGGCAAGCGCATCGCCATCCCGCATCGCTATTCCAACCAGCGGATCCTCATCCAGAAGTTGATGGACCGGTTCGCCATGACGGACGACGACGTGACGCTCATCGAGTTCCCTCCGCCGGAGATGCCAGCCGGACTGCGCACCGGACAGTTCGACGCGTACATCGTGGGGGAGCCGTTCGGTGCGGCAGCGGAGCTGTCGGACATCGCGCGACCGCTCTATTTCACCAAGGACGTGTGGCCGGACTTCATCTCCTGCGTGCTGGCGGTCCATGAAAAGCTCATCGCCGACCGGCCGGACTTGGTGCAGGAACTGGTGAATGGCATTGCGGCCTCTGGCGAGTGGATCGACTCACCCGGCGAGGACCTGGCTCCGGGGGTGGCGGTGGAAGGAGAGGGGCCCGCAGACCCGTCCCTGGCCATGGTGCCAAAAGGTTGGCCCCGCACGCACCGCATGCAGGCGGCGGCCATCGCCGCGAGACCCGAGCACTTCAATCAGCGCGTCGAGCTGCTTCGCTACGTGCTTACGCAACCGCCAGACCGGGTGCGCTACGTGGACCTGGAACCGGCGCGCGCGGACTTCGAGGAGATTCAGCGCTACGCCGAGCGTCTGGGCTTCTTTCCTCCGTCCTCGCCGGAGAGCCCGTTCGGGTTCGACGACTATACGGATACGCGCTTTGCCCGGCGCAAGCCGGCGGTGGGAGACGTCGCGCCGTGATGCGCAAGGTGCGGTTCGAACAGGTAGCGCTGGGGGTGGTGGGCACGGCCGTGTTCCTGCTAGCGTGGGAGCTGGCCACCCACGACGCGCCGCGCGGGGGAATGCCGGGTCCCCTGGGGACGGCACAGGGCCTCTTTGAACTGGCCGGCACCGGCGCGCTGCTACGCAACGTGGTGGCCTCGGTGTTCCGTGTCTCCTACGGCTTCACACTGGCGGTCATCATCGGCATTCCGCTAGGCGTTTGGGTCGGCTGGTACGCGCGCGCGCACTACGCGCTCAACCCATTCCTGCAGCTCCTGAGGCCCATCTCGCCCATTGCCTGGCTGCCTGTCGCGACGCTGTGGTTCGGCAGTGGGGACGTGTCAGCCGTCTTCCTCATCTTCATGGCGGCGTTCTTCCCCATGGTGGTGTCCACGTCCTCGGCGGTGCGGGCCATCGAGAACCGCTACCTGAAGGCGGCTGAGAACTTCGAAGTGCGCGGAGTGAGGCTGGCCACGCGCGTTATCTTCCCGGCCATCCTCCCGCAGGTCGTCTCCGGCATGCGGCTGGCGCTGGGCATCGCCTGGGTGGTGGTCGTGGCGGCGGAGATGCTCGGCGTGCGCTCCGGGTTGGGCTACCAGGTCAACGACGCACGCAACAACCTGCGCTTCGAACTGGTCACCGCGGCCATGGTGGTCATCGGGGTGATTGGCTTCGGGCTGGATGGAATCTTCCGCGCACTCGAGCGGCAGCAGGTGCTTCAGAGAGGAGCGCGCCCTGGCGACTTCTGAGAATGCGGTGGTGAAGATCCGGCTGAAGCAGGCGCTGAAGCAATTCGGCGCCGGGGCGAAAGCCCTGACGGTTCTGGACCACGTGGACCTGGAGGTGCGCGAGCACGAGTTCGTCGTGCTGGTCGGGCCCTCGGGCTGTGGCAAGACGACGTTGCTGGGCGCCATCGCTGGCTTCGTGGCGTTGGATGCGGGCACGCTGGAGATCGACGGACAGCGCGTGCGGGGCCCGTCCCGGCGGCGCATCTATGTGTCCCAGGAGCCCAGCGTCTTCCCCTGGTTGACGGTGGAGGAGAATGTCGCCTTCCCGCTGGCGGACCTGCCCGCCGAGGCCCGTGAGGCCGAGGTGGCGCGCCAGCTATCGCGCGTGGGGCTCGCGGATTTCCGCAATCACTATCCAGTGCAGCTGTCCGGCGGAATGAAGCAGCGGCTGGAGTTCGCAAGGGCCCTGGCTGCCGAGCCAGAGATGCTCCTGCTGGACGAGCCCTTCGGCGCGCTCGACCCGTTCACGCGACATGAGCACTGCCGCGAGCTGGCTCGCCTGTGGCTGGAGACTCGCAAGACGTGTGTCATGGTGACGCACGACATCGAGGAGGCTTGCGCATTGGCCACGCGCATCGTGGTGATGTCCACGCGGCCCGCGCGCATCATCGACATCTTGGACAACCCGCTGCCCCGGCCAAGGGACCTCACCGGCGATGGCTTCCATGCGCTCAAGACGCGCATCCACAGGCTGCTCCAGCTCGTGCCGAGCATCTGAGCCGCTTCCAGCAAGAACGGTACAAAACACATTCGTCCTTCGTGGAGTCAATAGATGCCGGTGCTGGAACGATTGACGCAGGCCTGCCTGGCCAGGCCGAGACTCGTGTTGCTGGCTGGCCTCTTGGTGACGCTGTTCTTCGTGAGCGGCATCCCGCGACTCAACCTTCGTACGGACGGAATGGCCATCTACCCGTCCGATAATCCAGTCGTCGAACAGTCCGAGGTTGATGCGGAGACCTTCCGGGACCCCGATCAGGTCATCGTCCTGGTGAACTCCCGTGTGGCCGGGCCGCGCGTCGCCAGCCTCGCCGGCCTGCGTTTCCTGAGGGAGCTGGACCGCCAGGTTCGTCGGCTCCCCATCGCGGATGCTGACAAGGTTCGTTCCCTGGCCAGTCTGGTAGACCCCGACCCGAACCTGTCTGCCCTGCAGTACGCCAGGGAGTATCTGGAAGAAGCCCCAACGTCGGAAGCGGAGGCCACGGCGCTACTTGAGCGTGTCGACCGCCATCCACTGGCCCGAGGCCTGTTCCTTTCCCGGGACGGCTCCGCCGCGGCCCTCTACGTTCCCCTGGCCAGGGGCATCGAGCGCCGAGATGCCGTCAGTGTTCTGGAGCGCTGGCTCGCCACCTACTCAGGCTCGGAATTCGAACTGCGGGTCACCGGCCCGGTGGTGGCGGAGGTCCTGCTCGGCCGGCTCGTCCTGCGCGACCTGTTCTGGATGGTTCCCATCATGGTCACGGTGATGGTCCTGCTGCTGTACTGGTACATGCGCACCGTGGCGGCCGTGGTCGCCGTCATGACGGAGGTCCTGGTCGTCATGGCGTGCGTGCTGGGGACCATGGGGTACCTGGGAATCCCGGTCACGCTGATTACCACCATCCTCCCCATCGTCCTGATGGTCATGGGGGCCGCGGATGAGATCCACTTCATGGAGCGGCTGCAGACCCTTCATGACTCGAACCCGGCGGCTTCGCCCGAGCAGCGTCGGGCGCATGTGCGGGCGGCGCTGAGGGAAATAGGGGCTCCGCTGGTGCTCACTTCCCTGGCCACCGCAGCCGGATTCCTGGCCTATCCCTCATCCACCATCCTGCCCCTCCGCGACTTCGGGGTGCTCGCGGCCATGGGGATGGTTCTGGCGATGCTGTCGAGCTTCACCCTCATCCCCGCCTTGGTCGTCGCCATGCCCGGCGCATGGTGGAGGAGGCGACAGCCGAAGCAAGCTCCGGAGCTTTCACCCCTGTCCTCGTTCGAGGCATGGATATGCCGTCACGAAACGGCCTCGTTCCGCCTCGGCGTATTTCTCATCGCTGTGATGCTCCCTGGCAGCTTCTTCCTCTCCATCCAGGACTCATGGCTCGAGAACTTTGACAGGGCGTCGCCGGTCGTGGCCGCGGATGAAATCTTCAATTCCCAGTTCTGGGGGACGTACCGCTTCGACGTCGTCCTCGAGAGCCCGGAGCCGCATTTCTTTCGCCATGCCGACGGACTGGCCTTGGTGGAGGAGGTCTCCCGGCTTGCATCAACCGCGCCTCATGCCGCAGGGGTCATCAGCCATCTGACCCCGCTGGGTGTGCTCGCAAGGATGACGGGCAAGTCGGACGAGGTCTCGCGGTTGCCAGGGGAGGCCCTCCGGACCCTGAGCGCGCTGTCCATACTCCTCAGGAGCCGTATCGACCTGGACCAGTATCAGACGCGGGATGCACAGATGGCTCGCGTGCGCATCATGGTCAGGGCTCCCGACTTCCTCCAGGGCACCGAGCTGCGGGAGCATCTTGAGCGAAGCCTCCCGCGCATCCTGGAAGCTCGCGGAGTGAAGGCTCATTTCAGCGGGGAACTGCCGATCGCCGTCGAGGTCGTTCGAGCCATCATCTCAAGCCAGCTCTACTCCATCGTCTGGAGCCTGATAGGCATCGGCCTGATTCTCTTGATAGGCCTCAGGAACCTCATCCAGGCCGTCGTCGTACTGGTCCCCGTGCTGGCTGGCTCGATACTCGTGTTCGGTGTGCTCGGCTACCTTGGGCTGCCGCTGGGAATCGCCAGCAGCATGTTCCTGGCGCTCTCCGTCGGTTGCGGCACTGACTTCGCCCTGCACTTCGTCCACGCACACAAGGAGGGCCAGAGAGCCGGCCTGGCTCATGCCGACGCTGTTCGCAACAGCTTCGCCTCCGCTGGGAAGGCGGCCCGCTGGAACGCCATGGTCCTGGGGCTCGGTTTCCTGAGTCTGACCTTGTCCTCGTTGAGACCCAATCGCGTCCTGGGCCTGCTGTTGGGAATGGCCATGTTCTCCGCGTACCTCATGACCCTCCTGCTGCTTCCCCGGCTTCTGGGGCTGGCGCGAAGACTGCGCCCAAACCCAATCTCAGATCAGAAAATCGCAGTAAACGTTTGACCCGCACTTCTAGAGCTTGGTACTCTCTGGGTTGTTGTCTGTTTCGCCGTCGGTGAAGTGTGCCCGGCGGCTTACCGGCGTGTTCTCACGTCAAGGGAGAAGCGAATGAACCACAAATCAGGTCTGCGCATCATCGGGGCACTCTTGGGGCTTCTCCTGTCAGGTGGCGCAACGCAAGCCCATGCCGGTGATGTGCAGACCGGCTTTCCCGAGTACGCGGAAGTGGAGTTCGAGCACTCCATCATCACCATCCCCATCATCCTGAAGGGGGAGACCGTCCCAGCGGAGGTGCTCAAGGTCGATGCATTCATGAGGTTGAACCGGGAGAAGCCGGCCCGCAACGGCCTCGGGTATCGCCAGTTCGAGTTCATTATTGATGCGTGGGAACTCTATGGCTACAGCAAGGTCCTGGATGCGTACATCACCATCAAGCTCTCGGAGACAATCAAGCCGAAGAGCCTGGGTGTGTCTCTGCAGAAGGACAAAGACTACCCGGCGATGATTGTCTACAACGCCATCTACGATATCTATGTGAATGAGGTTCGAGTGGGGCAGGGGCGCGCCGGTGTCGCCTTCGCGACCGGCGTGATGGAGATTCCGCCCCGGAACATCACGGTGGCCTTCCACAAGCCGTATTCTTTCTCCCGTACGGGCGGGTCCGTTCCCGATGGCTCTATCTGTGTGACCGAGCCGTGCCCCTGTTCGGGCAACTTCTGCTTCGGGGACGGGACGTGCGAGGATATGGAGCAGATCCCCGAGGCGACCTTCAATGAGGGCGTGGCCAAGGCCGCGAGCTATCGGGTAGCCGCCGCGCTGCAGCCCAAGACGCCCCCGCCCGCTCCGACCAAGAAGAAGGGCAACTGAGGGATGGTCATGCTTTCGAGATTCTTGATTGTGTTGTGCGGCGTGTGCGTGGGAGTGGTGAACGAGGCCCAGGCCCAGCCTCAGGCGAAGTCGTTATCCGAGTTGTCGTTCATGGCCGGTTGCTGGCGTGGTGGAGAGACCGGGAAGAACGAGATTCTCGAGGAGCGCTTCAGCCCACCTGCTGGCGACCTGATGCTGGGAACGTCTCAGGTCGTCGCCAGCGGGAAGACGGCTTTCTTCGAGTTCATCAAGATCGAAGCCTCGGCAGATGGCATCACCATGACTCCCTCGCCGATGGGGAAGCCCTCGGTAGCCTTCAAGATGGTGAGCCTCGACGGGAAGAAGGCCGTCTTCGAGAATCTCAAGCATGACTTCCCGAAGCGGATCATCTACGAGCTTCGGGACGACGGCTCGCTGGCCGCCAGGATCGAGGGCGACAAGCCGAAGCAGACGCAGGAGTTCGCGATGAAGCCCATTCCCTGCGGAACGGGAAGCCTCGCGAACTACCGGCTGAAGTGGGGCATGCCAGGCCGGGGCGTGGGCCAGTATTCGAACCCCACGGCCATTGCCCAATTCAAGGACCCGTTCGGCATGTCGACGCTCGTCTTCGCGGACACGAACAATCACCGGGTCCGTTTGTCAACCTGGAATGGGATGTTCATCGAGAAGTGGGGAGAGGAGGGGAGCGGCCCCGGGCAGTTCCGATACCCACAGGGAGTCGCCGTCAACAACCAGGGTGACATCGTCATCGCGGACTCCGGCAACAACCGCATCCAGGTTACCGCCGGGGCTCCGGAGAACATGCGTGAGCTGCCCGGAAAGTTCCGGTTCACGTTCGGCCGCCGGGGCACCGGGAAGGGCGAGTTCGAGGAGCCTTCCGGTGTCGCTGTGGATCAGGATGGAAACATCTATGTCTCTGATGCAGGCAACCATCGAATTCAGAAATTCGATGACCAGGGACGCTTCCTCGCCACCTGGGGGGCGCGGGGGCGCAAGACGGGGGAGTTCGACCGTCCCATGGGGTTGGCCGTCGACCGTGCCAACAAGTGGCTCTACGTCACGGATACGGACAATGGCCGCGTCCAGAAGTTCGATCTGGGCGGGAAGTTCCTGCACGCCTGGGGCGATTCAGGCGTGAAGCTTGGTCAGATGTACCGGCCGAAGGGAATCACCGTCGACCCGCGCAGCAGCAATGTCTACGTGGTGGATTCAAACAATCACCGCATTCAGAAGTTCACCTCTGACGGGGCCTCGCTGGGCATCTTTGGACGCAACGGCACCGCGGATGGTGAATTGTGGTTCCCGTTTGGCGTGGCCGTAGACGAGAAGGGACAGATTTTCATCACCGACTCCGAGAACGGTCGCATCCAGATGTTCCAGGAGAACCACAAGGTCGCTGAGCTCTACACCCAGAGGGTCAAGTGACCAATGCCTTCAAGCTATACGGAGCCGCCGTGCTGGTCTCGACGGTGGCAATGGCTGCCCCGCCTTCAACAGAGCGTTCTCTCGTAGTGGAGGTTGATGGCTCCAACCCGAGATGCGCCAAGGGGGGGAGTTCACCTCAATGTAGCTTGAGGGCAGCGCTCGAGGCGGTGAACGGGGCGGGTGGAGGTGTGATCCGGCTGCGCCGGGAAAGCCTCCACTCGCTGACCAGCATTGCCACCGTTAATGGGCTCGAAGGCGGAAGCGGGTTGCCGACTGTGACGGCAGCAGTCGTCATCGAAGGTAATGGCGCCATCGTTGAGCGGAGTACGGCTCCCAACACACCCGCATTCCGCCTCTTCCACATCGCATCGCAGGGACAGCTGACGGTGCGCGACCTCACCATTCGTAATGGAGCGACTGAGGGCTATACGGATGGAGCAGGCCTTTGGAACACCGGGACACTCGTGCTTGAGCGTGTGACGGTCACGGGAAACTCCGCTGGCGACGATGGTGGTGGTATTCGCAACGACGGCGTCCTGAAGCTCGTGAGCAGCAACGTGGTTGGCAATCGTGCCCGTGGAGAGGGAGGGGTGGGGGGAGGGGTGTATAATCTGCCGGTCGCGGGTGCCGGAGAGGCCACACTCATCGACACCAACATTCGTGACAACCAAGCGGGAGACCGTGGTGGAGGGCTCTGGAACAACGGCACCCTCGTCGCGGAGACCTCGACCTTCAAGGGAAACACCGCGCGCGTCGAGGGAGGCGCCATCCGCAACAATGGGGTGATGCGTCTGTCTCAATGCCAAGTGGTGGGAAACCGCTCCGAGGGCCGGGCCGGTGGCATTAGCGCCTTGCGCACCGTAGAGATGACCAAGACGACCGTGTCTGGCAACACTGCCCCAGTCAAGCCGGACGTCGAAGGCACGCTCGTGATGGGGGGCTCGCGCTGAGTCCCCGTTCGGGGAACTGAAGTTGGCTCGTTCTAGCTGCACTCTCGTAGCTCGCGCGGTTCTAAGGGACGGGGTGAGGCGTCCACGGGCGCGGCGACCCCTGCTCCACATCGAACCCACGGCCGAGTTCTCGGGTGCCGAGGCCGGGTGGGCGATGGACTTCGACGAGAGCCGAAAGCGCCCATCCTGCCCCCGGATGTAGCTCTGCTGCATCGTGGTCGCTCGCTCGAAGGTCGTCCGCAGGAACTCGTCGTTCAGCTGCTGCTCCGTCTTGCGTGGGGCCCGCGCGTCCTGGGGTGGCGCTTGGCGACCGCGTAGTCGTTGGACGACAGCCCCTGCGTCATGAGCCGGATGGCCTTCTGGAAGGCGCTGGTGATGCTCAGGTGGAAGCTGTTGTAGACGAGGTGCGCCATCAAGCCGTCGCGCTTGAGGGCCCGGGACAGCCTCGCCAGTGCATGGGCCGGCTCGTAGGTGTGGTGAATCCCCCGTGCACACAATGAAGTCGAACTGCTCCACGTAGGGCGCGTCGTTGATGCTCTCCATCTTCAACTTGAGGTGCTTCACGCCGAGGTCGGCGGCATTGGCCGCGCAGATTTCAGTCGACTTCGTCGAGAGGTCCGTGCCGAGCACCTTCGCGTTCGGGAACAGCAGCGCCGTGAGGAGGGCTTGGTTCGTTCCACAGCCCGCCACCCAGATGTTGGCCTCACGGGGGGCACAGCCGTGTGGCTGAAGTCTTCCACCTCCTGGCTCACCAGCGTGCGCTCGAAGTCGGGGTCCTGGAGCGAGGCGAACATGGAGGAGTTCCACGGCCAGGGGAAGCGGCTGTGGAACTCGCCGATCTTCTCATCCATGGAGGTGATGGACTCCGCCAGGACGAGGTTCTCCTCGTCGCTCTTCTTGGAGACGGCTCCGGGTGTGGGCTGCACCTCGCAGGCCGTGGCGAGCCCGGGAATGAACCGGGGAAGCGGCACGTTCTTGGTCCTCGCTCCCGTGGCCACGCGCAGCTTCGCGCTGGCCCTTGCCTGCTCGATGCTCCGGGCCAGCGTCGCGACGGTCCGGTGCTCGAAGATGCTGCGCATGTTCAGGTCCACCCCGAGGGCCTCGCGAGGCCTCAGGATGATTTGATTGGTTAGCAGCGAGTGGCCGGCAATCTCGAAGAAGTCATCGTCGACGCCAACCTCCGAGAGCTCAATTGACTTGCGCCAGATGGCCGCGAGCTCCAACTTCGTGGGCGTGCGAGGCGGAGCCGACATGCTCCGCATCCGCCCCTTCGCCTCCTCCATCCGGGGCAGCGCCTTCGTATCGACCTTGCATTTGGGCGTGAGCGGAAGCTGGGGGAGGGGAACGAAGTACTGGGGAAGCAGTTCCTGGACGCGGTGGCCGTTGAACTTGAGCTGCGTGTCGTTCCGGCCCTCGAAGCCCAGGAGCCCGCCGGGCAGCCAGCGCGCGAGGTCTCCCGTCCGGTACACCACTTCGCCCTTCGCGAAGGGGCTGGGATGAACCGCTCCCGGGTCGCCTCCGGATTGTCGAGATAGTCCAGCGCCAGGCACTCTCCGCCCAGGTACAGCTCGCCCGTGACGCCCTCGGCCACCGGAGCCAGTCGCTCATCCAGCACGTGGACCCGTGCGTTCGGCGCAGGCCGGCCGATGGGAACGAAGTCCTGGACGTCCTTGCGAGCGTCGAACCGGTGCACGAGGCACCACACCGTCGCCTCCGTGGGCCGTACTCGTTGAAGAGCTCCAAGTGGGGGCCGAAGGTCTCCAGCGCTCGCAGCGCTCGTCGGGTCTCCAGGCCCTCTCCGCCAACGATGAGCCGCCGCACCTTGCTGCCGGTATGCTTGCGCGAGACGAGGAGGGGCAGGTGGCTCGGCGTGAGCGGCACGCTGTCGACGCGGTTGTCTTCGAGGGCATCCATCAGCGCCGCGCCCGCAGAGGAACCCGTGTAGGCGACAATCCTCCCGCCCGAGAGCAGCGGCACGAAGATGGACGTCACCGCGTGCCCATGGCTCAATCGAGAATCAACTCGGCGGTCACGAGATGGGGCCGCCCGAGTTCCTCGGCGCCGAAGGCCAACGCGTAGAGGCCACTCGAAACGCGCTCGAGGAAGCCCCACTCCCAGATGGCCTGCTCATCGACGCCGGTGTGGCTCGCCAGCAGATGGCAATACCGCCGGGCCACTGTGACGGCGTCTCCCGCGAGTAGCTCGGAACACCAGCTGCGCAGGACCACACCCAGGTCGTACGCCGGCTCGGCGAGAAAACCGTCCGGGTCGACGAAGACGAAGCCCGTTTCCGCGCCTGCTCTCGGCGTCAGTACCTGCAGCGCGTTGGCGGGGTGCGGATCGCCGTGGACGAGCACGGCCCGCCCAGGCTCAGCCGCGGCAGCCCGTCGCTCGGCGAACCGCAGCGCCTGGCTGAACACCGCGTGCTGGCAGGGCCGGTCGAGCTCCACCCACAGCCGGCTCACCAGCGCGTACAGCTCGCGCGCCTTCGCTTCCACGGCCGTCTGCGTCGGCTCCACCAGGGGCGGCACTTCCCACGCCCGCGTGAGCAGGGTGCCCAGCGTTTCGAGCTGACGCTCCACCGGCATCCCGAGCTGCTCCATCGAAGGCCCCAGGGCCTCGAGCAGGATTGCGTACTGCTCGAGGTCTGCCCCGAGCAGACGCGCGTAGCCACGGCCTTGCGCGCGTTCGAGCACCTGCGCCTGTATCCGGAAGAGCGGGTCGGGAAGCGCGACCTTGAGGACGACGTCTCCACCGTCGGCCGTCCGCGCCCGCGCGACGAATGCCGCGGTCCCGCCCTCGAGCGCTTCGCCGACCGTCATCGACCATCGCTTCTCGAGGCCGGCGATGACCTCGGGCAGTCCCGCCAACCACGCTTCGCCAGCCTGGCCGAGGCTGGCGGCCTTCTGTCGAACCAACGCCGGCACCTTCATCGCTCGGTCCCTGCCGTCGACACGCTCGCCTCACTGTGCCGGATGGGCCATCGCGTCGAGGGTATCGCGGGGCCACCCCTCCGCCGAGTCTCTTTTCTTGACTATTGATAATTCAAGACTCTAAAGAGGATTTTCAGGTATTCTCGTTTGCCATGTTTCACCTGGGTTCAAGAATGCCCCTGTCGCGCGGGGCCGCAGGGAGTCGCGCGGGCAGGAGCTGGCAGCAGCAGTCCACGCAGCGCAACCCCCGGAGGAAGCACCGCATGAATCGGAAGTCCTTGATGTTCGCCGTGGTGGCAATGGTGGCGGCAGGCTGGGCCAGCACGGTCACCGCCGCGACCGCGAACGGGCCCATCTGTGAGACGTCGGCCTGGGTGAATTCGACTACGTATTACAACTGCAACGGCGGCAGTCACACCGCGCTCGACATCGGCAACGCGAGCTGCAACGAGTGGAACCACCGCGGCATGCTGGTGGGCAACTACTACTACTCGTACGCGGGCGGCTGTGCGGCCGCGTGCAACGGCTCTACCTGCAACGGCGGCGCCGGCAACTACTACACGGTGACGGGCGGCAGCGGCTGGAACTTCCGCCAGCTGCACTTCATCAACAACGTGAGCTCCGGCTCGAAGACGTGCGACCGCTGCGCGCTGGGTCTGGTGGGCGGCACGGGCAGCGCCACCGGCCCGCACTCGCACTCCGACAACCGCAACGGCACCACGCGCCACTCGGCCTGGTACACCAGCGTCGGCACCACCTGCGGCAGCAGCGGCTACTGCAACAACCGGGTGGGCGTCCCCACGCTGTGATTCGTTGAGCTGTTCCCCTCCCGCCCTGGGCTCCAGGGCGGGAGTCGGGATTCCCTCTTCCCCTTCCATCCCGTCTTCGAGCCCGGGGCAGACGCGTCCCGGAGTGGGCTCCTTCCGACATGACTTCCCGTCACCTTCCCAGAGCCGCCATCGCGGGCTTCGTCCTCGCCGTCCTCGTCGCGGCTGGCGTGGTGCTGCTGCGGCGCGATGCCTCCTCGTCCCAGGACGCCCCACCCATGGCGGTCTCCGGTGCCTCGGCCCAGGCCGTGTCCCCGGCGCCTGGCGGCCCGGGCCAGCCCGCTCCGTCCGCGAAGAAGGACGGGCCCCGGGAGCAGATTCCCATGCCGGGGTGCTGGGAGGGACTGCTGGAGCTCGACAAGACCGCCTCGCTGGACTCGCTGCGCGCTGCACTGGCGGAAGCCATCTCGGCCAATGACCGCTTCCTGGCCGAGTACCTGAAGGAGCGGCTCACCGAGGTGGTGGGCAATGACGCCGAGCGCGGCCTCAAGCTGGTGGAGTGGGCGGCCCAGGCCAACGGGCCGGAGACGACCCTGTACCTGGAGGCCCTCAAGGCCGCGCCGGCCGTGCGCAACCCCGCGGTCTCCGAGCGCCTGCTGAAGCTGGGCGAGGACAAGAGCGCCCAGATTGCCACCCGCGCCGCGGCCCTGGACACCCTGGAGACGCAGCACCGCTTCACACCCGAGAGCATCCAGCGGCTCAAGGCCATCGCCATGGACGTCGACGCGGACTCCGCTGCGTGGCTGGCGACCCGCACCATGGGCCGGGTGATGAAGGAGGACTACGAGCGCACCGGCTCCTATTCCTCCTATTGGAAGGAACTGCTCGACATTGGCCAGACGTCCAAGGACCTGGCGGTGCGGCAGCTCGCGCTGGAGATGCCCTCGTACTCCAACCCGCTGCTGGACAGCGCTTCCATTGACCAGTTGGC
This sequence comes from Pyxidicoccus sp. MSG2, assembly GCF_026626705.1. Taxonomy (NCBI): domain Bacteria; kingdom Pseudomonadati; phylum Myxococcota; class Myxococcia; order Myxococcales; family Myxococcaceae; genus Pyxidicoccus; species Pyxidicoccus sp. MSG2. Next base: position 9,061,787 of record NZ_JAPNKC010000001.1, read on the forward strand.
CGAGCTGATGAAGACGGACCCGGACCGGCAGGTGCGGGAGATGTCCGCCTTCCGGCTGGCGCGGACCGAGGACCCGAAGAGGGCACTGGAGGCCTACCGCGCGGCCTTCGACGGAGAGTCCAGCATCTGCGTGCGCTTCGCGATGATGCTCTACGCGCTGCGGGCCGCCGGGGCGGACGCGCTCCCCCTGGCGGCGGAGTTCGCGAAGAAGGACCCGCGGCTCCAGCAGGACTACCTGGACTTCAAGGAGCTGTACGCGGCGGGCACGGTGGACTGGAGCCGCATCTGGATGAACAAGAAGGAGTACCACGAGTGTGTCGTCGAGGAAGGAGCGCCGCACGAATGAGCACGCCAGGACTGAGGAGCGGAGCGGTTGGCGGAGGCGTGCGTCTGGCGACGCTGCGCGCGGCGTTGCTGGCCGTGGGGCTCGGGCTGGGGCTGACACCGGGCCTGGCCCTGGCGCAGGACGCGGCGCCCCGGCCCCGGCAGACGGCCTGCACCGTCGAGGGTATGTTGGAGGACGTCCGGCTCGCGCTGAAGGAGGGCTCTCCGGCCTACAAGCGCTACGTGCGCTTCCGGCTCAAGGAGGCGGCCATCGCCATGGCGCCGGAGCGGCTGAGCAATGCGGTCATCGAGGAGAGGGATCCTGCGGTGCTGGAGGTGGTGGGCTCGGCCCTGGCCACCAAGGCCAGCAACGCGCAGACGCCCGAGCTCATCCAGCCGTTGCTGTCGCGGGCCGTCCAGGACGCGGACCCGGGCCTGCGCGCCGCCGCGGTGAAGGCGCTGCGCGGCGCGCCCTCGGTGGAGTTCATGGCGCAGAACGGTGACGTCGTCACCTACGAGCAGCTCGTCCGCGACTCCTCCCCGGAGGTTCGCCGGGCCGGGGCGGAGAACCTGGTGACCGAGAGCGCGGAAATCTACTTCGGCCACCACAAGCCCGTCTCCGAGGCGGCGGTGAAGGCGGCGACGGCCACGAAGGACCCCGAGGTGGCCGCGAGGCTGCTGGGCGAGGTCTCCATGGAGGCCGTGGGACACGAGGCGGTGATGGACGTCACCCGGCAGCTGCGCTCGGACGACGTGGGCGTGCGCGCGGCGGCGGCTCGGGCGCTGGGTGGAGTGTCAGGGCCCGAGGCGGCGGGCGCGCGCCGCTCGTTGGTGGAGCTGTTCCGCGGGGACACGGACCCGGCGGTGCGCAAGGCGGCGCTGGAGTCGCTGGCCCGGCTGGGGCAGTCCAGCGCACGGCCGCTGCTGCAGTCCTTGCGTGGGGTGGATGCGCGCATGGACCCGGAGATCGACGCCTGGCTGGGCGCCATGCAGTACAACCTCCAGGAGTGGGACCTGCTGCTGCGCGAGAAGCAGCGGCTGCGGAGGTAGCCCGCGCTTCCGAACGCGAACACCAGGCGAATCACCCACGAGGGCGCGCATGGGGCTCGACCTGAGGTTGCAAGTCACGGAGTCCGGTGGAAGGCCCAGGCCCGATGCGCCCCCCGTCCCGGACCAGACCCATGAGGTACAGGTCCGGCTGCGGCGCGGCTGGATTGGATATCGCGAGTCCGAGATTCACGACGTCCTCCTGGACTTCGCTCGCCGGCGTCGCGTCATGGTTGATGAAGGTGCGCGGACGTACGTCGAGTCGTCGCTGTACGCCCCCGTTTGTGCGCGGCACTTCGAGCTGTCCAACATCGAGCATGTGCGCTCCGTCATCGCAGCCGGGAAGGGCGACACGTCGGACTTCGAACCCATCATCATGGAGCATCAGCTCGCGGTGTTCGACAAGGCGCGGAGACGGACGCTCACGGAGTCGGCGGCTCCGAAGAAAACCGGGCTCGGCGGACTCCTGCGGTCCGTCTTCTCCGGGTCGAAGAAGCCGGGCGACCTCACCGTGCAATCGGACTCGGGACAGACGGTGTATGCCACCGCTGAGGGACGCCGGCTGCTCGCGCACTCGACTGACGGAACCGACGTCGAGCCCGACATGGGCAGACAGTTCGTCAAGTTCCTGGGCTACCGCTACGGTGGCCATCCGCTCATCCTCGAGCGGCTCGCCTCGGCGAGCCGGGTGCCGAGCGAAATCCAATACAGCGCCCGGATGATGAGCGGCCTTCCCTGAAACAACGTCACGTTGAGGCTCCTGTCCGCCAACGTCGTGCCGGACAGCGGGACTCCACTCGACGGCTATCGCCGCGTGGTGCAAGGCGGACCGGGTCTGCCGGATGATTCCATCCTGGAGCGCGTGACTCTCGGTGCCGCCCCTGACCCCAATGCGGTACGGGAGCGGCGGCAGGCGGAGGCGGAGGCATCCGTGGACGCCGGTCGCATGCTCGAAAGCGTGCTCGCGTTCTTCGAGCTGACGCTGGAGACCGGTGAAACGATGCCGGGGCTGGGAGAGGCCGTGCAGTCCATCCCGGACGCGGACGTGCGCCGCTTCCGCGAGGTCATGTCTCAGCCTCCCAGCACCCGGGAAATCGCCAGCGCCATGGCCCCGGCGCTCGTCGAGCTCCGGACCGCGGCGGGACGCCACGCGCATGTCCTCATGAGCTTCGAGGCCGGTGCCCGCCGTGCCCTGGGGGGGGCCCAGGAGGCGCGGGCGCTCCTGCTCGAGGTCATCGAGGCCAACCCGTTCTTCACGGGAGCCTACAAGGACCTGGGAGACCTCTGCGCCGCGGACTCGGACCTGGCCGCGGCCTGGCTGTGCTGGGATGCGGCGCGCAACATCGCGCCAGGCCACAAGCTGTTGAACGACGTGAGTGCGTTGGAGGAGATGCTGGCCACCGAGCATCCCGAGTTCTTCTGAGCACGCAGTTGCTGGCTCGCTCGCCAGACCAGAGACCGCCGCTTCAGCAGTGCCCGGAAAGACGAAGGGCCCGGAACCTTTCGATTCCGGGCCCTTCAATTTGGCGAGGAGTACGGGACTTGAACCCGTGGCCTCCGGCGTGACAGGCCGGCGTTCTAACCAACTGAACTAACTCCCCACAACCTTGGGCGGAACAGGGATTGAACCTGTGACCCTCGCCTTGTAAGGGCGACGCTCTACCGCTGAGCTATCCGCCCCGAAGGCGTCCGCCGCGCTGCAACGAGGGGGGCTTTTATAGAGCGTGCTCCCCACTGTCAAGCATACGTTTTTGGGGTCCTGATCATTCCACCGCGGCTCATTCGTAGAGTGAAGACGCCCGGACAGGCCGTGGCCTGACTGACTGCCCAGCCAGGGGCCGACGGCTCCATCCGGAGCGCGTCTAGCCGCCGTCGACGAGGTCCTGGAGCATGGCGGCGAGCTTCGCGTCCGTCGCCGCGTCCAGGGTGCCCGTGAAGGGCTTGATCGGCAGCGTGCTCCGGAAGACCCAGACCCCGCAGAAGAGCGCGAGCATCAGCGCCGCGCGCGACTCCGCCCTCGGGGGCCCCAGCCACTGGGCGAGCGGTCGCGTCAGTCGCTCCTCCAGCAGCGTCGTCACGAGGTCTCGTACCTCCTCGTCACCCGCCGACAGGAGCATCATCGCCAGTGCGTCCGCCTCGGGCACGGGCTTGTTCATCAGGTACTGCACCACGTGGCGGCCGAAGTCCTTCCGACCGGCCGCGAAGAAGCCCGACAACCCCATGTCGTGCCCCAGCGCTTCCCGGAACAGCTCCTTCTTGGAGCCGAAGTACCGGACGACCAGCGCGGGCGTGACACCCGCCTCCGCGGCGATCTCCCGCATGCCCGCCTGCGCATAGCCCCGCGTCGCGAAGGCCCTTCGCGACGCTCGCAGCAGGTCCGCCCGCGTCTGCTCCGCATCCCGCTGTCTCGGCCGGCCGCTCGACGCCGGACGACGGGTAGGGGACTTGCTCGTGGGGCGACGTTTCGCGGTCATGGGGCACGAAGTAAACGAGTGTTGACAAAAAATACCCCGGTCCACAGTCTTGGCAAGTAAACCGACGTTTACTTGTCGCGAGGTCGAGACCATGAAGACGGACTGGAGCACCCGGGACATTCCCCGGCTCGAAGGGAAGAAGGCCATCGTCACAGGGGCGAACAGCGGCATCGGGTACTTCACCGCCCTGGAGTTGGGGCGGGCGGGAGTCGAGGTGCTGGTCGGATGCCGGGACGTCCAGAAGGGGCAGGCCGCGGTGGAGCGGATGCGGGCGGAGGTGCCCGGGGCGCGCTTCTCCCTGGAGGCGCTGGACCTGGCGAGCCTCGCCTCCGTGCGCGCGTTCGCCGAGCGGGCGCGGGCCGCGATGCCGACGCTCGACCTGCTGGTGAACAACGCGGGGTTGATGGCCGTGCCGAAGCGGCAGACGACGGTGGATGGCTTCGAGGTCCAGTTCGGCACCAACCACCTGGGCCACTTCGCGCTGACGGGGCTGTTGATGCCGGCACTGGGCGCCAGCCGCTCGCCCCGCGTCGTCACGGTGAGCAGCACCGCGGCGTACTGGGGGAAAGTCGACCTGACGAACCTCCAGAGCGAGAAGCGCTACTCGCCCATGGGGACGTATGGGAATTCCAAGCTGGCGAATCTCCTGTTCATGCGGGAGCTGGACCGGCGCTTCGGTGGAACGGGGCTGCTCAGCGTGGCGGCGGAGCCGGGGGCGAGCGCGACGGGATTGCAGAAGCAGGACCTCGCCGCTCGGCTCACGAAGCTCATCGGGCAGTCGGCGGCGGAGGGCGCGCTGCCCTCGCTCTACGCGGCGACGATGCCGGACGTGAAGGGAGGCGACTACTTCCACCCGGGAAGACGCTTCGGCCTGGTCGGGCCTCCGGCGCCCTCGAAGTTCCCCAAGCGCGCCCGCGACACGGAGATGGCGCGTGTGCTGTGGGAGGCGTCGGAGCGACTGACGGGCGTTTCGTATCCGGTGCTCGCGAAGGCGGCATAGGAAATGCGCCGCGCTCGTGTCATCCGGTCGGGTTGGGACGGGCGGGTCGGACCCCTTCACGAGGAGTCCGACCTCTCACTGCGACGTCGGGACTACTTCTGTGCGCCGTTGGAGTCGGTGGGGGTGGTGGTGCCGCCCGTGCCACTCCCGTTCTTCGCGAGCCGCACGAGCTCGGAGACGGAGACCTGGGCGACGCCGCGGTTCAGGTTGCTCGGGTCCTTGGGGTCCTCTGCCCAGAAGCGGAAGACGATGTGCCGCGGATCATCCGACGAGAACTGGGCGTCCACCGGGAACTCGAGGACGGACGGCGCTTCGTTGGTGCCCGAGGCCAGCTCGCCCTCGCCCCCCACCTGCTGCCACGGGAGCTGGTCCGCCAGCCCGTCCCACATCAGTTCATTGAGGGCAATGGCCTTGTCAGAGATCGCCCAGTCGAGCTGCCGGACGCGGATGGGCGTGCCGGTGTGGTTGCTCAGGTCGATGACCGGCCGGATGCCGCCGTCGGCCGCCAGCTCCACCTTCCACTTGTGACCCACCGCGATGACGTCGCCGACAGGCCGGGTGTTGCGCGTCCAGTAGAACGCGGGCAGATGGTCCGGGTTGTTGGAGTGACTCACCACACCGATGGCGGCCGAGTCGGAGCAGAAGCCGATGTGGGCGTAGTTGCCGCGAGTCACGCTCTTGCCCGGCGCCGCGAAGTTGAGCGTCGAGGTGGTGCCGTTCGTGGTGACGGTCGGCACGCCGAACGGGTTCAGCGAGCCTGTGTAGTAGCTGCAGAAGGACGTGGGGCCCTGCACCGTGACGTGCAGGTCGTTCGCGTCGAAGTTGGTGTTGTTGTAGATGTCGACGTTGTAGCAGTAGGCGGAACACGGCGGCGGATTGCCACCACCGGGGGGCACCTGCGCCTGTTGCACATACGTGGTGGCAGCTCCACCGATGCCGCTCATGACCATGGCGACGGCCAGGGTGTGCTTGACGCCAATCTGACGGAAGACGTTCATCACTGCTTCCTCTGCCTCGTGTCCGAGGCCGCTGGGGGGAGGGTTGCACTTCCCCTGAGAGCAGGATTCGAGCCGAAGGCTTCACGCCCCGTGCGACCTGCCCGGAAGCGATGGAATGTGACTCCGAACGTCACGACTCCCGAGGTCGGTGTGACGCCCGGCGCTACAACGCACCGCGCGGTACTGCCGCCGGTGCGGGGCGCGAGCCTGGGCAACGCGCTGGACGTCTGGATGAACGACGGAGAAACGTCATGACCACGTCGATTCGGAATCGCGCGAGCAATTCGCGCTCTGGCTTCTCGGCCGCGCGCACGTCTTCCGAGCCTGTCCGTCCCGGGCGCGACAATCACACGCACCGGGGTGCCGGCCAGCTCGCCCCGGCGTCGCAGGCCCGCCGCTTCCGACCGGTCGATGACTTCACCCGGCAGGGCTGCAAGCCCCAGACTCCTTGATGTGGCACTGGTGGTGCCCAGAGGGGCGCGTCGCCGGACGTCACGTTCAACACGAACTACAACCCGGACGACATGGGCTCCAGGTTCACGCGCGGTTGAGTCTCCGGCCGGGGATCGAGGGGGCCCTCCCGCCGTCCGTGAAGCTGGCATCATCCCGGACCGAGCCCCTCGCTCCGTCTGCACTTCCTTGTCGGTGGGACATCCGGGCCCCTGGATTCGGTGTCCCCCCTCAACATGGAGGCGCTCGGCCTGCGGCACCGCCGGGGCCATGACCTGCGCCGCTCTACGACCGAGGGCTTCTCCCCACGCCGGCCCCCCCGAAGTCGCCGAACCGGGGCCCCGTGCAGCGGAGTGCCGACGTGCCCATGCATTCAAGGCCTGACGACAGCGCACCGGGTCCGCGCCCGGCCCTGAAGGAGGAACATCATGAGCAGGCAGACCCCGCGTCTTCTGTGGGTGGGAGGGCCGCTCCTCGTCGTCCTCGCGGTCAGCAGCGGGTCGGCTGTCGCCCAGCCGACCCAGGTGACGAACCCCTCGCCGGCTGCGACCGCCACAGCTGCCGAACCGGTCAATGCATTCAAGCAGGTCTCCAGCGCGAGCAACCAGACTGACAACCATGTCTTTACAATCCCCGCCGGCAAACGCCTGGTCATTGATTACGTGTCGGCCGAGGGCGAGGTGCCAGCCGGAGACTCGGTATCAGGTATCCACATCAACAACCCGGTCGTTCACTTCTTCGTCGTGAGTGACCAGGGGACCGATATCAACGGCAAGAGCGTCTTTGCGGCCGCGCAAAGCTTCCAGGCCACGCTGGGTCCTTTTCCCCGTCCGACCGACGTCGTCATCCGAATGGAGCGGAGAACGTTCGGACCCGGGAATGAGGCCACACTTGCTGTTTCTCTCGCCGGGCGGCTGCTGACTCCATGACTTCGACGTCCCACCGCGTGGACACGGTCGAGTCCGTCCAGCCAGGCTTCAAACCATCCGTAATACGGTTGCATTCTTGAGTGTGTTCACTCCGGGTGCTGATTTTGATGGGGCGCCAAGGCCTTTCATGTTCCGCTGCCTGGCATCACCCCACCAAGGAGTGGTTATCCATGAAGCGCATCCTGCCATGCATTCTCGCCGCCTTCGCCCTGGCCTGCTCGGGCGCGGACCCCCTGGAGCCGGAGGCGGGTTCCTCCGACGGGACGTCGGCTGACACGCAGTCGGACGCTCGCGTGTACGAGGTCGACCACGGCGGCACCTACCTGGCGGCTCTGACTTGCGGTCCCTGCAACCCGGGCCTCACCTGCCGCTGTGGAGATCATTGCCGGCCCCAGGGCACGCCCTGCCCATAAAGGCGGAACAGCAGTCCCGCCGCGCCCCGGGACGTCCCGGGGCGTGTGGGGCCTCACGGACAGCTCCCGTTGCTCGGGGCGGTGCTCTCGGGCTCGCGCGGCTTCGCAGCCTCGGGCATGTGTCGTCCTCCGCAGTGGCAAGGCCGCCGACCGCCCGGGGAGGGGACACACCTTGCCCTCGTGGTCGCCCGTTGAGACGCTCAGCGCTTGCTGCGACGTTTTCGCCTGGCGGTCTTGGAGGAGCGCGTGCGGTCCGCAGCGCCTTGCAGGATCGGGCTCACTTCTCGTGCGCTCTCGATCAGCGCTCGCCCTACGGGCGCGTCGGTGTCCTCCGCGCGCCATGTGACGAACTCACTCAGATGGGTGTGGAGGTCTTCAACGGGCCGCCACGGCAACGAGGCCTGCGAAGCGGGTTCCCAGAACTTCTCCGTGAGGAAGGTGATCGCGTCGCCGATCACGACCAGGGCCAGGAGCGCCTCCAGGTCGAGCACCTCCGCCGTCACGTGCAGCGTCACGCCCTGTGTGCGCGCCGCCGTGAGGATGTCCGCGTGGAGCCGCGGATGGAGCTGACGTGGCTGGAGTAGCACGCGCCCGCTCGCGAGGTCTCGACGCCAGATCTTCACGAGCCGTGCGAGTCGATGCTCAGGGGAGAGAAGCAGCCCGAGTCGGTCACGGCTCATCCCGGGGCATTCCTCCCGCGCCGAAGTAGGAGCCGAGCAGGGTGCTGGAGGAGTTGACGGTCCTCCGCGCCAGCCCACGTTGCTCGCGTCAGCCGAGCCTGGCCGGGGTTAGAGTCGCCACATGCGTGTCTCCTTCGTCCTTCTCTCCATGGCAGTGCCCCTGGATGGCGAGGCCATCTCTCGCAGCCACCTCGAGCTGTCTTCCGAAGCCACGCGGCTCGTCCCGGAGGAGACGCTGGAGGACGGCATCACGAGCCTGCGCCTGCAGGACGGCTCGGGAGACGTCATCCTCGCGCCCGTCCCGGTCCCCATCCCGACGGGCGAGGTCGAGGCGTCAGCGGCCCTGAGCCTCGCGTCCTTCGCGTCGATGCCCGGGCTCGCGCCGCATGCCGCGCACGTCATCGTGACGTTCAGGGACGAGGCCCGGCGCGCACCGGCCGCCGAGGCGCTGGTACTTGCCCAGGTGACGGCGGCCGTGGCGCACGCCACCGGAGCGGTCGGGGTGTACTGGGGCATGGGCCACGTGGCGCATCCCGCCGAGTTCTTCATCGATGCCGTGCGTGACCTGGACCTCCCCTTGCCCGCGCTCATTGGCCTGAGCATCGTGCGCGACGGAAAGGGACTGAGCGTCCTGAGCGTGGGGATGGAGCAGTTCGAACTGCCGAACATGCTCGTGCTCGCCGACAAGGCCCAGGGCGGCGAGGTCATCAAGTTCCTTTTCGACATGCAGGGCTACGTCCTCAAGCGCGGGAAGGCGCTGCCGGATGGCGACACGGTGGGCCGCACCGCCGAGGAGCGCTTGCGGGTGCGCTATGTGCCGTCCCCCACCGACGCCTCCGCGCAGGTGGTCCAGGTGGACATGCGAAAGCCCGGGCTCTGGGCGCGCGCCCGCCAGTTCCTGCACAACTGAGATGCCGTACAGCTCCATGCCAGCATCAAGGACCTGCTGGTGCGGCACGAAGACGCCGTCCGGTACCCGTGGGTAGACTGGTGTCAGGAGCGGATACGGGTGACGGAGGGCAATGTGCTGGAACACTCCAACATTCTTTCCACCCGCATGCGGCCGGGGATGTCCGTCGGGGACACGGGCGCCCGTGGGTTGCACCAGCTCGTCCACTTCATGCTGGATGGGGTCTACTCGGACGCGCGACGAGGGACCTGCCGGGACTTCACGCTGGAGGTGGACTCGGATGGCGCCCTCTCCGTCTTCGCCACCGGCCGCTTCGCGCCCCCGGCGGAGCTGGCCGAGGTGGTGCTGGGACGCGTCGGGCAAAAGATGTTCCGATGGATGGATTGGGGCCGGGACAGCATGATTCATGACTGGGGCTGGGGCGTCGGCCTGCCCGTCGCCCTCGCGCTTTCGTCCCGCTACGAGATGGACAGTTGGGACGGAGCGCGACAGTGGCACCTGTCCGGAGTCGAGGGCCGTCCGTCGGGTGAGCCCCGGGAGGTCCAGCCGCCGGAGCCGCTGCCCATCGCCACCGAGAAGGGCGTCCGCATCCGCCTCGTCCCCGATGCCACCCTCTTCGACACGACGGTGTTCGACGCGGAGAAGCTCTCGCGCCGCTGCAGGGAGCTGGCGTTCCTGGCCCCCGGGGTGCGCGCCCGGTTCACGGACCACCGGACGGGAGAGAGCACGCGGCTGCACTATGCAGGAGGCATCTCCGAGCGGCTCCTGGAGCTCACCGCGGACGTGCCGCGCCGCCATCCCGAGCCGCTGGCCTTCGACGTCGAGTGGGAGGGTTTCCGAGTTCGGTGTTCGCTCCAGTGGTGTGAGGCCGAGAGCGGCCTGTGGTCCTACGCCAACACGGCGCGGACGCGCGGGGACGGCGTGCACGTGGACGGTGTCATCCTGGCCCTCCGGGAGGCCCTCTCCGTGCTCACGGGAGAGCCGGTCCACGTCTTCTCCCGGGCCAGACTCGAGCGCGAGCTGCGAGCCATCATCGCCGTGGATGGCTCGGAGGACCGGCTGAACTTCGAGGGGGCCACCAGGGACCGGCTGCTCGCCATCGACGGCCTGGGGGAGGCCGTGAACGACCTGCTCCGTCCCCGGATGGTGGAGGCCCTGCGGGAACACCCCCTGACATCCTGGCTCGTGACACACGGGCGGGTCCGGCCCCGGCCCGCCGTCGTGACGAAGCGCCGGCCGCGCGACTGAAGCCACGGGGATGGGACAGTCCGGCCTGCGCGCCTCGGAGCGTCGCCGCACCAGGCTCGGTGCCCGGCGGACTCATGTTCCATGGCTTGCCCTCTCGAAACGACGATCGGGCACCAGCCACATCAGTGCAACCAGCACATAGACTGCCTCGGAAAAATGTTCATTGAAGAAGGCGCTGACGATGCCGACAACATAGAGCACCGGCGAAATCTTGCCTTTGATGTCGCGCCCGACCGCCACCGCCAGGGGGGATTTCCTGTCGTGCGTTTTGACCATGGAGCGTTGCAGCAGCAACCAGGCGACGGCGCACATCAGCAGCATGAAACCGTAGAGCGCCAGCGGCACGGACGAGAAATGGTTCTCGCCCATCCAGCCGGTGGCGAAGGGAATCAGCGACAGCCAGAACAGCAGGTGCAGGTTCGCCCACAGCATGCCGCCGCTGACATGGTCGATGGTGTGCAGGAGGTGATGGTGGTTGTTCCAGTAGATGCCGACGTAGATGAAGCTGAGCACATAGCTGAAGAAGACCGGAATCAGCGGCTGCAGATCGGCCAGCTCGGTGCCGTGCGGAACCTTGAGCTCGAGCACCATGATGGTGATGATGATGGCGATGACGCCGTCGCTGAAGGCTTCGAGTCTGTTTTTGACCATGCTTTCCCATATCACGCCCAGTATTTGTTTGCTTGTGTTCAGGGGGGCATGGACCGGGTGATGTCTGTTGCTGATTACAGGGTTGGAAGGAGACAGGTTCGTGAGTCTCGTCCATCTCGGGGCTGTGCGCCCTTCATGAATTGGCTAGCGTCGCCCCATGCGCTCCTCCCTGACTCCGCTTCTCCTCGTCGCCCTCGCCGCTGGCTGCAGCTCCTCGACCCCGAAGGCCCCCGACGAAGCAGCAGGCGCCACGGCTGACGGCCCCTGCGACCCCGAGTTCAGGTCCGTCCTGGCGAAGCAAACAGACATGGACGCCGAAACCCTCGCGCGGCTCACGCTGACTGGCATTGGCGAGTCCTGCAGCGGGCTGCCCGGAGACATCCAGAAGACCCTCGAGGCGGTGACCCAGGTCGATCCCGCCGACGGAGCCACCCTCGTGATGGCCGGTCTGGACGAAGAGAGCTCCTTCGCGCGACTGGGGTGCCCGGGCTTCGAGGCGGCGAAGAGCGCGATGCTCGCGGCCCCCGGCCCGGAGCGGGCGCGAGCCTTCTTCAAGAGCTGCGAACTCGGGCGTCTGAACCTGGTGAGTGAGGCGGAGGTGGACACGGCGTGGAAGACCGGTGCCTTCGCCTCGGGTGTCCTCGCCGCTCCGTCGCTGTACGTGTGGCTCGTGGAACACCGCATGACGAAGGCCGAGGCAAGAAAGCTCACGCGCCAGCTGATGGGCCTGCGCTGAGCACGCGAAGGCGTCCGGCCTCGAGCGGCCCACTCGGAAACGCCGTCGCGACCTGGATTCGCTCGGACCCGGACACGAGCACCGCTTCCCTGGCCGCGGCCGTCTTCGAGTAGGGCCCACTCGATGCTCGCCCCCGGACTCTAGAAGGGGTCGTTGCCGTCCAGCGCGACGGCGGAGAACACCGACCACCAGTCGTTCTCGTCGCGCCCGTCGTAGCAGGTCACCTCCTGCTGGCCCCGCGTCCAGGTGGTGTGCGAGTTCCCGAAGTGCGAGTGCAGCGCGTGGTTGGTGCCCACGTGGATGAGCCGCACCCGCTTGCCGCCGGTCCACGCGCCTCCGCCCTCCACCTCGACGCGCCAGTTGTCATTCCCGTCGCCGTTGCCGTTGTCCCCGAAGCAGGTGACCTCCTGCTGCCCGGTGACGGGCGAGGGATGCCCGCTGTGGCTGTGCAGGTTGCGCCCCGTGCCCCGGTGGTTCAGCCGGATGATTTGACCATGAGACACCGGCATCGTCCGCTGGTAGTCGTTCGCGGTGCCGTGCGGCCCCCGGATGCGCCACCAGTCGTTGTCGTCGTAGCCCTCGTAGGCCGTCACCTGCTGCTGGCCCGACGTGCCCGTGTGCACGTAGTTGTACGGATGCGAGTGCAGCGCCCGGCCCCCCGCGCAATGCCGCAGCTTGACGAGGCTGCCATACGTGACGGTGAAGCCCTGCGGCGGCGACTGCAATTCCGCCAGCACATAGGGGTGGTCCGTCGGGTTGTTCGGCGGATTCCTGCGCGCCACCGTCCTCACGGAGAACGGCCCCCGGTAGTAGATGAAGTCGGGGGTGCCCGGGGCCTCGTCCTGCGGATGCGTCGCCGGGGGCCGGGGCACGGGCAGGGTGTTGGTCAGCGAGCTGTGCGCCATGAAGTGGTCGTACTGCGCCGTGTGGAAGTCATCGTTCTCTTCTGGCCACGCGTTGAAGTCGCCCCCGAAGATGATGGGGATGTTCGGGGCGCGCCCGGCCGTCATCGCGGCGGCCTGATGGTGGCCTGCGATGTTCTCCACGTGCTCCTGCTCCCACTCGAACTCCGGGTCGCCACGATGAACCGGGCTGAAGCGCGTGGAGAAGATCTGGATGTTCATGCTGTCCACGGTGAAGTGGCTCTCCACCGTCCCGAAGTGTGTCGCGTCATTACCCATCATCACCGGGTGATAGGTGGCCGCTCCGAGCGGGAAGCGCGACAGGATGCCCACCGCCTTGTGCCCTCGAAGCCCGAGCTCGGTGGTGTTCGCCCAGTGCCGGTACGGCAGCCCCGTCAGCTCCGAGAGGCGAATCACCTGGTTGACGCCATTGCCGAAGGGGAAGCCCTTCTCGTTCCGCACCTCGTTGAGGAAGACGACGTCGGGTGCCAGCGCGCGAATCTCCTCCGCCAGCCGGGGAATCGTCGCGTTGCCCTCCAGGTTGCCCGTCATGCTTCCTTCCGCGATGTTCCAGCACATCACTCGCAACAGCACTGCCATGGCCTGTCCCCCTTCTTGAATGTCGAAACCTGAGATGGATTGCGGCCGGCCCGGCCCATCAACTCCTGTCGACATCCTGGATACGAAGCCCGCCGCTGCTCCTGGCTGTTCGAGTCCGTACCCGCCCGATGGGCGCGCGGTAACGCCTAGCCCGTGGGTCGCGAGAGGGGCAGGCGCACCGTGAAGGTGGCGCCCTGGCCGGGGCTGGACTCCACCTGGATGGAGCCGTTCATCGCGTCGACTATCTGCCGGGTGATGTAGAGCCCCAGCCCGAGCCCGCCGTAGTGCCGCTCCGACACGGCGCGCTCGAACTTGCCGAAGATGCGCGACAGGTCGTCCTGGGAGATGCCGATGCCCTGGTCCTTCACCGTCACCATGGCCATGTCCCCCTCCCGCCCGAGCCGCACCTCCACCGGCGTGCCCGCGCCGTAGCGCACGGCGTTGCTCAGCAGGTTCCCCACCACCTGTTCCACCCGCAGCGGGTCCCACAACCCCACCAGCGGCTGCCCGGCGTCCCGCACGGTGAGGGTGATGCCCATCCGCTGGAACTCGTCGCGGAAGGCCTGTGAGACCTGCTCCACCAGGAGGCCCAGGTCGACCTCCCTCGGCTCCAGGGTCAGCCGCCCCGCCGTCAGCCGGGACACGTCCAGCAGCGTGTAGATGAGCCCGGCGAGCCGGCCGACCTGCCGCTCCAGGGCCTCGGAGCGGGAGGCGAGCTTCGTGGCCAGCTCGGGGCTGCCGAGGGCGAGCTGCCGCAGCAGGAGCTGCAGTTGCAGTCGCAGGCTCGTCAGCGGCGTGCGCAGCTCGTGCGCGGCCACGGTGAGGAACTCGTCCCGCACCCGCACGGCCTCCTCGGCCTCCCGCAACAGGCGCACGCGCTCGCTCTCCGCCTGCCTTGCCTCGCTGATGTCCGTGTACGCGCCAATCCACTCCCGCAGGGAGCCATCCGGGGCGAACACCGGCACGGCCCGCACCAGGAACTGGCGGTACTCGCCGTCGTGGCGGCGTACGCGGTTCTCCATCCGCAGGGGCTCCCTGCGCGCCACCGCCCGCCGCCACTGTTCCAGGGTCTGCAGCCGGTCATCGGGGTGCACGGCCTCGAGCCAGCCCAGGGGGGACGTGGCCTTCTTCGGGTCCTGCCCGGTGTAGGCCATCCAGCTCCGGGATTCCTGCCGGACCACGCCGTCGGCGTCCGTCGTCCACACCATCTGCGTGGTGGCCTCCACCAGCGAGCGGAAGCGCTGCTCGCTCAGGTAGATGCTCTGCATCACCCTCTTGAACTCGGAGACGTCGAAGAAGGAGGCGACCGCCATGGCGGGTTCCTCCTCTCCAGGGTGGTGCAGCGGCTGGGCATTGATGGAAAGCCAGATGAGCGTGCCGTCGGGCCGATGAACCCCCATGGAGACACTCCTCACCGGCTCGCCGGTGCGCAGTGCCACCATGGCCGGATGCTCGTCCCCAGCGAAGGGCGAGCCGTCCTCGTGGATGGCCCGCCACCGCGGGTCCATGGAGGTGCGGCCCGTCAGCTGGTCCAACGTCAGCCCGAGGATGCGCTCGGCGCTCGCGTTGGCGGTGATGATGTCCCCCTGCCGGCCCTGCACGACGATGCCCTCGTCGAGCGCGGCCAGGATGGCCCGGTAGCGTGCCTCGCTCTCGCCGAGCGCCTGGGCCGCGGCCTCCGCGTGAGCCCGGGCGGCGCGCTCGCTCACCAGCAGCTCCCGCTGCTGCTCCTGGAGCTGGTGCCGCTCGGTGACGTCCTCCACGAAGGAGTACAGCTCGGTGGCGGCGCCCTCACGGCGCACCGGGTGGAAGCTGATGCAGTAGATGTTCCGTCTCTCCGGCCGCGCCGGAGATTCGAAGGCCAGCACCTCGTGCTCCACGGACTGGCCCGTGTCGAGCACCTGGCGTGCGCGGCGGATGAACTGCTCGGCGGCGGGCGAGGGCCGGAGCACTTCGTGTGCGCGCCTGCCCAGGTAGGCCTTGCGAAGCTGGCCGGTGGTGGCCATCAGCTGCATGGCCACCAGCCGGTCATTGAGCTCCACGAAGCGCAGCTCCGAGTCCAGGACCGCGATGCCCAGCGGAGCCCATGACAGCAGCCCCTCGAGCCTCTCCCTGCCGTCTCGCGGTTCCAGCGACATGTGGTCAGCCTCCACCCTCGACGCGCGGGGTCCTCCCTCGAACACTTGTATAGAATTGCAATCCATGGCCCGGGGGGGAGCCGAAAGAAGCAGTAGCCAGGGGCTCGGTGCGCCTGTCCTCCGGTACACGCCAGCCCAGGCCGCGCATCGCGCGCCTGCTCAACATGCTCGGCGGTGATGAGGGACTGCCGCTTCCGGTGCTCGCGGCGCGCCTGAAGCTGTCCGCAAGACATGTCTCCACCCTGTGCCACGAGCAGTGGCGCGGAGCGGCGGGCGTGAGCCTGTCGCCCCGAGAAGTTGGGGTGTGGGCGTGCGGGTCAGTCTCCGGCCTGGGCCACGAAGTCGGCGGTGGAGACCACCTGGGCATAGGCCATGCCGAGCGCGGCGAGGAACGCGGCGTGGACCTGCGGCGCGGGCACGCTCTGGCCGTTGTGTTCCAGGCTCCGGGCCGCGCACGCATCGTGGAGCACCGTGACGGCGTAGCCCAGGTCCGCCGCCGCGCGCACCGTGGCGTCCACGCACATGAGCGTCATCATGCCCGTCACCACCAGGCGCTTCACTCCCAGCGCCCGCAGGCGCTCCTGGAGGTCCGTCTCCCGGAAGCTGTTGGGGAAGTGCTTGAGCACCACCGCCTCACCCGGCCGGGGCTCGACCCGGGGATGAATCTCCGCGCCCGGCGTTCCCGGGAGGAAGAACGTCGCCCCCGGCTGCATCGAGATGTGCTGCACGTGGATGACCGGCAGGTTTCGCTCCCGGAAGAAGTCCAGGGCCGCTCGGGCCTGGACCGCCGCGGCGTCGGAGCGGTCCAGCTCGAACCGCCCTCCCGGGAAGTAGTCATTCTGGATGTCGATGAGCAGCAGCGCGGTGTTCTCCAAGGTCTTCTCCATGGGGGCTCCTCCAAGTGCGCCGGATGGGGCGGCGATGGAATGAATACCCAGGGCGGGGGCTCGGCAGGAGTGTCCGGATTGACAAAGTCCGGGCAGAAAACGACAAGCGGCCATGCCCTCGGAGCCTTCGGTGACTCGCATCGCGGTGCTGGCCCTGGACGGGTGTGTCGCCTCCAGCGTGACGGGCCCCCTGGACGTGTTCGCCATGGCGAACATGCTGAGCCGGGAGCAGGGTCAGGGGCCCCGCTTCGCCGCGGAGCTCGTGTCGCCGCGCCCCGGCCCCATCCGGAGCTTCCATGGGCTGGAGCTGGCGGCGGCGCGGGTGCCGGACCCCGCGGAGCACTTCGACGTCGTCCTCGTCCCCGCGGCGGTGGGCCACGTGGAGGGACTCGTGGCCGAGCACGCCGCCGCGAAATGGATGGTGGACCAGCACGCGCGAGGCGCGAAGCTGGCCGCCGTGTGCGCTGGGGCCTTCCTGCTCGCGGAGACGGGGCTCCTGGAGGGGCGGGAGGCCACCACCCACTGGGGCCTCGCCCAGCGATTCGTGGCGAGCTATCCGCGCGTGTCGCTCAAGCCCGAGCTGCTCCTGGTGGACCTCGGCGACGTGCTCACCGCGGGCGGAGTCACCGCCTACCTGGACCTCTGTCTTCATCTGGTTTCGAAGCAGGCCTCACCGGAGCTGGCCGCGCTCTGCGCCAAGATGCTCCTGGTGGAGCCCGGCCGCAGGTTCCAGGCGCCCGACGCGGTGCATGCCGCGCCCCGAGACCACGGAGACGCCGCCGTGCTGCGCGCGCAGGAGTGGCTGGAGTCCCACCTGGAAGGGCCGGTGACGCTGGCGGGGGCGGCAGGCGCCGCGAGCCTGGGGGAGAGGACCCTGCTGCGCCGCTTCCGCAAGGCCACCGGCGACACGCCCCTGGACTATGTCCAGCGCCTGCGAATCGAGGCCGCCCGCCGCCTGCTGGAGACCACCCCGCGCACCGTGGAGGACATCTCCCAGGCCGTAGGCTACGCGGACACCACTGCGTTCCGCCGCCGCTTCAAGGCGCGCACGGGCCTGACACCCGATGCGTACCGGCGGCGCTTCGCGCTGCGGTGAGCGCGCTCCACCGCGACGCCCCCGCTGATGCAAGGAGACCGCTGAAGGAGCCCACCGCACCCGGGGGCTTTCGTGGGCGGCCCGGCCCCTTTATAGGCTCTTTCGTCGACGCTTCACCCCGCTGTCCTCGGAGCCGCCCATGCGCCTGGGATTCACCGGAGTCGTCTCCCTTTGCGTCCTCGTGACTGGCTGTGCGACCTCGCCGAAGCACACCGCGCTCCTCCAGCGCCGGGAAGACATCCGGGAAGCGCAGGCGGGCCGCGACGCGCAATTCTACGAGCGCTACCGCAGCGACGACGGCTTCCAGTCGACGCGGTGGGGCATGACGGTGGACGAGGTGCGTGCCCAGGTCCCCAATGCGGTGGCCTCCGCGCGGGGAAACCTGACGGCCGCCCTCCAGGTCGCGGACCGCCCGGCGCTCGTGCACTACGTCTTCGCCCAGGGCAGGCTCGCGGCCGTCACGCTCCACTTCGTCACGCGGGCGGACGTCCGGCAGGAGCACGGCTCGCTGTCGGAGCTGCTGACGCTGAAGTACGGCAAGCCCCTGTCCCAGCAGGACACCGCCTTCGACGCGGAGCAACGGCTCGGGCTGCAGGAGTCGGTCAACTTCCTGGCGCGCGCCACCGAGAGCTACCAGGCGTCGAAGTACGGCGTTGCCGCCACGCCGAACGCCCTGGTCTACGCGGACACGCAGCGCGAGGCGCGCGCGCGGCAGGCGGCCCTGCTGGCCCAGGATGACTTCGCCCTCGTGTCCAGGTGGAAGAACACCGAGACGGAAGTCGCCCTCTTCGGACGCCAGTCCCCCGGGCACCAGGGCGTCACCCTCCACTACCTGAGCAGCACCTTCTCCCAGCGCCTGCAGCAGGAACTCCAGGCCCAGGAGCAGGAGCGCAATCAGGAGCGAGCGCGGGGGCTGTAGCGCACCGCCGGGTCCTTGACGCTCTCGGAGCGCGCGCGGGCCTCGGACGGGTGAAGGGGCGCGAGCAGCCCGGGAGTGTCGCTACGAGCGCTTGCGCTTCGCGTACTCCAGCGGCTCGGGCTGGGAGTCGCTGGTCCTCGTGCGCACCATCGCCAGTGGGGCTGGTCCGGCTCGTGGGACGGCTATGCCTTCGGGGTGGATGCGCGCGGTCGCGGGGTGCTGGTGTGGTCCGAGTTCAACAGCCCGCTCTACTACTCGCGCCAGGGGGGAGGCGGGGCCTGGAGCCAGCCTACGAGTGGCGAAGGCATGGGGGCCAGACGCCCCGAATGGCCCTGAGCGCGGATGGGACGGGCTTTGCCGGCAATGCATTCGTCATCTGGGACCAGGATGGCTCCGAGCTGTGGTCTGCCCGCTCGAGCATCAGACGGAAAGAGGCACAGCGGCAGCGGGCGCTTCATCCGCCATGCGGCCGTCCTCCGCTCGCGAGAAACGCTCCAGCGCCAACGCCTCAAGGCTCTGAAGGCAAGGGGCTCCATCCGAAGCGCGTGTTGAAGAGAATGTCGACGTCCAGTTCAGCGACCTCCCACCGACGGCCACACTCCTTGCAGCGCACGTTGTAGAAGTTGGCGTAGTGCTCGTGGTCGACCCGAGAGGACTCGGTCACCAGACCCGCCTCACGATTGTGGGCGTCATGCTTCGCATGGACCTGACACACGCCTGGTTCAGGCGTTCATGCAGCGCGACGGTGTCGTGCATCGACGAAACGCACCCCATCGTGGCAATCCGTCCGACTGCGGCCGCGCTCCCTGCGGCGGCGGTGAAACCCGCGCTTTCACCTGTGGCTGTCCGGACTCCCCACGTCAGTCGGGTGTGGATGGCTGTCGTCTACCTGCCGGATGGCGTTGGAGTCCAACTACCTCGGGAGTAGTCTGCTCGTGCGCGGTGCGGCCCGCCTCACGAGGGACCTGATGGAGTCTGAAGACCTCAATCCGGGAAGCCTGCCCCCTGGGACGCAAATCGGTCCGTGGCGACTGCTGGAGCCGCGCGGCCGGGGCACCTACGGCGTCGTCTACCGCGCCGAGCCCGCCGAACCGCGGGCCGCGGACTCCGTGGCCCTCAAGCTGGCCCTGTACCCAGGGGATGGGCGCTTCGCACGTGAGGCCGAGCTGCTCTTCCGCATCCGCCACCCCGCCGTCCCCCGCCTGATAGACAATGGCCACTGGCAGCCCCGGGAGGGCGTGACGTACGCTTGGTTCGTCATGGAGTGGGTGGAGGGCCTGCCGCTTTATGAGTGGGCCCAGGCACAGCGCCCGTCTTCACGGCAGGTGCTTCAGCTTCTTGCAAGGCTGGCTCGAGCCCTGGACGCCACTCATGCGGCCGGAGGCCTCCACCGAGATGTGAAGGGTGACAACGTCCGCGTCCGGCGGGCAGACGGCCTGGCCTTCCTCATGGACTTCGGCTCCGGACACCACCTTGGGGCCGCCACGCTGACGTGGCAGATATTTCCTCCCGGCACTCCGGCCTACCGCGCGCCCGAGGCGTGGCGCTTCGTGCTCCGCTCCGGCACGCCCCCGGCTGACCCGTATCCGCCGGGGCCCGCGGATGACCTCTTCGCCCTGGGAGTGACGGCCTATCGACTGGTGACGGGGAAGTACCCACCGTCGACGCACCCGGATGATGAGGATGCCTGGCTCTGGCGCCCCAAGGAGCTGGAGCTCTGGGCGGCGCGAGTCTGCAACCCCCGCTGCATTCCGGAACTGAGCGCGCTGGTGTCACGGATGCTCTCGCCCCGCCCGGAGGTACGAGGGAGCGCTCGGGAGATGGCGGAAGCGCTCGAACAGGCCGCGCGCAGCGCAGGACGCGAGGCGGATGAGCCTCTCTTCACAGGAGAAGAGCCGCGGCCCGCGGGCCTCATTCCCATCTTTCAGCGCGTCACGGTGCGGCGCCCGCCTCGCATGCGGAGGTGGCCCTGGTTCGCGGCAGCTGGCCTCGGAGGCACACTGGCGCTGAGCGCCGGGGGGCTGCTGAGCGTGAGTCGCCCTGAGGAGCCCGCGACGTCCCACGTTGCGGAGCAGGAAGAGTCAAAAGATGCCGGCACCGTGGCCGTCGGGGACGCGGCACTGACGGCGCCGGTGGCACCCGAGAAAGCCCCTTCCGTGTGGACATCCATCGCGGTGGACATCCCACCGAAGCCCTTCCAAGGGCAGCGGCGTCCGGACGCCAATGGCCGCTGTCCCAAAAAGGAGCAGGTCGCGATCAACGGCGGTTGTTGGAGGAAGCTGCCCACGGACGTGCAGGACTGTGCTGATGAGGACGGCTTTTTTGAATACAGAGGCGCGTGCTACATCCCAGTCATGGCCAAGCCACGCCCTGCCACCTCCGGCCCGGCGGAGCGAGACGACAGTCCATAGCCAGCTGCTCCAGCGTTCGATTCACCTCGTCGACCCGCTTCAGGAAGGCGCCAGGGTCGAGGGGGCTTCTCCAGCACGGAGAGAGGGGAGCGGACGACGAAGTCGCGCGCCTCCGTGGTCGTCACGCCCCCCGGGAACAGTCCGGGGCTAATTCGCCTTCGCCATGGCGAAGAGACCCTTGAGCTCCTCCGCGTTGCCGTTGAAGTAGCTCTGGTCGACCTGCCCGTCGATGCCCTCCACCTGGCCTTTCTCCGTGAACTGCCAGAACTGCCAGCGCGTCCACCCCTTGGGGAGCCGGGGCTCGGCCTGGTTCGTGTACGCGGCGAGCCAGAGCGGGTGGTCCACGAAGTACGGGTGGTCGCAGAAGTTGGTGCTCCACGTCACGTGGTTTGTGTAGATCATCGGCTTGCGGCCGAGCTCCTTCTCCACGCCCTGGGAGAAGTGCTGGAGCTTCTCCGCGAGCTGCGCGCAGGTGAAGCCGTCGTACTCCTTCTTGAACTCCTCCACGTCCACGACGGGAGGCAGCTCACCGGGGTCGGGCTTCAGGTGCCGCGTGAAGTTGGCCACCTGCTTGTCCACGTCCTCCTTCGGGTGGAAGAAGTGGTAGGCGCCCCGGGGCAGCCCCGCCTTCTTGGCCCCACTCCAGTGCGTCTTGAAGCGCGGGTCCACCTCGCCCGTCGTCTCCGTCGCCTTCACGAAGACGAAGGCGGCCTTGCCCTTGAGCTCGTTCCACTTCACCGTCGGCTGATAGCGGGAGACGTCGACTCCCTGCACCCAGGCCTTGGCCACCTGGCCCTTCGCGGGCTCGGCGGTGGGCGTGGCGACAAGAGCAGCGGCTTCGGGCGCCGTCGCTTCGGGAGTCTTCGCTTCAGGAGTCTTCGCTTCAGGAGCCTTCGCTTCGGGAGCCGGTGCCACGGAGGGCGCCTGCGCCTCCAGGGATTCGCGCGCGGGGGCGCTCGGTGAGGTGCAGGCCGCGAGCACCAGGGTGCTCAGCATCAGTCCCAGGGGTCTTGTCACGTGGTTCATTGCGGTGCTCCTCAGTAGACGATGAAGTTGAGGGTGAGGTTGGGGCGGATGCGCTGCGTGCCGCCCAGGGGAAGGTGGACTCCGCCGCCCAGGGCCACGCCCAGCTGCTTTCCCTTGTAGGTCGGGCTGTAGGTGACGAAGGCGTCCCCGCCGCTACCCTCCAGGGAGTCGAAGTCGGAGGAGAGGCCGCCCGCGAGGCCGACGTCTCCCAGCCGCACCACGCTGGCCGAAGCGCCGAAGCGCAGCAGGTGCTCCGAGCGGAACGAAGTCGCCATGGTGGCCATCCACCCCGGGCCCCACTTCATCCACCCGTCGCGCGGCGGCCCTTCCTGGGGAGGATTGGCGTAGGTGAAGTTCGCATCCACCAGGCTGGCCTCGGCCAGCTCGCGGTATTGCCCCGCCCCCTGGCCGTCGGCGGAGACTTCCATGAGCTGGATGCGCTCGGCCATCAGCGAGCCGTCCTTCTGCTGGACGACGGTGCCCCTCACGCGGAAGAGCTGCTTCATCTCCAGGTCCTCATCGCCCTGGACCCAGATGTCGGGGTCGTTGAGGTGGATGCGGCCGTCCTTGTCCGCGAACGCGTAGGAGATGACCGGCTTCGCGGAGGGCGTGGTGTCGCCAGGCCCGGACGGAGGCGAGGGCTCTTCGTGTGCCTCCTCCGTCCCATCCGGCGCGCGCTGCTTCAGCTCGAGGATGGAGTCGGAGAGGCTCTTCACGACGAGGGCGTGGTCGCGGCGGAACTTCTCGAAGTCCGCGTCCCTCGCGGTGAGCAGCGCGTTGTATTTCTTCTCCAGGTCCGCTGGCGTCACCAACTGGGAGCGCATCATCCCGAGCTGCGCGTTGAAGGCTTCAATCTCCTTCTCGTGCTCGGTGAGGTGGCCCGAGAGCTGGCGCTGGTACTCGGCCTCGCGCTTCTCGTAGTCCGCGTCGCGATAGCGGTGGTAGAGGTACGCGCCGCCCGCGGCAGAGCCGAGCACGAGCAGTGGC
The DNA here is from genome assembly GCF_026626705.1 of Pyxidicoccus sp. MSG2. Classification (NCBI taxonomy): domain Bacteria; kingdom Pseudomonadati; phylum Myxococcota; class Myxococcia; order Myxococcales; family Myxococcaceae; genus Pyxidicoccus; species Pyxidicoccus sp. MSG2. The sequence goes on from NZ_JAPNKC010000001.1 coordinate 9,084,613, forward strand.
ACTCCCAGCAACCATCCTGACTTGAGCAGCGACATGGGCACTCCCCCGCGGCTCCGGCTTCTCGGGGGAGAAGGCCGGGTGCGTGCGCAGGGGTATTGCGGGTCGCATGCCAGCGCCGTGTATCGCTCCCGTGAGAGGGAAGGAGGGGCGTCACCCGTGAGCCTTGGCCGGCCTCCGCGTCCCGCCAGGACGCGGGCCGATCATGGAGGGACGCAGGAGGGGCTCGCGATGGAGCCGTTACCCGCACGAGCGCTCGGATGCCAGGCCGCGAGTCGGACCAGGTGACGCCCGACCCACGTCGCGGGATGGTGCGCCCAGGGCCAGGAGCCCTGGACGGACCGTGCGCTGACGACCTACGGGGCGATGGTGTCCAGCGTGTCCGGAGACACGCCGTTGGACGAGCCGCCCGACTGGCCACGCTCGTGTCTCCCTCCGGCCACACTTCCGAGGAAATCCACCCGGCCCTGGCCTTGCACCCAGGCCGCGCATGCGACTCCAACGTCTCGCGGTGCTCCTGCTGCTCGCCGCCTGTGGGAGCCACACCCCTGCGTCCCCGCCACCGCTGAAGGCCATGGCGTACAACGTGCTCTACTCGTCCTCGGAGGAGGACGTGCGGAAGTCTCTGGACGTCATCGCGAAGGAGCAGCCGGACATCCTCTGCCTGCGCGAGCTGACGCCCCGCTTCGCCCGCGCCTTCCAGCAGCGGCTCGGGAAGGAGTACCCCCACAGCCAGCTCCTGCCCCGCAAGGGCACCTGGGGCGTGGGCATCGCCAGCCGGCACCGGTTGCTGCGCACGGAGCAGTTCTCCCAGCGGCCGCACCGCATGCCCGCCTTGGAGGCGGACGTGCGTGTCGGCAAGCAGAAGCTGAAGGTGGTGTGCGTGCACCTGATGGCGCCGGGCTCCACCCACCGCAAGGGGGACGGCCTGCTGGAGTCCATCCCGAAGAACGCGGTGCTGCGCGAGAAGCAGGGCAGGGCCCTGGTGAAGCGCTACGCCAGGGAGCAGGGACCGCTGCTGCTGCTCGGGGACATGAACGAGGACCGCTCGGGCGCGGCGATGCAGGCCCTCGCTGCGGCGGACTTCGCCCACGCCTGTGACGGGCCGGGCGCGAGCTGCGGCGCCACCTGGCCCGGAGCCACCTCCGTGCTTCCCTCCATCGTGGAGATCGACCACATCCTGGGCAGGCGGCTCACCCTGGCCGGAGCGAAGGTGCTGCGCGAGGGAGGCTCGGACCACTACCCTGTCCGCGCCTCCTTCGGCTTCGCGCCTTGAGACGCTGGAGCGCGCCACGGTGCAAGGCTTCCGGTGAGCGCGCTCCCCACGAAGCGCTTCGAGGGTGGCTCCCGACGCTGACGCCATCTTCTTCCAATCTTATTGGCGGAGTGCCAATAATGTCGTGGGCGGCCATGGATGGCTCTCCCAGGCTCCACCCACGGGTACCGGCGGGTACCGAGGCATCGCCCTGATTGGCCTGGGGGTTTCGAAAGGTCTTCCATGTCGCCGTCTGCCTTTCACCTGGAGGGCCACCGTGCGCTGATTACCGGTGCCTCCGGAGGCCTGGGGTTGCACTTCGCGGAGGTGTTGGCCCGGGCGGGCGCCGAGGTCGTCCTGGCGGCTCGCCGCGCGGACAAGCTGGCCGCCGAGGTCGACCGGCTGCGGAGCCTGGGTGCGCGGGCCCACGCCGTGGCGCTGGACGTGACGAGCGCCGGCTCGGTGCGCACGGCGGTGGCCGAGGCCGAGTCGCTGGCGGGCGGCGTGGTGGACGTGCTGGTGAACAACGCAGGCGTGTCCGGGCAGAGCTTCTTCCTCCAACTGGAAGAGGCCGAGTGGGACCTGGTGATGGACACCAACCTCAAGGGGGCCTACCTGGTGGCGCGCGAGGTGGCTCGCCGGCTGACGGAGCGCAAGACGCGCGGCAGCATCATCAACATCGCGTCCATCCTGGGCCTGCGCGTGAGTGGCTCGGTGTCGCCGTACTGCGCGTCCAAGGCGGGCCTGATTCAGCTCACCAAGGCCATGGCGCTGGAGCTGGCGCGCCATGGAATTCGCGTGAATGCCCTGGCGCCGGGCTACATCGAGACCGACTTCAACCGCGAGTTCTTCGAGGGGGAGGCCGCGAAGAAGCTGGTGGCGCGCATCCCCTTCCGCCGGCTGGGGCACCTGCGGGAGCTGGACGGTCCATTGCTGCTCCTGGCCTCGGAGGCAGGCAGCTACATGAGTGGCAGCGTGCTGGAGGTGGACGGCGGCCACCTCTGCTCCACGTTGTGAATCCCACGCCGTTTCCCTGGAGCTCGAATTGGATTTCTCCCTGTCGCCCGAGGTCGAGGACTATCGCCTGCGCGTGAGGGCCTTCGTCGAGCAGCACGTGCTGCCGCTCGAGAAGCAGCCCGACGCTTTCGACGCGCACGAGAACATCCGCGAGGACGTGGTGGCCCGGGTGCGCGCCCGCGCACGAGCGGAAGGGCTGTGGGCCCTCCAGATGCCGAAGTCACGGGGAGGGCAGGGCCTGGGCGTGGTGGGCATGGCGGCCTGCTACGAGGAAGCGGCGCGCTCGCCCTTCGGGCCGGTGATGTTCAACGCCGCGCCGCCCGATGACGGCAACATGATTGTCCTGGAGAAGGTCCTCCGGACCGAGGACCTGAAGCAGCGCTGGCTGCAGCCCATCATCGACGGCAAGGTCCGTTCGGCCTTCGCCATGACGGAGCCGCGGGGTTGTGGCTCCGACCCGTCCCTCACGTACACGAAGGCCACACGGCGTGGCGACACGTGGGTCATCACCGGGCGCAAGTGGTTCATCACGGGCGCGGAAGGGGCCCAGCACTTCATCCTGATTGCGCGCACGTCCGACGACGAGCGCAAGGGCCTCAGCGCCTTCCTGTTCGACGCGAGCCAGCCGGGTTGGCGCATCGAGCGGCGCATTCCCATCATGGGGCCGGAGGAGCACGGTGGGCACTGTGAAATCGTGTTCGATGGCCTGGAGATTCCGGACGCCCACCGGCTGCTGGAGCTGGGGGACGGCCTCAAGGTGACGCAGATTCGCCTGGGCACGGCGCGCCTCACGCATTGCATGCGCTGGCTGGGACTGGCGAAGCGGTGCCTGGAAGAAGCGGGCGGGTACGTGTCGGAGCGCATGAGCTTCGGTTCGACGCTGGCGCAGCATGAAGGCGTGCAGTGGATGCTGGGCGACGCCGCCAAGGACATCCATATCGGCCGGCTGCTCACCATGAGCGCCGCGTGGAAGCTGGACCAGGGCGACTTCGCCCGTACGGACATCTCCATCGCGAAGATTCACGTCGCGGACACGCTGCACAAGGCGGCGGACACGGCCATCCAGTTGCTGGGAGCGCGTGGCTACTCCAAGGACACGTTGGTCGAGTGGATATACCGCTACGCCCGGCAGGCCCGGCTGGTGGACGGCGCCAGCGAGGTGCACAAGCAGGTGCTGTCGCGCGCGTACCTGGCGGAGGGGCCGGGCTTCTTCAAGTGGGGCGTGTGAGCCATGCAAGACGCGCAGCGAACGGCACTGGAGCGCTTCCTGGCGGAGAGGTCCGGCGCCCGCGCGGTGCGAATCGACGGTGCGCGCCTGCTCTCGGGAGGCGCCATCCAGGAGAACTGGCTGCTCGAGGCCACCATCACCGGCGGCGTGCATGATGGCGTACTGGAGTGCGTCCTGCGCGCGGACGCGCCCTCTGGCGTCTCGGTATCGCACAGCCGCGCCCGGGAGTTCGCGCTGCTCCAGGAGGCCTTTCGCGTGGGAGTGACGGTTCCCGAGCCCCTGTGGCTGGGCGACACCGCTGTGTTCGGCCGGGACTTCTTCGTGATGCGCAAGGCCCGCGGCACGGCCGCGGCGCACCGACTGATGAAGGAGCCGGGTCTGGGCGGGGACCGCGAGCGGCTGACGGAGCGTATCGGTGAGGAGATGGCGCGGCTGCACACCCTTCGTCCGCCGTCGGAGCGGTTGTCCTTCCTGCCACCGCCGGTGCGCTCGCCCGCGCTGAAGGGCGTGGAGGAGTTCAGGGCCTTCCTGGACGGACACCACACGCCCTTCCCGGCGCTGGAGTGGGGCATCCGCTGGTTGGAGCTGCACGCGCCACGGACGCGGGAATGGGTGCTGGCGCATCGTGACTTCCGCACGGGCAATTACATGGTGGATGAGGCGGGGCTCACGGCCGTGCTGGACTGGGAGTTCGCGGCGTGGTCGGACCCGCTGGAGGACCTGGGCTGGTTCTGCGCGCGCTGCTGGCGCTTTGGCCAGTTCGACAAGGAGGCGGGCGGCATCGGCTCCCGCGAGGCGCTGTTCCGGGGCTACGAGCGCGTGAGTGGTCTCCGGCTCGAGCGCGAGGCGGTGTTCTACTGGGAAGTGTATGCCCACGTGCGGTGGGCGGTGATTGCGCTCCAACAGGGGGAGCGCCATGTGTCCGGTCAGGAGCCCTCCCTGGAGCTGGCGCTGACGGCGCACATCGTGCCGGAGCTGGAGCTGGAGCTTCTCCGGATGACGGGGGTGGGCAATGCGTGAGCGTCCCGATGGCGCCGATTTGCTGGCGATTGCCCGTGAGGTGCTGCGCAAGGAGTTGCTGCCCCTGCTGCCCGAGGACAAGGCCTATGGCGCGCTGATGATTGCCAACGCCATGGGCATCGCCGAGCGCCAGCTTCGCAACGGCACGGAGCCTCAAGAAGCGGAGCGGCGGGCGTTGTCCATGTTGCTCCAGCGTGACGGTGAGCTGATGGCGCTGAACCGTGAGCTCGCGGCGCGAATTCGCCAGGGTGTGCTCGACGACAGCGCCGAGGCCCGCGGGCTGCTGTGGGCAGCGACGGTGCAGCGGGTACGGGAGAGTGCGCCGAAAGCGCTGGCAGGGGGAGCGGGCGGCAGCCGAACGAGAGGTGAGGGCCGCTGACGGCTACCCGATGAGCCCCAGCCCCAGGGCGGCTGCGCGCGGCGCGACACCTGTGGTGGTTTCTTCGCGTCGGCGGCCTTGAAGCGGAGCCGGGGCATCCAGCCGTTCCGTGACTGAGCCCCTTCGGCTCCGCCCCGCTCGAGGGAACAAGAATGGCCGAGGACCGGCCGCCCGGGGTCAGGAACCCCGGGCGGTCACGAGTCCAGCGCTGCGCTCAGGGAGCGACGACGGTGCCCATGTTGCCGCCGGAGAAGCCGTCGCCGAACCTACCGCCGCCACCGCGGTCGTTGCGGTCGCCGTAGCAGTACGGCCCACCATTGAGCGAGTACCGGTAGATGTAGGACGTGCCGACGGGCAGGTCCGGCAGGTTCACGGAGAACTGGTCGTTGCTGCCCTCATCGCTGAGGAACGGCGCTGAGACCCAGGTCCACCCCGAGACGCCCGGGTCGTTGCTCGCGCTGCCATGGCCGAACTCCGCGACGATGCCCGTGCCCGCGCCACCCTGGTTGGTGACGCCATCCTCGTACACCTGACCGTAGACGATCCGGGCATCGCCGGTGTCACTCGTCTTGATGGAGAACGGCCACTGCAGGTTGCAGTAGTCGATGTCCATGTGCTTGCCCACGGTGAGGGCATGCTGCTGCCCCATCGTGTAGCCGCCCACGTCGTTGCCGTCCTTGTCGCAGTACGTCCACGTGGAGCCGTCCGTCGTGTAGCGCAGGCTCACCGCGCGGTTGCCCTCATAGGCCGGGTGGACGGTCGTGCCGAACTCGTCCGTGTTCGCCTCGCCTGACGCCTCGCCCGTGTACGGCGCGACCTTCCAGGTGAAGGCCGCCGGATTGGCCGAGGCATCCACATCGCTGGCCCCCACGCCCACCTGCACCTGGAGGTTGCCGGCCGGAGCGCCCGAGCCGTCGGTGACACCCGCGATGCGCACGCGACCCGTGGCCGTGACGGCATCACCGCTGCCCACCGTGGTGCCGCTCACGCTCTGCAGACGGCAGACCGCGGCGGGAGCGGGAGGCGCCTCGACCACCAGCGTGCCCGTCTTCGTCGCATCGAAGTCCGTGGCGCTGCTGCCGCCGTCCGCATCGCAGTACAGGAACGCGCCGCCGTTCACCTGGAAGCGGTAGGCGAAGCGGTAGGTGCCCACCACGCCCGGGTTGGGCAGCGTGGCGTCGTACTCGTCGTTGTTGCCGATGTCGCCCTTGAACTGGGCGGCCGACCAGCTCCAGTTGGCGGAGGTGGTGGGGTCCTCACCTGTCGGGCCCCAGCCGAGCTGCCCCACGACTCCGGCGCCCGCGCCCGTCCCGGCCGTCACGCCATCCACCCACAACTGCCCGACCACCTTGCGGTCGGCCGTCGCGGTGGTGATGTACGTCACCGACTCCGGCGTGGTGTTCCCATCCGGCCCCAGCTTGCAGTAGCCGACGGTGGTGGGGGCCTGCGGCGCGCTCACGGTGAGCGTGCCCATCTTCGCCGTGTCGAAGCCCGAGGCGCCGCTGTTGCCGTCCGCGTCGCAGTACAGGAACGCGCCGCCATTGACCTGGAAGCGGTAGGCGAAGCCGAAGCTGCCCACCGCGCCCGGGTTGGGCAGGGTGGCCTCGTACTCGTCGTTGTCTCCGATGTCGCCCTTGTACGCGGCCGACGTCGCCCAGCTCCAGTTCGCCGAGGTGGTCGGGTTCTCTCCCGCCGGTCCCCAGCCGAGCTGGGCCACGACGTTGTCGCCCTTGCCCGTGCCAGCGGTCACGCTCGCCACGTACACCTGTCCCACCACCTTGCGGTCGCCCGTCGCGGTGGTGACGTACGTCACCGTCTCCGGCGTGGTGTTCCCATCCGGCCCCAGCTTGCAGTAGCCGATGGTGGTGGGAGGCTGCGGCGCGCTCACGGTGAGCGTCCCGAGCTTCGCCGTGTCGAAGTCCGTGGCGCTGCCGCCGCCGTCCGCGTCGCAGTAGAGGAGCGCGCCGCCGTTCACCTGGAAGCGGTACGCGAAGCGGTAGCTGCCCGCCACGCCCGGGTTGGGCAGCGTGGCGTCGTACTCGTCGTTGTTGCCGATGTCGCCCTTGAACTGGGCGGCCGACCAGCTCCAGTTCGCCGAGGTCGTCGGGTCCTCTCCCGTGGGGCCCCAGCCGAGCTGGGCGACGACTCCGGTGCCCGCGCCCGTCCCGGCCGTCACACCGTCCACCCAGACCTGGCCAACCACCTTCCGGTCTCCCGTCGCGGTGGTGGTGTACGTCACCGTCTCCGGCGTGGAGTTCCCATCCGGCCCCAGCTTGCAGTAGCCGATGACCTTGGGCACCACGACCTCACTGGCGACATGGAGCGTGCCCAACTGGTTCAGCTCGAACTCCTGGCCACCGTCATCGACGCCGTTGCCGTCGCACACGCGCACCGGGCCACCGTTGGCGCTGAAGCGCACCGCGTAGCGGTACTCGCCATTGACGCCGGGGTTGGGGAGCGTGGCCTTCCACTCGTCGTTGACCCCGAACTGGTCCTTGTTGAACGCCAGGTTCGTGGACCAGTTCCAGTTCGTCGAGGTGCGCGGGTCCTCGCCCGCGGGCCCCCAGCCGAGCTGGCCGGAGAGACCCGCGCCCGCGCCCACGCTGTCCGTGACGCCCGGCATGTTGACCTGGGCGAACACCGTCTTCAGGTCGGTCGTCTGCGGGGTCAGGTAGCTGATGGTCTCCGGAGCCTTCTGGTCCTCGCCCAGCTTGCACCACGTCACCGGCAGCTTCACCGGCTCGGTGCTCACGGTGAGGGTACCCATCTTGGCCAGGCTGAAGGTCAGGTTGCCCTCGGTGCTGTCGTTGACGCCGTCCGAGTCGCAGTAGCGGAACGCGCCGCCATTCACCTGGAAGCGGTACACGAAGCTGTAGTTGCCCGTCACGCCCGGGTTGGGCAGCGAGACTTCGTGCTGGTCGTTGTCGGAGAGGTCGCTCTTGTACGGCGCATCCGTCCAGCTCCACCCCGCGGCGGTCCTCGGGTCCGAGCCCGTCGGGCCCCAGCCCAACTGCCCCACGACTCCGGCGCCCGCGCCCGTCCCGGACGTCACGCCGTTCACCCAGACCTGCGCAATCACCTTCCGGTCGCCGGCCGCGCTGGGGGTGTACGCCACCGTCTCCGGCGCGGCGTTCCCATCCGGCCCCAGCTTGCAGTAGCCGATGACCTTGGGCACGACGACTTCACCGGTGACGTTGAGCGTGCCCAACTGGTTCAGCTCGAAGTCCTGGCCGCCGTCGTCGACGCCGTTGCCGTCACACACGCGCACCGGACCGCCGTTGGCGGCGAAGCGCACCGCGTAGCGGTACTCGCCATTGACGCCCGGGTTGGGGAGCGTGGCCTTCCACTCGTCGTTGACGGTGAAGTTGTCCTTGTTCCACGCCAGATTCGTCGACCAGTTCCACAGCGCCGAGGTGCGCGGGTCCTCGTTCGCGGGACCCCAGCCGAGCTGGCCGGTGAGGCCCGGGCCCGCGCCGACCTTGTCCGTCACGCCCGTCATGAAGACCTGGGCGTAGACAGTCTTCTGTCCGGACGTCTGCGTGGTCAGGTAGTTGATGGTCTCCGGAGCCTTCTGGTCCTCGCCAATCTTGCACCAGCCCACCTGCGGCTTCGGCGCCTCGTTGCCCACGGTGAGGGTGCCCAGCTTGCCCAGGCTGAAGGTCAGGTTGCCCTCGGTGCTGTCATTGACGCCGTCCGCGTCGCACACGCGCCAGGCGTTCTCACTGATGCTGAAGCGGAAGGCGACGCGGTACTTGCCCTCGGTGCCCGGGTTGGGCAGGTCCGCTTCAAACTCGTCGTTGTTGCCGTGCTCGGCCTTGTACGTGGCGTTGATCCACGTCCACCCGGTGGCGTCGCGCGGGTCCGAGTCCGCCGGGCCGATGCCCAGCTGCGCCACCACGCCCGAGCCCGCACCGGCGCCCTGGGTGATGCCCGCCGCGTACACCTGGCCCGCGACCTTGATGAGCGTCGTATCCGTCGGCCTGTAGAACAGCTCCGGGTTGGCGCCATTACCGTCCGGGCCCAGCTTGCAGTAGTCCACGCGCGGCCGGGCGATGAACACCCGACGCATCATCTGCGCGCTGACGCCGTTGGCGATGCCGTCGCCGTCCGCCATCACCCACGTCTTCCCGCCGTCGATGGAGAAGCGGATGCTGACGACCCACTCGCGGTTCTCGCCACCAATCGGCGGCTGCAGGAGCACGTTGCCCTTGTAGACGTCCGCCTCGCCGCTGTCCGAGTCCGTCTCGTAGGTGGCCGCCTCCCAGGTGTAGCTGTCCATCTTGAGCAGCTCCGAGTCGCCCGGAGCGAAGCCCACCTCGGCGCGCACGCCGCCGGCCTGGCCCACGCCGCGCGTGAGGCCGGCCACGGTGATGGCGCCTCTCACGGTGATGCCCACCGGCTGCCCGCCGCTCACCGCGTCGGTGTTGCCGTTGAGCACCTCGGCCTGGTCGATGTTGGGCGCCGGCGGGCCCTCGTAGGTGAAGCCCTTCACGAGCACGCCGTACGCGCCATCCGGGTTCACCACCCGCACGTCCACCTGCGCCGACGTGGCCGTGGGCGTGTAGCCGTAGATGCGGAAGGCGTTGACCACCACCGTGCGCTGCAGCTCCGTTTCGCCCAGGAACACCTTCGCGCCGTCCTGGAAGCCGGAGCCATAGACGTTGAGGAGGGTGTTGCCGGCGATGGGGCCGCCCGTGGGCTGGATTTCGCGCACGGTGGGCGGCGTCAGCTCGGGCGGGGTGCCTCCATCGGAGTCGTCACCACACGCCACGGCGAGCAACGGCAATACGAGCAGCAGGGTCCTGAGACAACGCGACGACATCGGCCATCACCCCTTGACGCCGCCAGCGGTGAGACCGCCGACGAGGTGCTTCTGGAGAGCGAAGAACAAAGCCATGACCGGTGCGGAAATCACGAGTGCACCGGCGGCGAACTTGCCCCACTCCACCTTGTATTCGCCCACGTACCGCTGGAGGGCGACGGGCAGGGTGAAGCGGGTCGGGTCATTGAGCAGCGTGGCGGCGAGGATGAACTCGTTCCACGCCGTCATGAAGGAAAACAGCGCCGTCACGGCCAGCGCGGGGCGGGCCAGCGGCAGCACCACCTTGATGAACACCTGGGCGGGGGAGGCCCCGTCCATCACCGCCGCCTCCTCCAATTCGCGCGGCAGCGTGTCGAAGTAGCCCTTCAGGTTCCAGATGCAGAAGGGCAGGGCGGTGGTGGCGTACACGAGGACCAGCCCCGTGAGGCTGTCCAGCAGGTGGAGCTTCTCGAGGATGCCGTAGATGGGCACCAGCATCAGCGTCGCCGGGAACATCTGCGTAATCAGCAGCGTCTGCATTCCGCCTTCCTTGCCGGGAAAGCGGAACCGGGACAGCGCGTACGCCGCGGACACCGCCAGCGCCAGGCCCACCAGCGTGGTGGCGCCGGACACGACGAGGCTCGACAGGAGCTGCCGGCCGAACAGCCAGCGCCCGGAGGCGTCCGTGCCCAGCAGCACCTCGCGGAAGTGCTCCAGGGTGATGGACTCCGGGAAGGGGTTCACGGTGAGCGTCAGGCTGTCGGAGGGCGACAGCGCCATCTTCACCACCCACAGCACCGGGTAGAGCGTGGCCATGCACGTGAGCATCAGCCCGGCGTGGATGGCGGCCATCTTCAGCTTCGACGGGCGGTTCATCCCATCACCTCCGACGACGCACGCATCAGGCGCTTGGTGAAGCTGGACCAGGCCAGCAGCACCACGAAGATGAGGACCGAGTACGCCGCGGCGAAGCCATACTGCTGGTTGCGCTGGAAGGCCCAGCGGAAGGCCTCGGACACCAGGATGTCCGTGCCACCGCCCGGCTCACCGCCGGAGACCAGGTAGATGATGTTGAACATGTTGAACGTCCACACGCTGCCCAGGATGACGGCGGGCAGCATGGCGGGCCTGAGCAGCGGCAGGGTGATGTGCCGGAACTGCGTCCACTTGCTCGCGCCGTCCACCTCCGCCGCCTCGTAGAGCTCCTGGGGGATGGACTGGAGCGCGCCCAGCGCCACCACCATCATGAAGGGGAAGCCCAGCCAGGTGTTGGTGGCCACGTTGGCCGCGAAGGCGGTGGAGAACTTCGTGAACCAGCTCACCGGCTCCATCCCCAGCGCCACCAGCAGGCCGTTGATGGCGCCGAACTGCTGGTGGAACATGCCCTTCCACATCAGCGCGGTGATGTAGTTGGGCACCGCCCACGGGATGATGAGCAGCACCCGGTACACGCCCTTGAGCTTCAGGAGCGGGTCCTTGAGCAAGAGCGCCAGGAACAGGCCGATGCTCACGTGGAGCACCACGTTGACCAGCGCCCACAGCAGCGTCACCGCCAGCGTGAAGTAGAACGACAGCGGCTCGCTGATGCTGTAGCCGCGGCTGGCCAGGATGTCGACGAAGTTGGCCAGGCCCACGAAGGAGTACTGGCCCGGCTCGTAGTGGAAGAGCGACAGGCTCAGGCCCACCACGAAGGGGATGAACACCAGCACCAGGATGCCGGCCGACGCGGGCGCGAGGTACGTCGCCGCCAGCGCCACGTCCGGGTAGCGCCGCTTGAAGGGCAGCGCCGGCGCGGGCCGGCGCATCACCCACACCGTGCCGCCCAGCGCCATGACGCCCACCAGCCCCAGCCAGGGCAGGGGGCTCGCGTCGGGAGGACGCTCGCGGTGCAGCGCGCGGTAGCGGCGGTCGGCGAGCGCGCCCACGTCCTGGGGCTCGGTGCCACCCTGGAGCACCGCGCGCAACGCGAGCTTCATGGGCTCCCAGACCCGGAGCATCTCCAGGGTGTTGGGCATGGGCGTGGCGTTCTTCGCGGCCTCGCGGAAGGAGGAGATGAGCACGTCGTCCTTCACCGCCTGCAGCTGGTACGCGGCCACGTCCGCCGGAATCTGCCGGCCCACCATGGTACGCACGAGCGACGCCTCGCCCAGGGACAGGAAGCGCGCCAGCGCCTGTGCCTGCCCGGCATGCTTCGACTGGGATGAAACGAAGGCCGCCTCCACGCCGAGGAAGGGCTTCAGGGGGATGCCCGTCTCGCTCACCACCGGCAGCGCCACCACGCGGTAGTTCACGTTCGGCGCCACCTCCCCCGCGAACCAGGGGCCGCTGATGATCATGGCCGCACGGTCGTCGTTGAAGAGGCTCTTCACCAGGGCGCCGGTGATTTCCTGCGGGATGAAGCGGTCGTCCTGCAGCTTCTTCACGAAGGCCAGCGAGCGCGCCATGCCCTCCGTGTTGAAGCTCGCCTTGCCGGACGCGTCGAACAGCTCGCCGCCGAAGCCGAAGAGGAAGGGCGCATGGAAGTAGAAGTCGCCGTTCTCGTAGGCGAGCCCGAAGCGGCCTGCGTTCGCGTCCGACAGGGCCGGCAGCATCGCCAGGAGCTCCGCCGTGGTGGTCGGCGGGGTGGGCACCAGCTTCGTGTTGACGTAGAGCGCCAGGGACTTCAGCGACATGGGATAGCCGTACACTTGGCCATCCACCTCCAGCGCTTCCAGGGCGTTGGGGAAGTAGTCGTCGCGCGCGAGCGTGCTGGCGGGGGCCAGCAGGCGCTGGGCGTGGAAGTTGCGCAGCCGCTCGTGGTTGAAGATGAAGACGTCCGGGCCCGCGCCGTGCGGAATCCCGTTGGTCAGCTTGTCGGCGTACGCGTTGTACGGCACGGCGAGCAATTCCACCGGGACGCCCGTCTTCGCGGTGAACTGCTGCGTCACCTGGATCAGCGCGGTCTCTTCACCGCCGCGGTACGCATGCCACAGCTTCAAAGGCACGGCCGCGTCGCCGGCCGCCTGCGCGCTCCACGCCGTGGCGAGGAGCACGAGCGCCAGCCACTTCCTCACGACGCCACCTCCAGCGAGTCGCGGTCCACCGGGTGCCGCAGCGCGCGCGAGCCGTCCTCGGTGAAGACGTGCAGCGAGTCCGCGACGGGCGCGAGGGAGACCCTGTCCCCGACGGTGACGTTCGTCCCCTTCTCGAAGCGCGCCGCCACCGGGCCCGCCTCGGTGGTGAGGAAGGCGTACCCGTCGAAGCCCAGCCGCTCCACCGCGTCCACCGTGCCCGCCAGCGGCCCCTGTGCCGCGACGCGCAGGTCTTGAGGCCGCAGGCCCACCAGCACCTTCCCGGCGTCCGCCGGCACGTCCACGGGGCAGGGCAGGGTGAAGCCCCTGCCCGCGAAGCCGGTGCCCTCGCGCCGCGCCTCCAGGAAGTTCATCGCCGGGGAGCCGAGGAACCCCGCCACGAAGCGGTTCGCCGGGCGGTTGTAGAGCTCCAGCGGCGGCCCCACCTGCTGGAGGATGCCCCCGTTGAAGACGGCCACGCGGGTGGCCAGCGTCATCGCCTCCACCTGGTCGTGGGTGACGTAGATCATCGTGGCGCTCAGCCGCCGGTGCAGCCGCGCCAATTCGCCGCGCATCTGCACGCGCAGGGCGGTGTCCAGGTTGGACAGGGGCTCGTCGAAGAGGAACACCTTGGGGCGCCGGACGATGGCGCGGCCCATGGCCACGCGCTGCCGTTGGCCACCGGACAGCGCCTTGGGCTTGCGATCCAACAGGTGGCCCAGCTCCAGCATCCCCGCGACTTCCTGCACCCGCGAGGCGATCTCCGCCTCCGGGAACTTCCGCAGCGTCAGGCCGAAGGCCAGGTTCTCCCGCACCGTCATGTGCGGGTAGAGCGCGTACGACTGGAACACCATCGCCACGTCGCGATCACGCGGGGGGACGTCGTTCACCCGCGCTCCGCCAATCTTCACCTCTCCCGAGTCCACCTGCTCCAGCCCCGCGATGAGGCGCAGCAGCGTGGTCTTTCCGCAGCCGGAGGGCCCCACCATGACGAGGAATTCGCCTTCCCTCACCTGAAGGTCCACGCCCTTCACGATGAGGTTCTGGCCAAACGACTTCTTGATCCCGCTCAGGATGACTTCGGACAAGACGCGCTCGGAAAATGTGTGGGTAGGACGGCGGCGAACCTTACCCTTCCGGCGTCATTTACCTCAAACCTGCGAGGTTGGGCGCACTGCGTCATGCACGAGCCACCCATCCAGGCGAGGATGCGGGCCGTATGGGCTTCCTGGGGCTGCCTTGTCAGCGCTGGAAGCCGCTTGTTATGGAAGCGTGGTTCGTTCCCGGGCCGAAGTCCGTCCGGAATGCCGAGGGCAGCCTACCCGTATGAGCACTCCCCGTATGACCCGCCTCAAGGGCGCGGCCCTGGCCAGCGTCCTGTTCGCCTTCGGCTGCAGTGAGAGCGATTACGTCCGGCTCTACCACAGCGAAGCGAGGGCCCCGAGCTACTCGGTCGACGACGTGGAGACCATGAAGCACATGGGTGCCACCTTCGCGGACCGCGGCGTCAACTTCGCCCTCTACTCGGAGAACGCCACCCGGCTGGAGCTGCTGCTCTTCGACGACCCGGAAGTGAATCGCCCCACGCGCACGTACGAGATGACGCGCTACGGGGACGTGTGGAGCGTCTACGTGGAGGGCGTGGGGCTGGGCCAGCACTACGGCTTCCGCGCCTGGGGCCCCAACTGGGAGTACGACCCCGCGTGGTTCCCCGGCGCCATCCACGGCTTCAAGGCGGACGTGGACGCCTACGGCAACCGCTTCAACCCCAACAAGCTGTTGACGGACCCGTACTCGAAGGCGCTCCACCGCGATCACGACTGGGGCAAGGGCAGCACCGCCAGCGGGCCGGCGCGCACGGAAGTGACGTACGCGGCCTCGGCCAAGAGCGTCATCGTCCAGAGCGGCTATCAGTGGGGCGAGGTGGAAGAGCAGTGGCGCGCCAACCGCCAGGACGAGAACTGGAAGGGCCACTCCTGGAATGACCTCGTCGTCTACGAGGTCCACGCCAAGGGCTTCACCGCGGACCCCGCCAGCGGCGTGCGCTTCCCGGGCACCTACCGCGGCATGGGCGAGAAGGCGGACTACTTCAAGGACCTGGGCATCACCGCCGTGGAGCTGCTGCCCATCCACGAGAAGCCGCTGGACGGTGGCTACTGGGGCTACCAGACCATCAACTTCTTCGCGCCCGAGCTGTCCTACGCGGCCATGAAGCGGCCGCACGAGGTGGTGGACGAGTTCAAGTGGATGGTGGAGGAGTTCCACAAGCGCGGCATCGAGGTCATCGTCGACGTGGTCTTCAACCACACCGGCGAGGGCGGCCTGTGGCGCGAGAAGCTGGAGACGGACGACGTCCTGCCCGGTGAGCCGCTGGAGTCCCTGGACCCGGCGGAAGTCGCGGGCCTCTACTCGTTCCGCGGCATCGACAATCAGGCGTACTACGCGCTCAACCCGGACCGCCGCACGTACTGGAACAACACCGGCGTGGGCAACCAGACGCGGCCCAACCACCGGCCCATGCGCAAGCTCACCATCGACAGCCTCCGCTTCTACGCGGAGGAGCTGCACGTGGACGGCTTCCGCTTCGACCTGGCGCCCATCCTGGGAGAGCGCGACGGCGACTTCAACCGCTGGGACGACCCGCGCAACACGGTGCTCCAGGAGATTGTCGACGACCCCGTCCTCCAGAAGTACAACACCCGCATCATCGCCGAGCCCTGGAGCGCGGGCGGCTGGTACTGCCTGCCCATGGGCGAGTTCCCCAACTCGCTCACCCAGCCGGGCGCCGGCTGGTACGAGTGGAACGGCCGCTTCCGCGACTGGTGGCGCGCCTTCATCAACCGCGACGACTGGAAGCTCAACTCCAACGAGGGCTCGCTGTGCGGCAAGCCCGGCGCGGCGGATGGCCCCTTCCTGATGTACGGCAGCCGGGACTGGTACGCGCGCAATGACCGGCGCCCGTACCACTCGATGAACTTCATCACCGTGCACGACGGCTTCACGATGTACGACCTGTTCGCCTACGACAAGAAGGAGAACAAGTGCGGGCCGCTCAACCCGGTGTGCTGCGACACGCCCAACAGCCCCTTCTGCGACAAGGTCAGCGGCGAGGACAACAACCGCTCGCGCAACTGGGGCGCGGTGGGGGATGCCCGCGGTGAGAGCCTGCGCCGGCAGATGATGCGCAACGCCTTCATGTCGCTGATGATCAGCCACGGCACGCCGATGATTCTCGGCGGCGACGAGTGGATGCGCACGCAGCTGGGCAACAACAACGCCTACTCCACGCGCGCTGACAACCCGTTCAACTGGTACCAGTGGGGCGCGTACCTGGCGCGGGACGAGCGGCACCGCATGCACGACTTCGTCAAGGCGGCCATCCGCCTGCGCAAGGAGCACTCCTACGCCTTCGCCCCTTCGGACTACGAGAAGGGCGCGCCGCTGGCCTGGAAGAGCGCCCAGAACACCGAGGCGGTCTGGGACAGCAAGCAGCTGATGATCCACTACTACGACGTATCCTTCGGGCCGGAGCTGGTGGTGCTCATCAACATGGAGCCCCGCGCGGTGGAGTTCACCCTGCCGCAGGTGCCGGGCCGGACGTGGAAGCGGCTCATCGACACGCAGGCCTACTTCGACAGCCCCGAGTACCTCACGGCCACGGGACTGAGCAGCCGCGCCACGGGCAACTCGTGGCTGAACGCGCCGTCACCCGTGACGGGCACGACGTACGGCGTCCCGGAGCGCACCATCGTCGTCCTGCGCGCGGAGTAGGGCAGGCAGCCAGAGGTGCGCTATAAGCGGGGCTCGCCCATGCGAGTCCCGCCCGCGCGCCTCGGCGCATTCCTGCTGCTTCTCCTCAGCCCGCTCCTGGCCCTGGCCGACGCTCCCCGAGACCGTTTCGGGGCCGCGGGTTACTTCCGCATCATGACCCGCCCGGACTTCTCGGGTGGCTCCGGCCAGCTGGGCTACTACTGGCTCTACGGCCGGCTCCTCAACGAGAGCCCCTACGCCGAGCTCAACCTGAAGCTGGACGTGCTCCAGGCCACGCCGGGCTCCGACGAGGTCTGGGCGGAGGTGCACACGCGCTTCTCCGGCACCTCCATCCGCTCGGCGGACCCGGGCAACGGCTCGTTCGTCAACTTCCGTGCGGACTACCTCTTCGTGCGCGCCGGCAACATCCTGCTCGACAGGGTGACGTGGCAGCTGGGCACGCTGGAGAACCGCTGGAACGACCTGCACATCTACGACCAGCGGCCCGGCACGCTGCTCTACAACACGGTGGGCCTGTCCGGCACGTACCAGGGTGACCGTTACGACGTGCTCCTGGCCGTGGGTGACAGCGGCTACTCGCTGCGGCCGCAGAAGTACAACACCGTGCTCACCGGCGCCGCGCACTTCCGCTACCGGCTGATTCCGGGGCACCTGGAGGCCGGCGTGCGCGGGCAGTTGGGCTACGAGCCCTCCGTGCGCGGCAACCGCAACGCGCTCTACGCGTCGCCCGGCATCAACTACGAGGACTACGTCCGCCGCCAGGTGGTGCAGCGCTACTTCGAGGCCAACCCCGGCCTGGAGGACCTGGTGCCCGACCTGAAGCCGCGCAGCGCGGTGTCCTATATGGCCGCCGGCTACCTGGGCTTCGGCAACTGGGGCCCGCTCATCTGGGACAACTTCTACGTCACCTTCGAGCGCAAGCACCCGGACCAGTCGTACACGGAGAACTACCGGGGCCGCGATTGGACGGTCTACATCGCGGACCAGACGGACCAGCGCTACGAGGCGAACCTCGGCAACGAGGCGTACATCAAGATCATCCCCGACAAGCTGGAGGCGCTCTGGGGCGTCTGGGTGGGCTACGCCTTCAACAAGGACAACGCCATCAAGCCGGGGGAGGACGACCGCTTCGTGGCCTCCACGGTGCTGCGGCTCCAGTACTTCCTCACCGAGCGGGTCCACCTGCTGGCGGAGACGAGCATCGCCCGGGAGAAGAGCGAGAACGGCAACCTCTTCCGCAACCACGTGGACTCGGTGTTCACCAACACGGGTGGCATGCCGGACGCGCGCGGGCTGGAGTTCGGCGACAGCGACACGCGCGACACGTGGCAGGGCAAGGTGGGCGTGGTGCTCAACCCCACGGGCAGGGGCATCTACGCGCGCCCCAGCCTGCGCCTGCTCTACGGCATCCAGTACTCCTCGCAGCACGCGGCGTTCGGCAACTCCTTCGTGGATAGCCTGGACCAGTACAACCTGTACGTCGGCCCCGAGCGCCACTGGCACTCGGTGGTCGCCATCGAGGCCGAAGGATGGTTCTGAGACAGCGGTGGGCCCTGGCGGCCCTCTTCCTCGCGGTGGGCGCGGCGGGATGTCTGCTGAAGCAGTCCACCGCGCCCGTGCTGGCGCCCAACGGCACGGTGGTGGCGGTGGCCTACGTGCGCGACGACAAGCTCAAGCGCGGCGTCGTGGCGGACGTGCCGCAGGGCGTGAAGCAGCGCGTGGCGGAGGCGCTGGCGAAGCGCAACCTCCAGGTGCAGGAGGTGCCGTACGAGCAGTACGCGGCCGAGTTCGCGAGGGTGTCGGAGTCACAGCGCCGCTACGCCATGCTGAAGGCCCATGCGCCGAACGCGCCGCTGTACCTGCTGGTGGAGACGCGCGTCTCCTTCTTCGGCGAGGTGAGCGGGCGCTTCTCGTGGGAGGTCTACGTCCGCACGACGGCGGGGCGCGCCGAATCCACGCTGGAGCCCACGAGCGTCAGCCAGGACTACTCCGCCGCGCTCCAGTACGACCAGCAGCGGGAGAACGACGCGCAACTGGAGGTGTCGCGTCAGATTGCGGGGCAGGCCGCGGGCCTGTTCGACTCGTTCCTCGCGTCGCCCCTCTCGGTGCCCGTGACGGACGGGGGCCCGTCCGTGGTGCCCGGCCTGAGCGCGCCGGCCGGCGAGGGCATCGAGCCCGGGACGAGCACGCCGTCCCGGCCTCCCAAGCCACCGGAGGATGGTGCGGCGGACGGCGGCACGTCGTGGGTGCCGCCCGCGGGGGACGCCATCTACTTCGTGATGGTGGACCGCTTCGCCAATGGCGACGCGCGCAATGACGGGAAGGTGGACCTGAAGGATGCGCAGGCGTTCCATGGGGGCGACCTGCAGGGTGTCATCTCGCGGTTGGACGGGCTGAAGCAGCTCGGTGTCCGCACGGTGTGGCTTTCACCCGTCTTCCAGATGCGGACGGAGAAGTTCTACGGGTACGGCGCCTTCCACGGTTACTGGGTAGAGGACTTCGGGAAGGTGGAGCCGCGCTTCGGTGACGAGGCGCTGCTGGCGAAGCTGTCGGAGGAGTTGCGCCGCCGGGACATGCGGCTGGTGCTGGACGTGGTGCTCAACCACGTGGGCCCCGAGACGAAGCTGGTGCGCGAGAAGCCCCAGTGGTTCCACGGCCTGGGCCCCATCGACAACTGGAACGACACGCGCGAGTTGGTGATGCGCGACGTGCACGGGCTGCCGGACCTGGCGGTGGAGAAGGACGAGGTCTACGAGCATCTGCTGTCGCACTCGGAGCGGTGGGTGGACGCGGTGAAGCCCGCGGGCTTCCGGCTGGACGCGGTGAAGCACATGCCGCTGAAGTTCTGGGCCCGCTACAACGACGACCTGCGGGCCCACGCGGGGAAGGACTTCCTGCTGCTGGGGGAGATGCTGGACGGGGACCCGGTGCTGCTGGCGGACACGATGACGAAGGGCCACTTCGGGACGATGTTCGACTTCCCGCTGGCCTTCGCGCTGGTGGACGTCTTCTGCCGTGACAGGTCGCCCTCTCACCTGGGCGCGGTGCTGTCCAATGACAGGCTGTACCCGGCGCCGGGCTCGTTGGTGACGCTGGTGGACAATCACGATTTGCCCCGGGTGATGAGCGAGTGCGGCGGGGACGTGGAGCGGGTGAAGCGGGCCCTGGCGGTGCAGCTCACCGCGCGCGGGGTGCCGGCGCTCACGTACGGGACGGAGGAGGGGCTGGCGGGGAAGAAGGAGCCGGAGAATCGCGGGGACATGCGCTTCACGGAGGACCATCCGCTGCGCGGCTGGATTTCGAAGCTGCTGGAGCTGCGGCGGGGCAGTGAGGCCCTCCAGGGTGGCGAGACGCTCGTGCTCGCCGCCCGGGAGGACCTCTTTGCCTACGCCCGCGTGACGCCGGACGAGGCCGTGGTGATTGCCGTGAATCGGGGCAGGGGGCTTGTGGACGTGGCGCTTCCGGCGGGGCTCGCGGGAGCACGCGTCTCCGAGCTGTTCGCGGGCACCCCGTTTCCGGGCACCGTTTCCATTCCCGTGCTGCCCGGCCCGGTGACGCTCTTCCGGCTCAAGCCGAGCGAGGCCGGCGGATTCGGCGCGCTGGTGACGCAGGCCCGTACGCGGTGGCGGGGGCAGGGCGAGCGGCGCACGGTGGAGTTGATGGTGGACGACGCGGCCGCGCGACTGGTGGGCAGTGGACCGGAGCTGGGTGGCTGGAAGCCGGAGCGCTCGCTGCGTCCGGAATCGGGCGGATTCAAGCTGTCGCTGCCCGTGGGCGCCGTCTTCGAGTACAAGCTCGTGCGCGACGGCACCCCGGGGAAGTTCGACTGGGAAGGCGGGGACAACCGCCTGTTGTACGTGCCCGAAGGCCGCGAGCCCCTGCGCCTGAGTCTGGCGTGGGGCAAACGCTGAAGGACATCCTCCACTTGCCCCCTCGCCATGAGCGGGGCCGACACCGAGGCCTGAAGTGAACGACCGACTCCTCCGCGCGGCGCGCCGCCAGCCCACCGACACGACGCCCGTGTGGCTGATGCGCCAGGCCGGCCGCTACCTGCCCGAGTACCGGGCCATCCGCGGCAACATCGCCTTCCTGGACCTCTGCAAGCACCCGGACCTGGCGGCCGAGGTGACGGTGCAGCCGGTGACACGCCTGGGCGTGGATGCGGCCATCATCTTCTCGGACATCCTCATCCCCGTGGAGGCCATGGGGATTACGTTGGAGCTGGGCGACAAGGGGCCGCACTTCCCCACCCCGGTGCGCACCGCGGCGGACATCGACAAGCTCGGCGTGCCGGACCCGGTGCAGGGCACGGGCTTCGTGGCCGAGGCCATCCGCCGCACGCGCACGGCGCTGAATGACTCGGTGCCCGTCATCGGCTTCGCGGGCGCGCCCTTCACGCTGGCCGCGTACATGGTCGAGGGCGGCGGCTCGAAGAGCTACATCCTCATCAAGCGGCTGATGTTCGAGCAGCCCGAGCTGGCGCACCGCCTCTTCGGGAAGCTCACGGACACGCTGATTCCGTACCTCAAGATGCAGGTCGAGGCGGGCGCGAGCATCGTCCAGATTTTCGACTCGTGGGGCGGCGAGCTGTCGCCGTGGGACTACGAGCGCTTCTGCATCCCGTACCTGAAGCGGATGGTGTCCGAGCTGAAGGCGACGGGCGTGCCCGTCATCGTGTTCGGCGTCGGCATGTCCACGCACCTGCCGCTCTTGAAGAGCACGGGCGCGGACGTGGTGGGGCTGGACTGGACGATGCCCATGGACGAGGGCCGCAAGGTGCTGGGCCCGGACGTGGCGGTGCAGGGCAACCTGGACCCGCTGCACCTGTTCCTGCCGCGCGAGGAGCTGGATGGGCGCGTGAGGGACATCCTCCAGCGCGCCGGGCCCGTGGGGCACATCTTCAACCTGGGCCACGGCATCCTTCCGCCCACGGACCCGGACTCGGCGAAGTTCCTCGTGGACGCCGTGCACAAGCACGGCGTCGCACTGAGGCAGGGGACGCTGGGGAAGTAGCGGCTCAGCCGCCGGTGCCGGCATCACCCAGGGTGCCGGCATCACTCTGGGTGCCGGCATCCACGGGAATGCAGTTCATGCCTCCGCCGTCCGGGCTGCCCGCATCCATGCCGCCATCCGTCAGGTCGCACTGCGGCAGGTCTTCGATGCAGTCGAACGTGCCGTCGTCGCACGGCGGCATGCCGTAGCAGGCCATCAACGTGAGGCCGACCGCGCTGGCCCCCGCGAGCGTCCACAGCGAGGCCACCCAGGACAGCGCCAGGCGTGTGGGCCCTCCGTCGAGCGGGTTGCGGCAGTGCAGGCACGCTTTGGCGGTGGGCGGGTTGAATCCCTGGCAGGACGGACAGCCGGACAGCTCGGGCACGGAGGGCATCCTTGTCGGAGTGGGGTGTGAGGACGGTGGTGACGTTGCAGGGCTCGTGCCCGAGGTAAGTGCCGGATGTCCCGAGCACGGACCCGTGCTTCGCGGACCGCTTCCCGCACGGACCTGACAGCGGTGTCGCGGGTGCTCGCGCCGGGGCACGTCCATTAGGCTCCGTGCGCATGGTGAATCGGCGCATCGACGTGAGCCCCACGGACTACCACCCCGCCTACGTGGTGTGGGAGCTGACCCTCGCGTGCGACCAGCCCTGCACGCACTGTGGCTCTCGGGCCGGCACCGCGCGTGAGGGGGAGCTGGGCACGGAGGAGGCGCTCGGGGTGGTGGCCCAGCTCGCGGCGATGCGCGCACGGGAGGTGGTGCTCATCGGCGGGGAGGCGTACCTGCACCCGGGGTTCCTCCGCATCATCCAGGCGTTGAAGGCCGCGGGAATTCGTCCGGGCCTGACGACGGGCGGGCGCGGAGTCACCGCGGAGCTGGCCTCGGAGATGGCGCGCGCGGGCCTGTACGCGGCCTCGGTGAGCATCGACGGGCTGGAGCCCACGCACGACATCATGCGCGCAGCCCGGGGCAGCTTCGCTTCCGCCACCGCGGCCCTCGGGCATCTGAAGGCCGTGGGCGTGCGCACCGCCGCCAACACCAACCTCAACCGGCTCAACCAGGGAGACCTGGAGGCGCTCTATGCGCACTTGAGGGCGCAGGGCATTGGCGCGTGGCAGGTGCAGATTACGGCGCCGCTCGGGCGCGCGGCGGACCGTCCGGACCTGCTGCTGCAGCCGTGGGACTTGATGGACCTGATGCCGCGCATCGCCCGGCTGAAGGAGCAGGCGCGGCAGGACCGCATCACGGTGATGCCGGGCAACAACCTGGGTTACTTCGGGCCGGAGGAGGCGCTGCTGCGCTCGGTGCACGCGGGCGGGAGGGACCACTGGCGGGGCTGTCAGGCGGGGCGCTACGTGATGGGCATCGAGTCGAATGGCGCGGTGAAGGGCTGCCCCTCGCTCCAGACGGCGCACTACGTGGGCGGCAACCTGCGCGAGCAGTCGCTGGAGACCATCTGGAAGGACACGCCTCAGCTCGCCTTCACGCGGACGCGCACGGTGGAGGACCTGTGGGGCTTCTGCCGCACGTGCCCCTTCGCGGAGACGTGCATGGCGGGGTGCAGCTTCACGGCGCATGCGCTGTTCGGCCGGCCGGGGAACAACCCCTACTGTCACTTCCGCGCGAAGACGCGCGCGGCGGAAGGGACGCGGGAGCGGCTCGTGCCGAAGGCGCCCGCGCCGGGCCGGCCGTTCGACAACGGTCTGTATGAAATCGTCGAGGAGCCCTTCGACGCGCCGGACCCCAAGCCCCAGCTTGCGCGCGAGTACGTGAAGACGAAGCGCTGGCCGAAGCCCGCTTGATGAAGGGTCCCCCGCCATCACCCCGTGTTCAATCCATGTCAGACCCGCCGGGTAGGTAGGAGTCTTGCGGGCAGCCTGTTCGTGGCGGAGGGGCGGGATGGATGAGGCGGGGAAGGCGGCAGAGTACCGAGCAAGGATGCTGGCACTCGACGCTGTGGGCATTCAGAGGATGTGGCAGGTTGTCCATGCGGGAGACAATCTGGTAGGGTGGCCTCCGGGAAAGGCGCTGGAGTACCTCATCCTGAGGGCCTTTCAGCTGGAAGGTGCGGAGGTGACCTGGCCCTACGAGGTTCGCAGGGGCGGCCTGTTGCTGGAGCAGATCGACGGAGCGGTCTACTTCGACGGGCTGGCGTGCCTGGTCGAGGCCAAGGCCTGGAGCACGCCACTCGACTTCTCGGTCATCGCCAAGATGAAGGCCCAGCTCCTTCGCCGCCCGACGATGACCTTGGGTGCGGTGTTCCTGCTTGGCGAAGCATCAGATGCGGCCATCAGCCTGACCCATCTGCTTCCGCCCCCGAACGTCCAGTTGTGGAATGGGACGGACCTTGCCTGGGCCATGGAGCGCGGAGCCCTCCGGGAGGGACTGAAGCGCAAGCTGCGCCACGCCATCGAGCAGGGCTTCGCAGACCTGATGCTCTCGTAAGGAGGAAACGGCATGAGGACGTACATCGTGACCGAGGGGAAGCTGGAGTCCGCGCTCCTGGAGCGGTTGGTGCAGTGTCACCCCGTCCTGCGGGAGCGCGTCATCCAGATGCACCCGATGGAAAACCGGACGTCGGCACACATGGCCGCGCGGACGCTGCTCATCCTTCGTCACGAGCCTGTGGCCATGATCAACAGTCCGGAGACGCTGAGCCCGCGGCTTCTGGCGGAACAGCGCGCCTTTCTGGAGTGGCGTCTGGGTGAAGCCGGTGCTCCGGAGGACTGGCTGGTGGTCCTGGTGCCTCCCAACGTGGCCGTGCTGCTCTTCCGGGACGACGCCATCATGAGCGCGGTTCTGCCGGGCAGGTTGTCAATCGAGGAGCGGATTCGTGGCCGCTACGAGCCGCGTGCGGTGTTGACCGAGCTGTTCGCCGGGGCAGGAGAGGGCCCCTTTCCGGAGGCGCTGATACAGCGCATCGCCCGCGCGGATCTGTCACCGCTCTGGCGATTGGAGGTGTTGCAAACGCTGGAGACCTTCCTGCTCCGCGTGTCCCGTGTGCAGGAGGCAGGAAGCCCCGCGACGCAGTGAATGGAGGGGCCCTCCTCCCCGCCCTGCATCCGACCTGGCAGGCAGGAGCGCCTTCCGCTCACCCGTTGACTCTAGAATCAATGGACGATTGACGCGCTGCATTGTCGGCCGTTAGATGCGCCTCACTCGACGTCGCAGAAGGGTGAGGCACACATGGCAAGCGAGAAGCGCAAGGGCCACCCGAGGGTGGCCATCGTCCGCGGATTGCGGACCCCGTTCGTGAAGGCGGGCTCGGTCTTCTCCGGGCTCACCGCGCTGGACCTCGGCCGCATGGTGGTCCAGGAGCTCGTCCAGCGGACGGAGCTGGACCCGAACGCCATCGACCAGGTGGTCTTCGGCCAGGTCATCCCCACGCTGACGGCCCCGTCCATTGCCCGCGAGGTGGTCATCGCCGCGGGACTGCCGAAGAAGATTGAGGCCTTCACCGTGGCGCGCGCCTGCGCCACCTCCATCCAGGCGATGACGACGGCCGCCAACGCGATTGCCGTGGGCGAGGCGGACATCATCATCGCCGGTGGCACCGAGTGCATGTCGGACGCCCCCATCTTCACCAGCCGGCCGCTGGCCCACGCGCTGGTGGCCGCGTCCAAGGGGCGCTCACTGCCGGAGAAGCTCAAGCCCTTCCAGAAGCTCAAGGGCAAGGACCTGATTCCCGTGCCCCCCGCCATCGCCGAGTACTCCACCGGCCTGACGATGGGCGAGAGCGCGGAGAAGATGGCCAAGGAGAACGGCATCTCCCGCGAGGAGCAGGACCGCATCGCCTACAACTCGCACCGCAACGCCGCGCGTGCGTGGAAGGACGGCCTCTTCGACAACGAGGTCATGCACGTCGCCGTGCCGCCGAAGTACGAGCAGATTGCCGCGAAGGACAACATCGTTCGCGACGACACCAGCGTGGAGGCGCTCGGCCAGCTCAAGCCCGTGTTCGACCGGAAGTACGGGACGATTACCGCCGGCAACGCCTCGCCCCTCACCGACGGCGCCGCGGCGCTGCTGCTCATGAGCGAGGAGCGCGCGAAGGCCCTGGGCTATGAGCCGCTGGGCTACCTGCGCGCGCACGCCTACGCCGCGACGGACCCGGGCGACCAGCTCCTCCAGGGCCCCGTGTACGCGGTGCCCACCGCCCTCAAGCGCGCGGGCCTCACGCTGGCGGACATCGACCTGGTGGAGATGCACGAGGCGTTCGCCGCGCAGGTGGCGAGCAACCTCCAGGCGCTGGCGTCCAGGGAGTTCGCGAAGAAGGCCGGCTGGAGCGCGCCGGTGGGTGAGGTGGACCGCGAGCGGCTCAACGTGACGGGCGGCTCCATCGCCATCGGCCATCCCTTCGGGGCCACGGGGGCGCGCATCGTCACCCAGGCCCTCAACGAGCTGAAGCGTCGGAACAAGAACACGGTGCTGTGCACCGTCTGCGCCGCCGGTGGCCTGGGTGCCGCCGTGGTCCTGGAGCGTGCGTGATGGCCATCAAGCTTGAGGAACTCGAGGTGAAGCAGGGCTTCCACTACCAGGCGGAGGACGGGGTCGCCGTCATCACGTATGACCTGCCGGACTCACCCGTGAACACGCTGTCGCCCGAGACGGGCGAGGCCTTCACCCGCCTCATGTCCCGCGCGGAGGGGGCACCCGAGGTGAAGGCCGTGGTCTTCATCTCCGGCAAGAAGGACAACTTCGTCGCCGGGGCGAAGATTGATTTCCTGCAGACCCTCAAGACGGCGGAGGAGGCCACCGCCATCAGTCGCAACGGCCAGGAGGGCTTCGACCGGCTGGACGCCTTCCCCAAGCCCGTCGTCGCGGCCATCCATGGCTCGTGTCTCGGCGGCGGCCTGGAGTGGGCGCTGGCGTGTGACTACCGCATCGCCACGGACAGCCCCAAGACGTCGCTGGGGCTGCCGGAGACGCAGCTGGGCCTGATTCCCGGCGCCGGCGGCACCCAGCGGCTGCCCGCCCTCATCGGCGTGCAGGCGGCGCTGGACCTCATCCTCACCGGCAAGAGCCTCAAGCCCTCCAAGGCGAAGAAGCTGGGCGTGGTGGATGAAGTCGTGCCGGTGCCGCTCTTGCGCAAGCTCGCGGTGCAGCGCGCGAAGGAGCTGGCCGAGGGCACGCTGAAGGTGGAGCGCACGCGCGGCCAGGGCTTCAAGTCCGTGGTCTCCGGCGGCAAGGCGAAGGGGCTGGCGGGCTTCTTCCAGGGACTGGCCAACAAGGAGCTGTGGGCGGAAGTCGCCCTGGAGGACAACCCGCTCGGCCGCAAGCTCGTGTTCGACGAGGCGCGCAAGCAGTTGCTGAAGAAGACGCGCGGCCACTACCCGGCGCAGGAGAAGGCGCTCCAGGTGATTCGCACGGGCCTGGAGTCCGGACACAAGGCGGGCCAGGAGGCCGAGGCGAAGGCGTTCGGCGAGCTCGTGGTGTCGGACGTCTCCAAGCGACTGGTGGAAATCTTCTTCGCGACGACGGCGCTGAAGAAGGAGAACGGCACCGCCAACCCCAGCGTGAAGCCGCGCGAGGTGAAGAAGGTGGCGGTGCTGGGCGGCGGCCTCATGGGCGGCGGCATCGCCTACGTGGCCAGCGCGCTGCAGGGCGTGCCCGTGCGCGTGAAGGACAAGGACGACGCGGGCGTGGGCCGCGCGCTGAAGCAGGTGCAGTCCATCCTGGATGAGCGCACGAAGAAGCGCTCGCTGACGCCGCGCGAGGCGGCGGCGAAGATGGCGCTCATCACCGCGGGCACGGACTACAGCGGCTTCAAGGCCGCGGACCTCGTCATCGAGGCGGTGTTCGAGGACCTGAAGCTCAAGCACCGCATCATCGCCGAGGTGGAGGCCGTCACCGGAGACCACTGCATCTTCGCGTCCAACACCTCCAGCATTCCGATTACGGACCTGGCGAAGGGCAGCCGCCGGCCGGCGCAGGTCATCGGGATGCACTACTTCAGCCCGGTGAACAAGATGCCGCTGCTGGAGATCATCACCCACCCGGGCACCGCCGAGTGGGTGACGGCCACCTGCGTGGAGGTGGGCCGCAAGCAGGGCAAGACGGTCATCGTCGTCAACGACGGGCCGGGCTTCTACACCTCGCGCATCCTCGCGCCGTACATGAACGAGGCGGCGTACCTCCTGGCGGAGGGCGCGGACATCGCGGAGCTGGACAGGGCGCTCGTGGACTTCGGCTTCCCGGTGGGCCGATTACGCTCCTGGACGAGGTGGGCATCGACGTGGCGCAGAAGGTGGGCCCCATCATGGAGGCCGCGTTCGGCAAGCGCATGGCGGCACCCAAGGCGCTGGAGAACGTCGTCACCGACGGCCGCCTGGGCCGCAAGACGCAGAAGGGCTTCTACCTGTACGAGGACGGGAAGAAGAAGGAGGTGGACCCGACCATCTACGCGCTGCTGCCGCATGGGAAGGACCGCAAGTCCTTCGACCGTGAGGAGATGGCGGAGCGGCTGGTGCTGCAGATGGTGAACGAGGCCGTGCGCTGCATGGGCGAGGGAATCCTCCGCAGCGCGCGCGACGGCGACGTGGGCGCCATCTTCGGCCTGGGCTTCCCGCCGTTCCTGGGCGGCCCGCTGCGCTACGTGGACAGCCGCGGCCCCGCCGAGGTGCTGCGCAAGCTGGAGCACTACCACGACAAGCTCGGGGAGCGTTTCACCCCCGCCCCGCACCTCGTGGAGATGGTGAAGGCGGGCAAGACGTTCTACCCGCGCTGACCGTCGCTGAAGGCTTCACCGGCTCGGGAGTCCGCGTCTTCGCGGGCTCCCGGGCTTGACCGGGGCGGCGTTCTGGACCAAGCCTGCCGGCCGCATGGCCCGCTCCGCGTCCCGCACCATCGCCCTCGTCGCCCTCGTCGCTGTCGTGCTGTGCGGCGCCGCCGCCGGACTGGGGGCTCATCGCTACTTCCACAAGAACAAGCAGAACCCCGTCGTCCGCGTGGACGAGTACGTCACCATGGGCTGGGTGGCGTGGGACTCGAGCTGGTACATGCGCATTGCGCAGGAGGGCTACCAGTTCACTCCGGGCCAGCAGAGCTCGGTGGCCTTCTTCCCGCTCTATCCGCTGGTCATCCGCGCCGTGCAGACGCTCGGGCCGGACGTGTACCAGTCCGGTGTCCTCATCACCCTGCTGTGCGGCCCGCTGGCGCTGATTCTCTTCACGCTCTGGGCGCGCCGGTTCACGGACGAGGCCACCGCGCTGCGAGCGGGCCTCTTGATGGCCTGCTACCCGTTCGCCTTCTATTTCTACGGCGCCATGTACTCGGACGCGCTGTTCGTCCTGCTGGTGATTTCCGCCTTCCTGTTGCTGGAGCGCGGGCTGCTGCTGCCGGCGGTGCTGGTGGCGGCGGTGGCCACGGCGGCGCGGCCGGTGGCGCCCGCGGTGGTGGTGGGCCTGCTGGTGCGCCGGCTGGAGTGGAAGCACGCGCGCGGCGAGAAGTGGACCGCGGTGGACTTCCTCCCGGTGCTCGCCGGGCTGGGCTTCGGTTGCTACATGCTCTTTCTCTGGCACAAGTTCGGAGACCCCTTCGCCTTCGTGAAGGTGCAGGGCGCTCCCGGTTGGGACCAGCAGCCCGGCTGGCACTCGTGGCTGAAGGTGAGCTGGTTCGAGCGCGTCATCCTCCATCCCACGGACAAGCGTGAGGCGTTCCGCCTGGCCGCGCATGCCTTCTTCACGCTGCTCGCGCTGGCGCTGGTGTGGCCCACGCGGAAGCTCCTGGGGTGGGGTTACGCCGTCTACGTGCTGGCGATTGTCGGCCTGCCCGCGTGGTCCACGAAAGACTTCATGGGTATGGGGCGGTATCTCTTGTCCTCGTTCCCCGTGTTCCTCACAGGCGCGCTGCTGTTACGCCAGCGGCCGCTGCTGCTGCGGGGCGCGCTCACGGTGGGCGCAATCTCCGTGGTCGTTCTCTCGTGGGCCTTTGGCGCCGATTATTACATCTCATGAGCGCACTCCTCGAGCAGGCCCTCTCCCTCTACGCCTCGCTGCCCGCAGCTGAGCGCTTTCACGTCCACGCGCGCGCGTTGTCCGCGCCGCTCTTGGCCGTGGCCTCGCGGATTCCGGGCGGCGGCACCGTGGCGGACATCGGCTGTGGACATGGGTTGCTGTCCGCGCTGCTGGCGCTGGCGGACCCGCGCCGCATCGTGCGGGGCGTGGACCCGGACCCGCGCAAGGTGGCGTGGGCGCGGCAGGCGCTCGTGGGGCTGCCCAACGTCACGCTCGCGGAGGGCACCGTGGAGGAGACGTTCGCCAGCGAGACGGCGGGGGACTTCGACGCGGCGGTGGTGTGCGACGTGCTGTACCTGCTGCCCGAGTCGAAGTGGCCCGACTTCCTGCGCACCGTGCACGGGCTGCTCAAGCCCGGCGGGCGCTTCCTGCTGAAGGAAGTGGAGGGCGACGGCTCCTGGAAGCATCGCAAGGCGCTGTTGCAGGAGTGGGTGATGGTGTCGCTGCTCGGGCGCACGAAGGCCAGCGGCGGCATGGCGCTCAAGCCTCGCGCGGAGATGACACGGTTGCTGAAGGACGCGGGCTTCGGCGTGCTCGAGGTGGTGGACCTGGGCCGCGGCTACACCACGCCGCACGTGCTCTACGTCGCGGAGGCGTGGCTGCCGTAGGGGAGGGGAGACTACGCGGCCGCGGCGAGGCTTCCGTAGGTGTGCAGCTCGATGCCGCGCTCGCGCAGCACGGCCTTCACCCTCGGGCTCGTGAGCGCGTCCAGCTCCGCCTGCCAGCCATAGCGCCACGCCGGGTCCTCCGGCACGTGCGGCGCGCCTTCACCGGGGTGGCAGCCAATCTCGAAGTCACCCGCCGGCAGCGCATCCAGCGCGTCCATCAGCGCGCGCTCATCCAGCCGGCCCGCCTCGAACACGCCGCCCGCGCTCACCCGGCGCACGCCTGGCGTGCTCCACGGCGGTACCCGCGCCAGCGCCGCCAGCACCGTCGCCTTCAGCGCGGGGCCCGGTGCCCGCAGCCACAGCGTCCTCGGCAGCGCATCCGGCCACCTCAGCGGCAGCCCCTCGCGCGCGGCCAGCGCCTCCACCACGCCGCGCACCCCTGGTAACAGGTGCAGGTGCTGGTGCCCGTCCAGGTGGTCCACCGCCACGCCCAGCTCCCGCGCGCGCTTCAGTTGCGCGGCCAGCTCCACCTCCACCTCTTCACGCCGCACGGCCCCGGCGAGCCACGCCTTCGCGAAGTCCGCCCAGCTCCCGCGCATCCGCCCGCCCGGCGCCACCGAGGGCACCGCATGCACGGGCGCCGCCGGAGGCAGCCGGGTGGACAGCGCCAGGTGCAGGCCCACTGCCAGCCCCTGCTCCCGCGCGTGATTGGCGGCCTCGGGCGCCGTGGGGCCCATGGCCAGCAGGGTGGCGCTGGTGACGATGCCTTCGCGGTGTGCCCGGAGGATGCCCGCGTCCAGCGAGGGGTGCAGCCCCAGGTCGTCCGCGTTCACCACCAGGCGCGTGAGGGAGCGCGCCACGTCCGAAGTCCTCAGCCCCGCGCCGCGCGGCCCGTGGGCGGCACCGCGTGGAGCTGCTGCACCGACGGCGGCAGCCGCACCGGCTGCACCGGAGGCTGCGGCGAGCGCGTCTGCGGGTACAGCCGCACCAGCTCCTTCACCATCTTCACGATGACCGAAGGCGAGGCCAGCGTGGAGATGCCGCGCGTGCGCGGGAAGTAGTCCACGCCCATCTGGAACACGCGGAAGCCCTTGCGGATGGCCTTCACCACCAGCTCGGCATCGATGAACGAGCCCTGGCTGTGCAGCTCCATGGACTCCAGCACCCGCCGGTGCATCACCTTGAAGCTGAAGTTGACGTCCTTGATCTGGATGTCGAACAGCGCGCGGATGAGCAGGTTGTAGACGAACGAGTAGACGATGCGCTTGGGGCCCTCGCTCGTGCGGTCGAACCGGAAGGCGCAGATCATGTCCGCCTCCAGGTACTCCATCAGGTGCAGCGAGCGCTCCAGCTCCCGCATGTCCCACGGCAGGTCCACGTCCGAATACACGACGATGTCCTTCGTCGACGCCGCCAGCCCCGTGCGCATCGCCCCGCCCAGCTTGAGATTCACGGGGTGGTGGATGACCCGCAACTGGGGCACCTTCTGCGCCAGCGCCTCGCAGATTTCGCGCGTCCGGTCCGTGGAGGCGTCGTTGACGATGATGATTTCGAAGTCGTCCGTCAGCTTGGGAAGTACGTCCAGGGCGCGACTCACGGCGCGCTCGACGTAGTCCTCCTCGTTCCATGCGGGAAAGAAGAGGCTGATACTGGGGTACTTGCCCACGAAGGACCTCGACGGAGAGACGTGCGGGAGTGAACGGGCTCGGTACCAGAGCACCTCAGCCAAATCAACGAGAGGGGTCGCACTCCGACTTACCGTCGTGATACCGTATGAGTATCAATTTGCGGGTACACTGTGACCTCCAGGCCCTACACCCTGCTCGTGGTGGATGACTCGCAGTCAACGCTGCCCCGGCTGGCCCGAGCCCTGGGGCCGGAGGACTTCGCGCTCCGGCTGACACCGCACGGGCCGGACGTCCCCCGGCTGGCCCGGGGTACGGCCCTGGTGGTGCTCTGCCCGGGCGAGGACGCCGCGGGGCTGCTCACGCTCCTGGACCGGTTGATTCCTCCGGAAGGTGGACCGGGGACGCCCGTCCTGGTGCTTGCCCCCCCGGAGCCGCGCACCCTCTGGCTGGAGGCGCTCCGCAGGGGCGCTGAGGTCGTTCTTGACCCATGGGACCCCGAGGAATTGGTCGCCCGGGTGCACCGGTGCCTGTCCACGCAGGCCCGGATGGAGGCGCTCGCCTTGCAGGTCGGCGAGCTGCAGCGGCTGTCGTCGACGGACGGCCTCACGGGCGTCCACAACCACCGGCATTTCCAGGAGCGGCTGCGCGAGGAGTTCCGCCGCGCCCAGCGCTACGACGACGCGCTGTCGCTCATCCTCCTGGACCTGGACCACTTCAAGAACGTGAATGACCAGTTCGGCCACACAGCCGGAGACGGGGTGCTGCGCGAGGTGGCCGCGGCGCTCCAGCGCGGCGTGCGCGAGACGGACCTGGTGGCCCGCTACGGAGGGGAGGAGTTCGCGGTGCTGCTGCCTCGCACCCACCTCACCGGGGCCCTCACCGTGGCGGAGCGCGTGCGCCGCGAGTTGTGCGCCCTGCGCCTGGGCACCGAGGGCACCTTGCGCGTGACGGCCTCGCTCGGCGTCTCCAGCTTCCCCCACCGCTCCGTCCTCTCCCCGGAGCAGCTCCTCCTCACCGCCGACGAGGCCCTCTACCGGGCCAAGCACGAGGGGAGAGACCGCATCTGCCTGCACGCCCAGCTCCCCCCGTTTCCGCCCCCTTAGTCGCCCGGCGGCGGACCCGGGTCAAAGACTCTGGGTAGATATTGACCCGTTTAGTGGGGGAGGGTCTACTCTGACTCACGCACTCTTGGGTCACGAGAGAGTTAAATCTCGTGATTCCAGGAGTTTACCGTGCAACGGCCTCTGGCAGGGCCATTGCAATTGTCGTGAGGCAGAAAGAATCCATGGGTCCTCAAGCCGCACAGCTCGCGAAGCAGGATGCAGCGCCCCGGGGGCGGCTGCTGCTGGTGGACGACGAGGAGAACATCCTCAAGTCCATCCGCCGGGTGCTGCGCCGGGGGGACTGGGACATCGAGACGGCGACGGACGCCGAGCAGGGGCTGCGGACGCTGGAGCAGTTCCGCCCCGAGGTCGTCATCTCCGACTTCCGGATGCCGGGGATGAACGGGGTGGAGTTCCTCACCCAGGTGAAGCAGCAGGCGCCGCGCGCCCAGCGCATCATGCTGACGGGCCAGGCGGACCAGCAGGCGATTGAAGAGGCCATCAACCGCTCGGAAATCTTCCGCTTCATCTCCAAGCCGTGGAACGACAGCCACCTGGTGCTGACGGTGAAGAGCGCCTTCGAGCAGTACGCGCTCCAGACGGAGAACGAGCGGCTGCACCAGATGACGCAGGGGCAGAACGCCGAGCTCAAGCTGCTCAACGCGGACCTGGAGGAGCGCGTCGCCCAGCGCACGCGCATGCTCAGCCAGGCCAAGCGCGAGTGGGAGCTGTCGTTCGACTGCATGGAGACGCCGCTGTGCGTGGTGCGCGCGCGCGACTTCGCCGTGCGCCGCGCCAACCTCGCGTACGCCCGCGTCGCCGGCCGCGAGATTGAAGAGATTCCCTCCGAGACGGCCTGCTACCGCTACCTCTTCGGCCGCAACGAGCCGTGCACGGGCTGCCCGCTGCCGGCGGCGGTGGAGAGCGGCAAGGGCGCGCGCGGCGAGGTGCAGCAGTCCGGCCGCACCTACGTGGTGTCCGCGTACCCGATGGCGGGCGACGACCGGGTGGTGTGCACCTACCGGGACGTCACCGAGGAGCAGTCGATTACGCGCCGCCTCATCGAGACGGAGAAGATGGCCGCGGTGGGCCAGCTCGCCGGCGGTGTGGCGCACGAAATCAACAACCCGCTGGGCGGCATCCTCGCCTTCGCGCAGCTCATGTCGCGCGACGCGGGCCGCACCGCGCCGGACCTCGAGTCGCTCAAGCTGATTGAAGAGAGCGCGCTGCGCTGCAAGCGGATTGTCGAGAGCCTCCTCAAGTTCAGCCGCCACAGCCGCGTGGAGGACCGGCGGCTGTTCGACTTGTCCAAGTGCGTGGAGGACGCGGCGGTGCTCTTCCGCGCGCAGCTCAAGTCGACGCCCCGGGTGGAGCTGTCGCTGGGGCTGACGGAGGGGCTGCCCAAGGTGTACGGCGACCCCGGCCAGCTCGCGCAGGTGGTGCTCAACCTGCTGCAGAACGGCCTCCAGGCGCTGCCTGCTCCCGAAGGCCGCCTGTCCCTGGTGACGGGCCGCGAGGGGGACCGCTGCTACTTCGCCGTGGCCGACACCGGCAGCGGCATCGAAGAGCGCCACCTGCCGCGCATCTTCGAGCCCTCCTTCACGACCAAGGCCCCCGGTGAAGGTACCGGCCTGGGGCTGTCCATCGCCTACCGCATCGTCCAGGACCACGGGGGCAGCTTCCACGTGGACACCCAGGTCAACGCGGGCTCCCGCTTCACCGTCTTCCTGCCCATCCCCCTGCAGCTCGAGAGGTTGCCGTGATTCCAGTCAAGCGCGCCAAAGTCCTCGTCGTTGATGATGACTCGGTCGTCCTCAAGGCCGTGACGCAGATTCTCCAGCGCGAGGGCCACCCGGTGGTGGCCATTGACGACGCGGTGGAAGGCCTGACGGCAGCCAAGGACCCGTCCATCGACGTGGTCGTCCTCGACATCAAGATGCCCAACCTGTCCGGCATGGACCTGCTCCGCGGAATCAAGGCGGACCGCCCGGACGTGGAGGTCATCATGATGACGGCCTTCGCCACCGTGGAGACGGCGGTGGAGGCGGTGAAGGCGGGCGCGTACGACTACCTCACCAAGCCCTTCGAGAACATCGACGAGGTGAGCCTCACGGTGGCCAAGGCGGCCGAGCGCAAGGCGCTCAAGGACCGCACCCGCGCGCTGGAGGAGGCGCTCACCGCGCGCAGCCAGTTCGAGGACCTCATCGGCCAGTCCACGCAGATGCGCTCCGTCTTCAAGCTGGTGGAGACGGTGAGCCACTCCACGGCCACCGTCCTCATCCAGGGCGAGAGCGGCACGGGCAAGGAATTGGTGGCGCGCGCCATCCACTACCGCAGCTCGCGCAAGGACAAGCCCTTCGTCGCCGTCAACTGCTCGGCGCTCACGGAGACGCTGCTGGAGAGCGAGCTGTTCGGCCACGTGAAGGGCAGCTTCACCGGCGCCACCGGCAACAAGAAGGGCCTCTTCGAGGCAGCCGACGGCGGCACCATCTTCCTGGACGAGATTGGCGACGTGCCTCCCGCCACCCAGGTCCGCCTGCTGCGCGTGCTGCAGGAGGGCGAGGTCAAGCGCGTGGGCGCCAACGAGCCCGTCAAGGTGGACGTGCGCGTCATCGCCGCCACCCACGTGGACCTGTCCCGCGCCAAGGAGCAGGGCAAGTTCCGCGAGGACCTCTTCTACCGCCTGAACGTCATCACCATTGATCTGCCGCCCCTGCGAGATCGCCCCGAGGACGTGCCGCTGCTCGCGCACCACTTCCTGAAGGTGTACTCGGGCAAGGCGGACAAGAAGGTGACGGGCATCTCCCCGCGCGCCATGGAGGCCCTCACCTGCAACCGGTGGACGGGCAACGTGCGCGAGCTGGAGAACGTCATCGAGCGCGCGGTGGTGCTGACGGCCAACGACATCATCGACGTGGAGGACCTGCCGCCCGGCTTCCAGGCCGCGCCGCAGGCCGACTCGACGGTGGAGGTGTTCAGCCTGGCGCACCTGCCGTACGCCCAGGCCAAGCGCCTGGCGATGCGCGCCTTCGAGCGCCGCTACCTCTCCGCGCTGCTGGAGAAGAACAACCAGAACGTCTCCAGCGCCGCTCGCGCGGCGGGTGTGGACCGCTCCAACTTCCGCCGCCTGCTCAAGCAGTACGAGGTGGCCGGCCGCTCCATGAAGCCGCGCCAGCCCAAGGCCGACGAGGCCGAGGCCCTGGAAGTCGCTTCCTGAGTCAGCCCTCTTCACCCGGCTCGCGGGGCGGCTTTCGCTCCGCGAGCTGGCGTTGGATGGCCTCGTAGCGGTCCGCCAGCTCCGCCTCCTCGCCGTTGCGCGTGGGGGTGTAGAAGCGGCGGGCGCGCAGGGCCTCCGGCAGGTAGTCCTCGGGGACGTAGTTGCCCTCGAAGTTGTGGGGGTACTTGTAGCCGCCCCCGTACCCCAGTGACTTCATCAGCTTCGTGGGCGCGTTGCGCAGGTGCATGGGCACCGGCAGCGCGCCTTCCGTCTTCACGGCCTCGCGCGCGGCCATGTACGCGGTAATCACCGTGTTCGCCTTGGGGGCCAGCGCCAGGTACGTCACGGCCTGCGTCATGGGCAGGGTGCCCTCGGGCAGGCCCATGAGCTGGAAGGCGTTGAGCGCGTCCACCGCCACGCCCAGCGCGCGCGGGTCCGCGTTGCCGATGTCCTCCGAGGCGAAGATGACCATGCGCCGGAGGAGGAAGACCGGGTCTTCCCCCGCCTCCAGCATCCGCACCATCCAGTACAGCGCCGCGTCCACGTCGCTGCCGCGCATGGATTTGATGAAGGCGCTGATGACGTTGTAGTGCTCCTCGCCGCCCTTGTCGTAGAGCAGCATCTTCTGCTGCAGGGCCTCTTCCGCGGACTGTCGGTCCACGTGTGTGCCACCATGGGCCGCGGCCACCTCCAGCGCGGTGAGGGCCTTTCGCGCGTCGCCGCCGGCCGTGCTGGCGAGGAAGTCCAGGGCCTCGTCGTCCACCGTCACGCGCCCGCCCAGGCCGCGCTCGTCCGCCAGGGCGCGGCGGAGCAGGGGAATCAACTCGTCCTCCTCCAGCCCGCGCAGGGTGACGACGCGGCAGCGGGACAGGAGCGCGGCGTTGACCTCGAAGGAGGGGTTCTCCGTGGTGGCGCCGATGAGCGTCAGCGTGCCCTTCTCCACGTGGGGCAGGAGCGCGTCCTGCTGGGCCTTGTTGAAGCGGTGGATTTCGTCCACGAAGAGGAAGGTGCGCTTCCCGTGCAGCTTCCAGCGGTCCTGCGCGCGGGCCACCGTCTCGCGGATGTCCTTCACGCCGGAGAGGACGGCGGACACCGACTCGAAGGCGGCGCCGGTGGAGCGGGCGACGATTTGCGCCAGCGTCGTCTTGCCGGTGCCGGGCGGGCCCCAGAGGATGAGGCTGGGCACCTTGTCCGCCTCAATCGCGCGGCGCAGGAAGCGGCCCTCGCCGGTGACGTGCTCCTGGCCCACGAACTCGGAGAGCGAGCGGGGGCGCATGCGCTCGGCCAGGGGGGCCTGGCTGGCCTGGTCCTTCTGGCCGGCATGTTCGAAGAGGTCCATGGGCCCTGAAAATAGCGACCGGGGGGCCTGTGTGCCGAAGCCTGTGTCGGCGGGCGGGCACCCCGGCATTTCGGGGGAGCGCCCGGGCGCCCGCCTGGACTAGAACCCACA
Organism: Pyxidicoccus sp. MSG2; assembly: GCF_026626705.1. Classification (NCBI taxonomy): domain Bacteria; kingdom Pseudomonadati; phylum Myxococcota; class Myxococcia; order Myxococcales; family Myxococcaceae; genus Pyxidicoccus; species Pyxidicoccus sp. MSG2. Next base: position 9,122,145 of record NZ_JAPNKC010000001.1, read on the forward strand.
CGTGTGCAGACCCTGGCAATCGTCGCGAAGAAGGACAAGCCCGAGGCGGCCGCGCTCGCGGCTCAAATCCGCGAGCGCTACCCGCAGCTGACCATCCTCGGGGACCGCTCCCTGGCGCATGTGCTGGGCTGGCCGCGGGTGGAAGACCGGGAGCTGGCGGCCCAGGCGGACCTGGTGGTGGTGCTGGGCGGGGACGGTACGCTCATCTACGCGGCCCGGATGCTGGGAGGCCGCGGGGTGCCCATCCTCGGCGTCAACCTGGGCAGCCTCGGCTTCATGACGGAAGTGCCCGTGGAGGAGCTCTTCACCACCCTGGACGGGGTGCTGACGGGGCGCTTCCAGGTGGACTCGCGGATGAAGCTCACCTGCCGGCTCATTCGCGGGGGGCGCACCCTCATCGAGGATGAAATCCTCAACGACGTGGTCATCAACAAGGGCGCGCTGGCGCGCATCGCCGACCACGAGACGTCCATCGATGGGGTGCCGATTACGACGTACAAGGCGGACGGCGTCATCCTCGCCACGCCCACCGGCTCCACGGCGTACTCGCTGTCCGCGGGCGGGCCCATCGTCCACCCGTCGGTGGACTGCACGGTGCTGTCGCCCATCTGCTCGCACGCGCTCACCCAGCGCTCCATCGTCGTGCCGGCGGATCGGGTCATCCGCGTCACGCTGCGCAGCGAGACGGCGGACACGTACCTCACGTTGGATGGGCAGACGGGCCACGGGCTGCAAGGCGGAGACTGCATCGAGGTGGTGCGCTCGCCCAACCGCGTCAACCTGGTGCGCAACCCGAGGGTGGCCTACTTCTCCATCCTCCGGCAGAAGCTGCACTGGGGAGAGCGCTGAAGGGGCACGTGCCTGCGAAGGAAGGACTTGCGGTGTTAGTCTCCTCGACATGAGCGAGGCTTCCGCGACCCTTTTCGGCAAGTATGAATTGCTGGAGCGGCTTGGCACCGGTGGCATGGCTGTCGTTTTTCGCGCTCGGTACACGGCGGCGCCTGGCGTCAGCAAGTTCGTCGTCATCAAGAGGGTCCTGGCCCACTACGCGGAAGACCCCGAGTTTGCCGCCATGTTCCTCAACGAGGCGCGCATCTCCATCGGACTCAGCCACGGCAACATCGTTCAGGTCTTCGACTTCGGGCAGGTGGATGGCGAGTATTTCCTCGCGATGGAGTTGGTGGACGGGCAGCCATTGTCGCGAGTCCTGAAGACGGCTCGGATGCAGGGCCTGCCGTCGCTTCCGGCTCCGCTCGCGGTAGGGATTGCCATCGAGATGTGCCGTGGACTGCACCACGCTCATGAGCGTGCGGACGAGCAGGGGCGCCCCCTGGGGTTGGTACATCGTGACATCTCTCCTGACAACGTGCTGATCAGCTACGAGGGGGAGGTGAAGATTTCCGACTTTGGTATCGCCAAGGCCCGAATGGTCGGACGTCAGGAGACGGACGCGGGCGTGGTGAAGGGCAAATATCCCTATTTCTCTCCGGAGCAGGCACGCGGCCATGCACTGGACGCTCGCTCGGACGTCTATGCGGTGGGCGTGGTGCTCTACCAGATGCTCTGCGGCCGTCGTCCGACGGAGGGTAACGAGCTCGAGGTCATGCAGTGCATCGTGGAGGGCCGCATCAAGCCTCTGGGCACCGTCAATGAGAAGCTGGACTCGCGGCTGGTCGAGATTGTCCATCAGGCGCTGGCGGTCGACCTCAGGGTCCGGTTTTCGACCGCGGAGGCGCTACAGCAAGCATTGTCCGACTGGATGGGACTGGAAGCTCCACTCTTTCGCTCGACGACGCGCAAGCATCTGATGGGGTGGCTCTTCCAGACGGAGCTCGCCTCCGTGGGCAGGGTCATGCGTGTCCCGGCGGAGCTTCTGCGTCAGGTGGAGGCGTGGCGCGAGAGAATGGCTGTCGCTCCTCTCCCGATGCCCAGAGAAGGTGCGGGTCTCGAGACGCCACGCCGACAGCGATGGGAGATGGAGTCCGTACTTCCAAGTCCGCTGACACAACAACGGCAGGGCGGTCAGCCCGGAGCGGAAGTTCTCCGGCCAGTTCCGCGAGATGCAGAGAGGTTGCCGGAGCCGTTGCCGCAAACGCCTCCCCACGAAGGAGGCACTGGGGACTCCTCACGCTTGAACAGCTCCGTCCCAGCTCCGGCATCCATGGGAGGAGGTGCAAGCGCTCTGCGGGTATTGGGCATCTGCATGGGAGTGGTCGGCCTGGTCGTGATAGGGGTGTTCTGGTTGAAGGACATGCGGCCGGCCGCATTGTGGCGCGTGGTCATCAATTCCAGTCCGGCGGGTGCATATGTCGTCATTGATGGAGTCGTGAAGGGGACGACGCCCTTGACGGTGGAGTCCGGGTTGCCGAGCGGGCCGCAACGACTGGTCCTGGTGGCCAGTGGAACGAAGTCCTGGGTTCGCACCTTGGCGGCGACGGAACTCGATGAGTCGGTGGATGCGAGATTGGAGCCACTGAACTTGCAGGTTCCTACTTCGACCGTCCCGGGGGCGGATGGCATGCTGCCTTTGGGAGGCCCCGAAATTCCTTTCCAGATGACCGATTCGCTTCCCGCGCGGATGCTTTTGGAAGAGGGGAAGAAGCCTTCGCGACCGAAGGCGCGTGCGAGGTGGATGGTGCTCGACCCCAAGCACACCTACACGGCCTGGATAGCCAGGACGGGGAATGCCTTACCCGTATCCGATCAGGTGCCAGATCATTTGATGGAACAGCGCCTGTTGATGGCGGTGCCTGATGATGTGGGCCTGCCTCAGTCCTCGGTCGCCCAGGTTCTCACCGACAAGCCGAGCGCCTTGCCGCCCGCAGAGGTGGTCTATTTCTTCTTCCTGGAGAACTCCGGTGATGGGCTGGGTGGATCTGAGTTCGTCGTGATCAACGTTCGAGATGAAGTCACCAGGGAGACTGTCTCGCTGGGAGTCGACGCGGAGCTGCACTCGCAGGAGGCTCTCCCGAGTTCGCAGGCGCTGATTCGCAATCTCCTCGAAGAGCGGCGCTATGTCGTAGAGGTCAGGAACCTCGGTGAGGACAAGGGGGAGTTGATCATGATCACGCCACCCGGGGGCCGGGTGTCTGGCAGGGAGGCCTGGAAGTTGGTGCAGGGTCTTGAGGCGGGGCGGTATGAGGTGTCTGGCGTTCAGCAGATGGAATTTGCAATGCCTCGCAGGAAAGGTGCTGAGACGACGGCAAGGTTGGAAGTGACGGTTGACGTCGTCGACGATGTTCAAGTGCCTTCGGATGGTGCTGCATCAGCGGAGGATTCCTCCGTGTCTCGTGAGTGGACGCCCTTGCAGCAAGGGCGGGACTTGATTCGCCGCAATCAGTTGCGTGCGGCGCAGCAGCAGTTCATGGAATGTGTGAGCTGGAAGCCGTATTCGCATTGGTGTCATCTGGAGTTGGGGCGGGTGAGCAGCCGTCTTGGAGACATTGAGTTGGCGGAGAAGAGCTACTCGCGCTATCTGCAACTGGAACCCTCCGGAACGGGGGCCTCCGAGGCTCTCAAGTTCGTTGCTGGCATGTTGAAGAGCCGCCAGCGGTAGCGCTCCACGATGTTCCTCTTCCTGTCGAAGGTGCTCGACCTCTTCCTGGCGCCGCTGACCTGGGCGCTGCTGTTCCTGCTGGCCGGGGCGCTGCTGCGCAGGCGCGTGCGCGTGGCGAGGCTGCTCACCGCGCTGGGGCTCCTGATGCTCTACGCCTTCTCCACGGAGCCGGTGTCGTCGGCGCTGATGCGGGCGACGGAGGCTGGCGCCGTGTCCACCTTCCGTCCCGACGTGACGTATGACGCCGTCATCGTCCTGGGCGGCGGGTTGGACCCCGTGGCCACCGAGCGCTCCGGTCGGCCCGAGTACAACGCCGCCCCCGAGCGCCTGCTGCGCGGCTTCGAGCTCCTGCTCGAGGGGCGGGCGCGAAGGGTGCTCATCTCCGGAGGCTCGCTGGACCCGAGGCCCCAGGCGGTGGTGGAGGCGGACGTGCTGTCGAAGCAGCTCCAGGCGTGGGGCATTCCCTCGGAGCGCATCTTCACTGAGGGCCGCAGCCGCAACACGCGGGAGAACGCGGTGGGGTCCGAGCGCATCATCCGCGAGCAGGGGTGGAAGACGCTGCTCCTGGTGACGAGCGCCGCGCACATGCCGCGTGCGGCCGGCTGCTTCGCGGCGGTGGGCCTGCGGCCGGACACGCTGCCGGTGGACATCCGCACGTCGTCCACGCCCCTGCGGCGGATGAGCTGGCTGCCCCGCGCGGGCAACCTCAACCAGAGCACGGACGCGCTGCGCGAGCTGGCGGGGCGCGTCGTCTACGCGCGGCGCGGGTGGACGGTACGCTGAGCGCTACTTGCCCGGCTGCGCCGGCCGGCGAGCGTCCTTCGTCGGTGTGCTTGTGCCAACGCGGGCAATCCGGCCATCTCCCTTTGCGCGCGGCGCGGGCCTGCCGGTGCGGAACGCCTCGGCCAGCACGTCCAGCGGGGTGCGCCCGTCCTTCATCGCGGGGGTGGTGGGCTGGCCCTTCAGCATCTCGTAGCCGTCCTTGCCGCTGGCGAGGAAGCTCAGCGTGGCGAGCCGGTACGTGCCTTCCGCGTCCAGCGGCTTGCCGCCCACCTTCACGTCCACCACGCGCGCTCCCGCGGGGCGGGCCGGGTCGTACGTGAAGCGCAGGCCGGAGACCTGAAGGAAGCGGCCGGGCTTCGCGTCCTCGCGGCTCAGGCTGACGCCGTTCTCCAACGCCGCCTTCAGCGTGGCCCCCTTCACCTCCACCACCACCAGCGCGTCCTCGTACGGGAGGATGGCGTGCAATTCGCGCCGCGTCACCACGCCCGCCGGCAGCACCGCGTCCGCGCGCAGGGCGCCTCCATTCACCAGGGCCACGTCCGCGCCGGACGCCGCGCGGAAGGCATCCGCGACGAAGGAGCCCAGGTTCGTCTCGCGCGTGCGAACCTCCGAGGCGCGCGCCTCCAGCGCCACCGGCGTGCGGCCCACGCGCTCCGAGAGCCGGGCGAAGAGCGGCTCGTAGGCCTTCATGGCCGCGTTGAACTCCGCGTCCTCCGGCACCTTGCGCGTGACGGGCATCCGCTTCCACGTGGCCTTGCGCAGCACGCCCGTCGTCGCATCCACGTCCAGCGTGAGCCGGCCCAGCTCCACCGCGTCCGCGGGCACCTTGAAGATGGGCGTCCCGGTGGTGCGGTCCTCCGCGCCCACGTGGTCATGCCCGCCGAGGATGGCATCCACCTTCACGCACTTCGCGAGCGCGCGGTCCTGCTCCAGCGTCAGGTGCGTCAGCCCCACCACCACGCTGGCGCCCGCCTCGCGCAGCTTCGTCACCGCGGCCCGCGACGCCTCGCAGGAGTCCCCGAAGTTCGTATCCGGCCCGGCCTTGGAGGTCGTCTTCGTCTCGGTCACCACCACGCCGAACAGGCCCAGCTTGATGCCGCCCACCTCGCGCACGTCGTACGCCTTCACGCCCGCGAACAGCTCGCCCGTCTTCGCGTCCGTCACGTTGGCGCCCAGCCAGGTGAAGCGCGACTCCTGGATGCGCTCGCGCAGCGTCTCGTCGCCGAAGTCGAACTCGTGGTTGCCCAGCACCGCGTAGTCCAGGCCGAGCGCGTTCCACGCATCAATCATCTGCCGGCCCTTGAGCGCCTTGCCGTCCACCACCAGGAGCGACTCCACGGACGGAGAGAGCGTGTCGCCGCCCAGCACCGTCAGCACGTCCGGCGTCTCCTTCAGCACCTGCTTGCGCAGCGTGGCCACCCGCGCCAGCCCGCCCCGGCGTCCCTCCTCCACCGGTTGCACCTGGTACACGTCCGCCAGGTGGAGCAGCGTCACCTTCCGCGAGGCAGGGGCGGCCGGCGCGGAGGGCTGCGCCCCCGAGGCACGGCCCGCGGCCAGCACCATGGCCAACGCGAGCGGCAGGAGCATGGCCCCGCGTCGGGCCGGCGCTGTCGTCTTGGTCATCTCGTCTCCAGGGGGCGCCCCCGGGCGCCGCGCAGTCCGCCGGGAGTAGCGCAGTCGGCTTTCGAACGCGAGCACCCCCGCCTTCACCCCGCGTGCGAGACAAGCGCAACGCGGTGAAGTGACGGCAACGATTGATGCGGCGCGTCATCGTGGAAAGTTACAGGAAAGCGACTTCCCGCATTTGCCGAGACTTCACGGCGATTGCTAGGACGCCCGGTAACCAAGGGAGGTCGTCATCATGCGGGACCGCATCAGGTGGAGTGCACTGCTACTGGCCGGCTTGCTGGGCTGTGGCGAACCGGCGCTCGAGACGCAGCAGCGCTCCAGTCCGGAGACAGCGCAGGTCGTCCAGCAGCTCGCCGCTTCGACGCGCCCCGGCATGGGCGCCTCCGTCTACTGGGTGAACAACGCGATTGCCGGCACCACGTTCCGCACCTGGGCGCCCCTGGCGCAGAAGGTCTGGGTGAAGGGCGATTTCAGCAGTTGGGGCCTCCTCGAGCTGAGCAAGGAGTTCGTCAACGGCACCTGGAACGGCAACTGGTCCGGTGACGTGGCCGCTGGGAGGCCGGGCCACAAGTACAAGTACGTCACGCGCAACGCATGGGGCGGCGACGCGGAGCACGCGGACCCTCGCTCGGCGTGGCAGGAGAACTCATCCGGCGCGAGCATCATCTACAACCAGAGCGAGTACTTCTGGAACTCGCAGCAGTTCAGCACCCCCGCCTTCAACCAGATGGTCATCTACGAGATGCACGTCGGTACGTTCTACGACTCGCCCGGTGGCGGCCCGGGCAACTGGACCAGCGCGATTGCGAAGCTCGACTACCTGCGCGACCTGGGCATCAACATGATTGAAGTCATGCCGCCGTACGAGTTCGCCGGTGACTTCTCCTGGGGCTACAACGCGGCCTATCCCTTCGCGCCGGAGAGCGCGTACGGCAGCCCCAACGACATGAAGCGCTTCGTGGACGAGGCGCACTACCGCGGCATCGGCGTCATCTTCGACGTGGTGCACAACCACTACGGCCCGAGCGACCTGCCCATGTGGTGCTTCAGCGGCGACTGCCTGGGCTCGGGTGGCGAGTACTTCTACAACGACTGGCGCAAGAACACGCCGTGGGGCAGCACGCGTCCGGACTACGGCCGCCCCGAGGTCCGTGCGTACATCCGCGACTCGATGATGAGCCTGACGAACGCCTACCGCGCCGACGGCCTGCGCTGGGACGCCACCAAGTTCATGCGCACCTCGGACGGCAATGACGCCAACGGCATTCCGGATGCCTGGAAGGTGTTCCGCTCCATCAACCGCGAAATCAACGCGACGCAGCCCTGGAAGATCAGCATCGCCGAGGACTTCGGCGCGGGTGACTCCATCACCAATGACTCCACGTCCGACGACTCGGGTGGCGGCAGCTTCGACGCGCAGTGGGCGGGCGAGTTCGTGCACCCGGTCCGCCAGGCCGTCATCGAGATGAACGACAGCAACCGCGACATGAACGCGGTGAAGAACGCCATCACCCAGGGCTTCAGCGGGCGGCACACCGCGCGCATCATCTACACGGAGAGCCACGACGAGGTCGCCAACGGCCACGCCCGAGTGCCGGAGGAGATCTGGCCGGGGCAGGCGGGCAGCTGGGCGGCGAAGAAGCGCTCCACGCTGGCGGCGGGCATCGCCTTCACCTCGCCCGGCATCCCCCTCATGTTCCAGGGCCAGGAGATTCTGGAGGACGGCTACTTCTCCGACGGCGACCCGGTGGACTGGAACAAGCTGAACTCCTACGGCGGCATCAAGACGATGTACCGCGACATGATCCGCCTGCGCCGCAACTGGTTCAACAACACCCGCGGCCTGCGCGGCGGCAACGTGAACGTCTACCACGTCAACAACACCGGCAAGGTGATTGCCTACCACCGCTGGGAGAACGGTGGCCCGGGCGATGACGTGGTCATCGTCGCCAACTTCAGCGGCACCTGGTTCCAGAACTACAACGTCGGCTTCCCGCGCGGGGGCCTCTGGTACGCGCGCTTCAACAGCGACTGGAACGGGTACTCGTCCGACTTCGGCAACACGGCGACGGTGGACACCAACGCCAACGGCAGCGCCAAGGATGGCCTGCCCAACAGCGCCAACATCGCCCTTGGCCCCTACTCGCTGGTCATCTTCTCGCAGTAACGCGTGACGGTGGAGCAGGGCGCCCGGCTCATGCTGGAGCCAGGGCGCCCCTGCTCACACGTGGTAGCGGCGGCCCTGCGCGAGCGGTTCGATGACGCTCGCGCCGGTGTCGAAGTCGTCCGGGTAGTGGATGAGCCGCATCCGGGCGCGCAACTCCGCGGGCAGCGCCGCGAGCTTCTCGTAGGGCGTGTGCACGCCGTAGTTCGTCTCGTGAATCATCAGGTCCGCCTCCGAGAGCCAGTCGATGAGGCCCTCGTCGAAGGCGGTGTCCGCGCTGTAGCCCAGGCACCGGCCCCCCGCGTGGATGCGCAGCGCGGTGGTGGGCACGTGGTGGTACGTCATGCGGCTCTCGATGAGGAATGGCCCGTGCCGCACGGTGGACTCGGTGGAGAGCGGCGTGTGCTCGTAGTAGTCCTCGAAGTGCTTCTCATTGGGGGCGGCGCCGTGGCGCTCGATGAGGCACTCCATGCCGGCGGCGAGGTGGCCCTCCCAGAGGCGGTCCGCCACGGCGGGGTGGGCGAGCACCTCCAGCTTCTTCTTCAGCACGAAGAAGGAGAAGTAGCCCAGGCCCTCCAGGCCCGACGCGTGGTCGGCGTGCAGGTGGGTGAGGGCCACGGCGCTGACGCGGTCCGCGTCCAGGGCCACGCCGGAGGACTCGGAGGCCTCGCGCATCATCTTCCGGATGGGGTGCGGGCAGTCCACGAGCAGCACCTGTCCGTCGGCCTCGACGGCGATGCACGAGGAGTAGCGCAGGGCGGAGAAGGCGTCACCGACGCCGAGGGTGACGAAGGACAGGCTCATGGCTGGCTCCGGGCAGAGGGGGCGAGGCGTTCTCTCAGCTTGGCCGCGACGGCGGGCGGGCAGAAGGCGGAAACGTCCTCGCCGCGCGCGACGCGCTCCTTCAGTCCGCTGCTGCTCACCTCGGCCAGGTGCGCCTCGGCGGGAAGGAAGAGGGTGGACAGCTCCGGTGCGAGGGCGCGGTTGTTCTGCGCCAGCTCCGTCTCGAACTGGGCATCGGTGGCGCCGCGCACCCCGCGCAGGAGCACGCTGGCGCCAATCTCGCGCGCGAAGTCCACGATGAGGCCTTCCGTGCGCGCCACGGTGACGTTGGGGTGCAGCCGCACGGCCTCGCGCACCAGGGCCATGCGCTCGTCGGCGGACAGCAGGGAGTGCTTGTTGGGATTGACGGCCACCACGACGACGACGTGACCGAAGAGGCGCGCGGCCTGGCGGACGACGGACAGGTGCCCGGCGGTGACGGGGTCGAAGCTGCCGGCGTAGACGGCGATGGTCATGACGACACCTCGGGCGCCGCCCCGGACGACACCGCCGGGGGCGGATGGAAGGTGAGGGCGGCGTAGAGCGTGCCGGCGACGCACAGGGCGGCGGACAGGGCGAAGTGCATGGAGTAGCCGAGCGCGGCGGCGCTGAAGCCACTCACCGCGGCCGCGGCGCCGGTGGCCAGCACCACCAGCGAGGCCTGCACGGTGTAGTCCGTGGCGGCGTGCTCGGGGCGGCAGGCGTCCATCATCGCGGTGAAGACGGCGGCGGTGGCCATGCCGCTCGCCACGTGCTCCACCGCGCAGACGGCGGTGAGCAGGGACAGGGACGCGGGGCCGCGCGCGGCGAGGGCATACAGCAGCACCGCGCCGGCCTGGGTGGCGCCGAAGAGGAGCAGCGCGCGGCGCCGGCCCAGCCGCACCACGAGGCCGCCGCCGAGGAGCGCGCCCAGCAGCCCCGCGGTGAAGCCCACGCCGCCGAGCATCCAGCCGATGTCCGTGAGCGTCAGCCCCGAGTCCACGAGGAACGTGCGCAGCATGCCCGTGGCCAGGGACTCGCCCGCCTTGTAGACGACGAGCAGCGTGAGCCACGCCGTCGCGCCCGGCCGCCGCAGCCACCAGGACAGGCCGAGGCTCTGCGCGGGAGGAGGCTCGGAAGGGGGCTCGCGGTAGAGGGCAATGGGCACCGTGGCGGCGAGCAGCAGGCCGCCCAGCGCGAGGAACGTGGGGCGCCAGCCCACCGCGTCGAAGACGGCGAGCATCAGTCCACCGCCGAGAATCATGCCCACGCGGTAGGCGGCCACCTGCACGCCGTTGCCCCAGCCGCGCTCGGCGGGCGCGAGCAGGTCCACCGCGAGCCCGTCCGTGGCCACGTCCTGCGTGGCGGCCAGGAGATTCACGCCCAGCACCGCGGCCATCAGCACGTGGGTGTCCAGGCCCGCCGAGGGCAGCGCGAGCGACAGGAGCAGCGCCGCGGACAGGACCTGCAAGGGGAGGATGTAGCCGCGCCGCCGTCCCCACCTCGCGGAGCCGTGGCGGTCCATGGGCGGCGCCCAGAGGAACTTGAGCGCCCACGGCAGGGCCAGCAGGTGGGCGAGGCCGATGGCGGGCAGCGACAGGCCCTGCTTGCGCAGCAGCACCGGCAGCGCCTGGGTGAAGAAGCCGAACGGCAGGCCCTGCGACAGGTAGAGGCTGGAGAGCAGCCCCAGCTTCGTCGACGTCTTCATGCGTCCTCCCGGGCTTCCACCGTGTCCAGCAGTCCCGCGGCCATGCGCTTCACGGTGACCGCCGCGGAGCCCGGAGGCACCAGGTCCGGGGCGCTCGCGGAGAGCACGAAGTAGCCCTGCACCGCGGCGAAGAGGCCCGCGGCGATGGTGCGCGCGCGGCGCTTCCCCGTCACCGCGGCGACGAGGAACTCCAGGTGCTCCAGGTCCGTGCTCACCACCTTGTCGTAGGCGGCGCGGACCTCGGGCTGGCGGATGGCCTCCGCGCTGATGGTGACCCAGCTCGCCACGGCGGAGGGGGCCGAGTCCCCGCCCGTGGCGAGGAAGGCGTCGATGAAGGCATCCACCTTCGCCCGTGCGTCGTCGCCCTTCACCCGCGCCAGCCGCGTCGTCACCCGGATGCGGGCGCGCGACGCGAGCTGCTCCACCAGCGTGAGCAGAATCTCCTGCTTGTCGCTGAAGTGGTAGTGCACGAGCCCCGGGCTCAGCCCCGCCGCCTTCGCGATTTCGCCCACGGAGGCGCGCTCGTAGCCGCGCTCCGCCATGACCTTCAGCAGCCCGTCGACAATCTGCTGGCGGCGCTCTTCGGTGTTGGAGGGACGGGGCATGGCGGGCTTGTTTGTTGGTTGTGTGACCAACTTATAAACAGGGGCCGTGAAAACGTCAACCCGACGGCCTGGAGCAGGGCCGTCGGGTGGTCAGGTGGGCGGCGAGGTGGGGGCGCCGGGAATGAGTCTCAGCCAGGCACGGCGCCCGGCATGATGATGCCGGTGTTCATGTACGTCTCCTGCGCGGAGACGAGCGCCTCGATTCCCGCGGCCACGAGGTCGGGCACCTCGAGCATGGGGAAGTGGCTGACGGCGGGCAGCTTCATCACGTGGAACCACGGGTGCTGCGCGCCGAAGGCCACCTGGGCCTCGAGGTAGTCGTGCGAGTCCGGCTGCGAGTACAGGTGCAGCGTCGGGGTGGTCGGGCTCAGTCCGGAGAGGGCCCGCAGCGGCGAGCCCTCGCGGGCGTACGCGGAGGCAATCTCCCGCGCGGCGCGGGCCCACATGTCCTCGCCGAAGCCGCCCATGACCTCGCGGGCGTAGCGGATGATGTTCGGGTCCTCCACGCCGGCCACCCACATGTCCAGCAGCCCGTCACGGGTGCTCATCCACCGCTCGGACATCAGCCCCCGGAGGGCCTCGGTGAAGGCGAGGGGTGGCTCGGAGACAATCCAGTCCAGCAGCACCAGCTTCGGGACGCGCTCGGCGCCCAGCTCGCGGCGCAATTCCAGCGCCCACCAACCCGCATGGGACAGGGCCACGGGCACCACCTGGCGCGCGCCGCTGGCCTCCACCACCGCGAGCAGGTCGTCGAGCACGGTGGCGCTGTCGAAGTCGGTGCCTCCGCCCCCGGACTGCCCATGGCCCCGCAGGTCCACGGAGAGCACCCGGCGCCGCGCGGCGCAGCGGGGCAGCAGGTCCCGGAAGGCGTCCCGGGTGGTGTTCCAGCCCGGGATGAAGAGCAGCGCGGGTTCTCCCCGGCCCACGTCGTCGTAGTGGATGCGAGTGTCGCCGCTGGTGCGCACCTCGGGCATGGTCGTCCCCTCCGTGGAACGGTGGTTCCTCCAGAGGTGCTCAGGCCCGGCCCGCACGGCAGCAGGCGGGCAGGGGAGGGCGCGGACGCCCGAAGTGCCCGGAGGGCTGTGGCGTCCGCCAGTGTCCTCAGAACGACAGCAGCGACGTCACCTTGTCGGGGCCGAGCCGCTTCACGCCGTCGAGGAAGGCGAGGTGGATGAGGAAGCTGAAGCCCACCAGCTCACCGCCGAGCTTGTGGACGAGCCGCGCGGTGGCCTCCGCCGTGCCGCCGGTGGCGAGCACGTCGTCCACCACGAGCACGCGCTCCCCCTTGTGGAGGGCGTCCTCGTGCATCTCCAGCCCGTCGGCGCCGTACTCCAGCGAGTACTTCTCCACGACGGAGCGGTAGGGCAGCTTGCCCGGCTTGCGCGCGGGGACGAAGCCCGCGTGGAGCGCGAGGGCGATGGGCGCGCCCAGCAGGAAGCCACGGGCCTCCACGCCCACCACCTTGGTGATGTGCTGCCCGCGAAAAGGGGCGGCCATGGCGTTGATGACGCGGCCGAAGAGGCGCGGGTCCGCCAGCACGGGGGTGATGTCCTTGAAGACGATGCCCGGCTTGGGGAAGTTCGGCACGTCGCGCAGCATGGCGCTCACGTCGGCGACGAGGGTGGTGTCGGTCAGGCTGGTGGCGGGCAGGTTCATGGGAAGAGCTCCGGATTGACGCAGTGAGGAGGCCGCCGTCCCTCGAGCGCGGCCAGAAGGTTGTCCACCGCCATGGAGGCCATGCGGCCCCGGGTGGCATGTGAGGCACTGGCGATGTGCGGCGCCAGCAGCACGTTGGGCAGGGTCATCAGCGGGCTGGCCGCGGGCAGCGGCTCCGGGTCCATGACGTCCAGCGCGGCGCCGCCCAGCCGTCCGTCCCGGAGCGCTTCGATGAGCGCCTCCTGGTCCACCACGCCGCCGCGCGCGGTGTTGACGAGCAGCGCTCCCGGCTTCATCGCCGCCAATTCCGCGCGCCCCAGCCAGTGCCGCGTCTCGGGCGACAGCGGGACGTGCAGGCTCACCACGTCCGACTCCGCCAGCAGCGTGGCCTTGTCCACGCGCCGCGCGCCCAGTTCCGCCTCCAGCTCGGGCCTCGGGTTGCGGCCCACGTACAGCACGCGCATGCCGAAGCCGCGCGCCCGCCGCGCCACCGCCGCGCCGATGGCGCCCAGGCCGACGATGCCCAGCGTGGCCCCGTGGATGTCGGTGCCCAGCAGCAGGGTGGGGCTCCACGTCCGCCACTTCCCCGCGCGGACGAAGGCGTCCGCCTCCGCCACCCGGCGCGCCAGCCCCATCAACAGGGCGAAGGCGAAGTCCGCGGTGGTGTCCGTCAGCACACCAGGAGTATGACCCACTGGAATCCGCCGTGCGGTACAGGCCGGCACGTCGATGTTGTCGTAGCCCACGGCCACGTTGCTCACCGCCCGCAGGCTGGGAGCGGCGGCGAGCAGGCGGGCGTCCACCGGGTCTGTCAGCAGGGTGACAAGCCCCTCGGCGAGCGCCGCCTCGGCCAGCAGCGCGTCACGGGAGGGTGGCAGTTCCTCCTCCCAGACGCGCAGCTCCACGTGCCTGCCCAGTCGGCCGAGGGCCTCTCCAGGGAGCTGGCGGGTCACGAAGACGCGGGGGCGGACGGTCCGGGCCATGGCGCGGGTTGATGCTCTCACAGCCTGATGCCAGCGGGCGGGTTCCGCTGGCGGACGCATCGTTTTTTCCCGTGAGCGTGAGCGCCGTTGGTGTGGTAGTCCAGCGCGTTCCCCGCGGCCATTTGAGCCTGGGGCCTTTCCAGCCGTGCAATCCACCGCCGACATCCGAGACGCCCTCCCCCCTCAGGACACCGTGTGGCTGCGGGCCCTGAAGGCTGAAGTCCAACCCACCACCTTCAAGAAGGGGCGGGAGGTGGCGGAGACACGCCGCGTCTTCGGCCTCCAGCGAGAAGGCAACCGCATCACCGCCCAGGTCGCCGGCTCGACCGGCGAGCGCTACCAGGTCGCCATGGAGCTGGGGGACGGGAAGGCCACGTCCACCTGCACCTGCCAGTCCTGGAACGTGTACGGGCCGCACTGCAAGCACGTGGTCGCCGCCGCGCTCATCTACGCCGCGCGCTTCCGTCCGCCCGGCCCGCCGCCTCCACGGCCGGAGCCCGTGGCTCCTCCCACCGTGGAGACCCCCGAGGTCGCCGCGGCCGACGACGAGCCTCAAGTGGAGCCCGTCTCCACGCCGGGCATCGACCCGGTGAACCTGCCGGCGCTCGCCAAGGTGGAGAGCTGGCTCGGTCTGTCTTCGCAACCGGATTACGAATTCTTCTACCGCCTGACGCCCTCCAGCACCGGTAACGGGGGACGGCACTGGGTGGTGGACGTGCGCCGTCAGGACGCGCAGACCAAGGGCCCCATCCACGTCAAGCGCCTGCTCCAGACGGGCGGCCGGATTGCGCCCGCGGACGAGCGCGTCTTCATGATGCTGTCGCGTCATGAGCACCGCTACGACTCGCGCATCGTCCTCTCCGACGAGGACCTGAGCGAGGTGCTGGAGCTGCTGCGCTTCCGCCGCGTCATCTACCGGGGCACGCAGCTCATCAACACGGAAACCCCCGTGCGCCCGCAGATCCGCCTGGAGTCGCGTCCGGACGGCGCCACCGCGCGCATCGAGCTGCTCTTCCCGGACAGCGCCAGCTACTCCCTCAAGGACGTCATCCTCCTGTCGGGGAAGAAGACCTGGGTCATCCAGGCGCAGAACCTCCACGCGGTGGAGCCGGACTTCCCGCCCCGCCTGCTGCGCAAGTGGCTCTTGGAGCCGAGCATGTCGTTCCCGGCCGGGCAGCTGGACCGGGTGCTGACCTTCTTCGCCGCGCACCTGCCGCGCTTCCGCATGGCGCTGAAGGCGGACGACATCGACGTGGACGAGTCGGTGGAGCCGCGCTTCATGCTCACGCTGGAGGGCAACCCGGAGAAGGTGAAGGTGCAGCTCGCCGCCCGCTACGGGCAGACCACCGTGCCGGTGTCCCCCACGGCCACGCACCTGGGCTACGCCAGCGGCGTGGGCGCGGACAGCCGCAAGCTGTACCGCCGCCGCGAAGAGGTGGAGCGCGCCGCCGGCAAGCTGCTGCTCGACCTGGGCCTGCGCTTCGAGCCGCAGAGCTCCGTCTTCGACGCCACCGCCGACATCGCGCTGGAGTTCTGGGCGCGCGGCCTGGCGTCGCTCCCCGCCGAGTGGGAGCGCTTCGGCGTGCAGGCCCCCAAGGTGCGCCTGCGTCCCAAGCTCAAGCCGCGCATCCGCGTGGGCATGAGCGGCGTGCAGTGGTTCGACCTGGACGCGGAGTTCGTCACCGACGACCAGGCGGTGGACCTGGGTGCGGTGCGCATGTGGCTGGACTCCGGCCGCAAGTTCGTCCCCCTGAAGGACGGCTCCTTCGCGGAGGCGGACCCCGCCGAAATCAAGCGCGTGGCCGACCTGCTGGAAGAGGCGGGCGCCATGCCGGGCCGCTCCCGCACGCGACTGCCGCTGCACCAGGCCGTCGCGCTGGACCTGCTGGCGGACCTGGGCGAGTTCACCGAGGTGGAGGCCAAGGCGCGGCAGGCCATGCTGGAGCTGCGCGAGACGGCCGGCGTGCCGAAGGTCGCCGTGCCCGAAGGGCTGCAGGCCACGCTGCGCCACTACCAGGAGGCGGGCCTGTCCTGGCTCTGGTTCCTGCGCCGCCACGGCCTGTCCGGCATCCTCGCGGACGACATGGGTCTGGGAAAGACTGTTCAGTCGCTGAGCCTCATGCAGAAGGTGGCCAACGACGAGGGGCGCAAGCCGTCGCTCGTGGTGGCTCCCACCAGCGTGCTCGCCAACTGGGAGCGCGAGGCCGAGCGCTTCACCCCGGGCCTCAAGGTCATGGTGTGGCACGGCCAGGACCGCAAGGAGCGCGCGGAGGACCTCAAGGGGATGGACCTGGTCCTCACCTCGTACGCCCTGGTGCGTAGAGACCTGGACCAGCTCTCCCAGGTGGGCTTCCGCTACGTCATCCTGGACGAGGCGCAGAACATCAAGAACGCGGACAGCGCCACGGCGCAGGCGTGCAAGTCGCTGCCGAGCGAGACGCGCCTGGCGCTCACCGGTACGCCACTGGAGAACCGCCTGTCGGAGCTGTGGAGCATCTTCGACTTCCTCATGCCGGGCTTCCTCGGCAGCGCGGATGGCTTCAGCGACAGGTACGAGCAGCCCATCCAGGTGGCCAACGACCCCATCGCGAAGGACCGGCTGCGCCGCCGCATCCAGCCCTTCATCCTCCGTCGTCTGAAGACGGAGGTGGCCAAGGACCTGCCGCCGAAGACGGAGTCCATCGCCTGGTGCGAGATGGAGCCCGGTCAGGCCGCCCTCTACCGCGAGGTGCTGGAGGAGAGCCGCCGCAAGGTGCACGAGTCGATTGAGAAGGTGGGCTTCAAGCGCAGCCGCGTGTCCATCCTCGCCGCGCTGATGCGCCTGCGGCAGGTGTGCTGCGACCCGCGCCTCCTGAAGATGCCGCCCGGCACGCTGCTGCCGTCCAGCGCCAAGGTGGAGCGGTTCCTCCAATTGGTGGAGGACCTGGTGGCGGAAGGCCACCGCGCGCTCGTCTTCAGCCAGTTCACGGAGATGCTGGAGCTGCTGAAGAACGAGGCCGACAAGAAGGGCCTGAGCTACCTCTACCTGGACGGTCGCACCAAGGACCGCATGGGCAAGGTGGACGAGTACAACCAGCCCGACGGGCCGCCGCTGTTCTTCATCTCCCTGAAGGCGGGCGGCACCGGCCTCAACCTCACCGCGGCGGACTACGTCATCCACTTCGACCCGTGGTGGAACCCCGCCGTGGAGGACCAGGCCACGGACCGTACGCACCGCATCGGCCAGACGCGCGCGGTCATCAGCTACAAGCTGATTACCCGCGGGACGGTGGAGGAGAAGATCCTCGCGCTCCAGCGCCGCAAGCGCGACCTGGCCGCCGGAGTGCTCGGCAATGACGGCGACGAGTTGGGCAGGACGCTCACCGAACAGGACATCCAGGAGCTGTTCACCGAAATCTGAGGGGTTGTGAGGTGGGGGCTCCAACGAGCCTCCTCTCCCACCCGCGCGCCAGACGTGCGCACGACCCGAACGCCTGTGCAGTGTCAGAGGTACCTGCTAGGGTGTTCAGTCACCAGTGCCGTCGTATGACCACGGAGGGCGCGCGTGCTGCTGGGTCTTCGGATTTCGAACGTGGCGGTGATCGAGGAGGTGGAGGTGGCGTTCGGAGCCGGCCTCACCGTCCTCACGGGTGAGACAGGTGCGGGCAAGTCCATCCTCGTGGATGCACTGGGCCTGCTGCTGGGCGGGCGGGCCGACGCGGACGTCATCCGTGCCGGCTGCGAGGAGGCGTCCGTCGAGGGCGTCTTCGTCCGTACCCCGGCCTTGGGGCACCGGCTGGAGGAGCTCGGCCTGCCGGACCTGGGAGAGGAGGTGTTGGTGCGCCGGGTGCTCGGCCGGACGGGCCGGGGCAAGGTGTACGTCAACGGCGCCCTGGTGACGGTGGGCATGCTGGCGAAGCTCACGCGGGGCGCGGTGGACATCGCCGGCCAGCACGAGCACGTCAGCCTCTTCGACTCCGGCCTGCACCGCGTGCTGCTGGACCGCTATGGCACCCTGGATGAGCCGCTGGCGGCCTACTTCGGTGAGTACACGGCCCTGCGCGAGGTCGACGCGCGCATGGACGCGCTGGGCGGTGACGAGGCGAAGGTGCGCGAGCGCGCCGAGTTCCTGCGCTTCCAGCTCGACGAGATTTCGCGCCTGGACCCCGAGGCGGGCGAGGACGCCCGGCTGGACACGGAGCGCAAGCGGCTGGGGAGCGCGGAGAAGCTCAAGCGGCACGCGTCCGAGGCCGAGCTGCTCGTCTCCGGCGAGGAGCAGTCCGCCGTGGAGACGGTGGGCCGCGCGCTGGGGCTGGTGCACGACGCGGTGAAGACGGACGCCACGCTGGCGCCGGTTGCGCAGTCGCTCAGCACGGCCCTGTCGGAATTGGAGGAGGCGCAGCGCCGGCTCAACCGCTATGTGGAGGGGCTGGAATCGGACCCCTCGCGGCTGGCGGACGTGGAGGAGCGGCTGGACGCGCTCAAGCGGCTGTGCCGCAAGCACGGCACGCACCTGGACGGTCTCCTCAAGAAGCGCGGTGAGCTCGAGACCGAGCTGGGCACGCTGGAGAACCGGAAGGAAATCCTCGAGGAGCTGGCGGCGGAGCGGCGCCGGGTGGAGGAGCGGACGCGCAAGGCCGCGGCGGCGCTGTCGCGTCAGCGCACGGCGAGCGCGGTGGCGTTCTCCGCCCAGGTCCGCGAGGGGCTGGGGGGGCTGGCCATGGGCAAGGCGGCCTTCGAGGTGCGCGTGACGCCGGGCGAGACGCTGCGGCCGGACGGCGCGGACGAGGTGGAGTTCTTCTTCAGCGCCAACCCCGGCGAGCCGCCGCGCCCGCTGGCAAAGGTGGCCTCCGGCGGTGAGGCGAGCCGCCTGCTCTTGGCCCTCAAACGTGCACTGGCCGACAGTGACGGCTGCGGCTCGTACATCCTCGACGAGGCGGACGCGGGCGTCAGCGGCGCGATTGCCGACGTCGTGGGGCGGATGATCAAGGAGGTGAGCAGCCACCGTCAGGTGCTCTGCATCACCCACCTGCCGCAGGTGGCCGCCTATGCGGACGCGCACCTGCTCATCCGCAAGAGCCTCAAGGGAGAGCGCACCGTCTCCGAGGTGGCCGTCCTGGAGGCCGGCACGGAGCGCACGCGCGAGCTGGCGCGGATGATGTCCGGCGTGGAGGTGACGCGCGAGGCGCTCGGGGCCGCCGAGGCCCTGGTGCGTTCCGCCAACCGGGCCCTGGGGACGCCGACGCCGAGGGCCCGCAGCCGGGAGACCGGCCCGGAAGGCACCCCGCGGGGTCGGCTCCGACGCACTGCGTAGGACCAAGTGAGGGGCAGGTGCATTCGTGTCCTTGCCCCATCCGTGGGCCTCACATAGCATCCCACCTGTGTCCAGCACCGCAGGGCAGACCGCGGCCTCCCGCCTCAAAATTGTCTCCGCAGGCCTGACGGACGTCGGGCGCAAGCGCAATCACAATGAGGACAGCTTCCTTATTGATGATGAGCTGCAGCTCTATGTCGTGGCGGACGGAATGGGCGGTCACGCGGGTGGCGGTACCGCGTCGCGCATCGCCGTCGAGACCATCGACAAGGAGATGCGCCGGGCGCGAGAGGGGAAGGACAACCCCTTCCTCTCCGTCCCCAACCTGCAGGACTCACCCATCCCCGAGTCCCTTCGCACGGCGGTAGAGAAGGCCTGCCTGGCCATCTTCACCGCCGCCCAGGAGGACGCGCGGCTGTCCGGCATGGGCACCACCGTCATCTCCCTGGTGGTCCGGGACGAGCACGCCTTCTTCGCCCACGTCGGCGACAGTCGCGCGTACCTCATCCGGGGGGACCTCATCCAGCAGATCTCCGAGGACCACTCGCTGGTCAACGAGCAGATCAAGGCCGGGATGATTACCCCCGAGGAGGCCAAGCACTCCCGGTACAAGAACATCATCACCCGCTCCGTCGGCTTCGAGGAGGAGGTGCAGGTGGACGTCATGGGGCTGGTGTCGGAGCCCGGGGACGTCTTCCTCCTCTGCTCGGACGGCCTGGCCAACATGCTCGAGGACCGTGAAATCCACGAGGTGGTGTCCAAGGCCCGCTCACTGGACGAAGTGCCCAAGCGTCTCGTCGACCTCGCGAACGAGCGGGGCGGGGACGACAACATCACCGTCATCGTGGTGCGCGTGGAGGCTTGAGTCGGCTGCTGTGACGTGCAGTGGCCGCCGACCCTCCCCATGGGTCTGTTGACCTTGATACTCTTCAGGTAAGAATGGTATCTGCCCCAACGTTTCCAGCGGCGGCGAAATGCCGCTGGGCGACGGAGGCAGGCTGGGGATTGGCTGGGGGAGGTGTTGCGCGAGAACGAGCGACTTAGCTTGTCGCGCCTGAAGTCCCACGCAAAGCAGGGAGCGGTCCCGTGGCGAAAAAGTCCTTCACACTGATGGTGATCCCGGACCACGACGCGCCGGTGAAGCGGTACACCATCCAGCGGTCCTTCCTCATGCAGGTGGGGATGGGGCTGATGTTGGTGGTGGGACTGGCGGCCGGGGCAAGTGTCCACTACTTCCAGGTCGCCGCCGACGCGTCGGAGAACCGCATCCTCCGCGAGGAGAACCTGACGCTCCGCTCGCAGCTCAAGTCGGTGCGCGAGCGCATCGAGCACATCGGCTCCACGCTGGACCGGGTGGAGCGGTTCGACCAGAAGCTGCGCGCGATTACGCTCCTGTCCGACCCGCAGCGCAACTTGGCCATGGGCCCGACGGAGCCCGAGGCGGGCACCACGGCGCCGGCCACCGACACCCAGTTCACCCAGCTCACCACCACGGTGTCGCCCAACGCGCTGCTGGGGCGGCTGGACAAGCTGAGCGCGGAGGCCACCCGCCAGGAGCAGAGCCTCCAGGAACTGCAGGCGTACTTCCAGGACCAGAAGTCGATGCTCGCGTCGACGCCGTCCGTGTGGCCCGCGCGCGGTTGGGTGACGAGCGACTTCGGCCAGCGCCTGGACCCGTACACCGCGGACCGGGTGATGCACGCCGGTCTCGACATCGCGGCGCCGCACGGCAAGGAAGTCTATTCGCCGTCGGACGGCACGGTGGTCTTCGCCGGCCTCGAGGGGGGGTACGGCAACGTGCTCGTCATCGACCACGGCTACGGCATCAAGACGCGCTACGGCCACCTGTCGAAGATGCTGGTGAAGGCCGGCGACCGGGTGAAGCGCGGGGCGCTCATCGCGGCGGTGGGCAACACCGGCCGCTCCACCGGCCCGCACCTGCACTACGAGGTTCGCGTCAACGGGATTCCCCAGAACCCGCGCAAGTTCATCCTCGAGGAGTAGCGAGGGGCTGCGCTCCAGCGCTGGAGCCTCGGGCTCGCGCTGGAGGGGGAAGTGGCACTCCGGCGCTGGAGCCTCGGGCTCGCGCTGGAGCCCAGGGGCTCACGGCGTGCCGGGCCCCGGGACGAACCCATCCAGCCGGAGTCGCCGACGCTGCAGTCCGCTCGCGCGTCCACTTCGCACCATGACGTGGGTGCGCTCCAGCTCGGCCCACACCAGCGGCCCCAGCACCTGCCAGTGCGAGGGCGCGTCCACCGTCAACTCCAGCAGGCTCACCGTCCACGCCGGGACGTCCGCGTCGGGCGTTGCCTCGGGCAGCACGCGACGCACGTCGCTCGCGAGCCGCTCCCTCGTGGGGCCGTCCAAATCCTCGCGCACGGTGAGCTGTGAGGTGGGCACCAGCAGCGCGGCGAAGCAGTCCGCGTGCAGGCGCAGCACCCTGGCGCCCGGGTACTGAGCGGCGAGGGACTCGGCGGTGGCGCGCAGCACCGCGTCCCCGGTGGGAAAGCCGAAGCGGGCATTGACGTGAATCATCCCCTGCACGTCGGCGATGACGGCGCCCACGCGCCACCCGTCATGGTGGGCGTGGGTGGACAAGTCGTATTCCTCCTTGAGGAGGTTGCCCTGGGTGAGGGCGGGCACCTGGAGCGCGCCCGTCTTCGCGTCCGGGTGGCCGCGGCGGGCCTGCTCGGCCTGGAGGAGCAGCTCCACGGCGGCCTGCACGGGCGCGTCCCGGTGGCGCTGGAGCACCCACGGATTCAGGGCGATGAGGGCGGTGGCGGTGGCGTCGTCGAGCGGGTAGGGCATCGCGCCCCTTCTGTAGCGCGTCCCGCGTCGCGGCGCAGGCGCCTTACTTCATGCGGTGGGCCGTCACCGTCACCTCGTCCCGGTCATGGTAGAGCTGCCGGACGGTGAGGCCCTCCCAGGCTCCCTCCTGCGTCAGCGTCTGGCGCACGCGCAGCAGCATGGGGTTCTTGTCCTTCATCGGCAGCTTGATGTTGGCCACCAGGTGGCGGGCCCAGTTGCGCCGGCCCCACTTGGCGAGCAGCTGCGCCACCTCGAGCGGGCGCCACGCCATGTCGCAGAAGAGCCAGTCCACCGGCTCCTCGGGCGCGTAGGCGAAGGCGCTCTCCTGCACGTGCTGCACGCGCTTGTTGGCGGCCAGCTCCGGCATCAGCCGCGCCGGGTCCACCGCCACCACCCGCGCCCCCCGCGCCACCAGCCGCTGCGTCCACCCGCCAGGCGCCGCGCCCAGGTCCACGCAGACGTCCCCGCGCCCGGGCTCGAAGGCCAGCCCGTCCAGTGCCTCCTCCAGCTTCATGGCCGCCCGCGAGGGGGACTCGCCCGCGCGCTTCATGCGCCGCCGCCCGCCTGCCGCCAGCGACAGCGCCTCGCGAGCGGGCACCGCGCCCACCACGGTCAGCCCGTCCGGCGCCACGCACAGCCCCACCATCACCGCGCCTGCATCGCGTGCCCGCTGCGCGTCGTCCACCAGACGCTCCGCGGGGAGTCGCGCGCGCACCGCCGCTTCCAGCGCCTCCGCGGGCGCCGTCAGCGTGTTGCCGCGCGGCGTGTCCGGCGTGAAGGCCTGCACCACCCAGGGCGCTCCGCGCGGCAGCGAGCTCACGACCTTCGCCGCCGCCTCGGCCACCGCGTCAGGGGTGTTGGCCGTCAGCGAGACGAGCACCCGGTAGCCGGCCCGGGCGAAGGCGGGCGACAGTCCGGTGACGGCCTCGCTTTCCACCAGCGCCTCGCCCAGCAGGCGGGGATGGGCACCTGCCCACTCCAGCTCCTCGTAGAGGTGGGGCTCGAAGCCCGCGCGGCAGGTCCACAGCCAGTGCCCCGGCCGGGCGGCCAGCGTTTGTGCGGGCATGGCGGGGACGCGGGCCCGGGGTGGGACCCGGGGGGCAGGCGCCGCGGCGTTTGCAGGCGGCCCGACGTTGGCGCCCGGGCCCTGGGAGCCGCGGGAGCCCGGGCCCTGCTGGGGGCCGCGGGAGCCCGGGCCCTGCTGGGGGCTGCGGGAGCCCGGGCCCTGCTGGGGGCTGCGGGAGCCTGAACCCTGGGCGCCTCGGGAGCCCGTGCCCTGGGGGCCCCGGGGGGCAGGCCCCTGGCGTCCCCCGGACGGACCCGGCCGGGCGGGGCGGCGGGATTTGCCTGCGGGTGAAGGTTGGCCCTGGCCGCGGCGTTGATTTCGTGTGGGGGACATTGCGTGTGCTCGGTTCCGCTTTACTGTGAGCCGCTGCGTGTACGGCGACCGGCCGAGTGGAAGTTTCGGGGGTCGCTCGTGGTTTTCAACCGGTTCTCCCTTACACCTCCTGGGATTTCCCTTCACTCGCCGCCGTCCTTCGAGGATTCTCCGGCGAGAGAGTCGACCGAATGATCGAATGGACGCTGAAGAAACTCATCGGGACCAAGAATGAGCGCGAGCTCAAGAAGTCCCAGGGGAAGGTAGCCCGGGTCAACGAACTCGAGACCCGCATGCGGGCCCTCAAGGACGAGGACTTCGCGGCGGAGACGGCCCGCATGCGGCAGGAGATCCAGAACGGCCGGTCGCTCGACGACCTGCTGTTCGAGGCCTTCGCCCTCACCCGCGAGGCGGCGCGCCGCGTCATCGGGCAGCGCCACTACGACGTGCAGCTCATCGGCGGCATGTTCCTCCACGAGGGGTGCATCGCGGAGATGCGCACCGGTGAAGGCAAGACGCTGACCGCGACGCTGCCCACGTACCTCAACGCGCTGTCCGGCCGTGGCGTGCACGTGGTGACGGTGAACGACTACCTCGCCCGCCGCGACGCGGAGTGGATGGGGCGCGTCTACAAGTTCCTGGGCATGACCACCGGCTGCGTCCTGCACGAGCTGACGGACAAGCAGCGGCAGGAGGCGTACCGCTCGGACATCACCTACGGGCAGAACAACGAGTTCGGCTTCGACTACCTGCGCGACAACATGAAGTTCCGTCTGCAGGACTACGTCCAGCGCGAGCTGAACTACGCCATCGTCGACGAGGTGGACTCCATCCTCATCGACGAGGCCCGCACGCCGCTCATCATCTCGGGTCCCACCGAGGACAGCACGGACAAGTACTACCGGGTGGACCAGGTCATCCCCGGGATGGTGCCGGACCAGGACTACACCCTGGACGAGAAGCACCGCTCCGTGTCGCTCACCGACGACGGCATCGAGAAGCTCCAGAAGCGGCTGGGCGTGGGCAACCTGTACGACCCGGGCGAGATTGAAACGCTCCACCACGTCGAGCAGGCCCTGCGCGCGCACACCCTCTACAAGCGCGACAAGGACTACGTCGTGAAGGAGGGTGAGGTCGTCATCGTCGACGAGTTCACCGGCCGCCAGATGCCGGGGCGCCGCTGGTCCGACGGCCTCCACCAGGCCATCGAGGCCAAGGAGGGCGTGAAGATCGAGAACGAGAACCAGACGCTGGCGACCATCTCGTTCCAGAACTACTTCCGCATGTACTCCAAGCTGTCCGGCATGACGGGCACCGCGGACACCGAGGCGGAGGAGTTCGCGAAGATCTACAACCTCGACGTGCGCGTCATCCCCACCAACCGCGCCAACATCCGCAAGGACCAGCAGGACGTGGTCTACAAGACGGAGCGCGAGAAGTTCGAGGCGGTGGCGGAGCAGATCGCCGAGCTGCACCAGAAGGGGCAGCCGGTGCTGGTGGGCACGGTGTCCATCGCGAAGAGCGAGGTGGTGGGCAGCTTCCTCAAGAAGCGCGGCATCCCCCACAACGTCCTCAACGCCAAGCAGCACCAGCGCGAGGCGGACATCGTCGCGCAGGCGGGCCGCAAGGGCGCCGTCACCATCTCCACCAACATGGCCGGCCGCGGCACGGACATCCTCCTGGGCGGCAACGCGGAGGTCCTGGCCAAGGCGGCCATGGGCCCGCCGCCGGAGCCGCCCACCACGCCCGCCGTGGAGGGGCAGCCCATCGACCTGACGGGCTACCAGCAGGCGCTGGCGGACTGGGAGAAGCAGCTCACCGACACCAAGGTGAAGCTGGAGGAGCAGACGAAGAAGGAGCGCGAGGAGGTGATGGCGGCCGGAGGCCTGTTCATCATCGGCACCGAGCGCCACGAGTCGCGCCGCGTGGACAACCAGCTGCGTGGCCGCGCCGGCCGCCAGGGTGACCCGGGCGCCAGCCGCTTCTTCCTGTCGCTCGAGGACGACCTGATGCGCATCTTCGGGTCCGAGCGCATCCAGGGCCTGATGGAGCGGCTGGGCATGGAGGAGGGCGAGGTCATCGAGCACGTGTGGCTGTCGCGTGCCATTGAAGGCGCCCAGAAGCGGGTCGAAGGCCACAACTTCGACATCCGCAAGAACCTGCTCGAGTACGACGACGTGATGAACCAGCAGCGGCGCACCATCTACAAGCTGCGCCGCCAGGTGCTGGCCGCCGGCGCGGGCGTGCCGCTCATCGAGTACACCGAGGACCCGAAGACGCGCGTGAAGTCGCGCTCCGAGCAGACGGTGAGCTGGGCGGACTTCCGCGAGCTGATCCTGGACTCCATGGAGGACGTCATCGTGTCCCTCACGGACACGTACGCGCCCACCAAGGGCGTGGACGGCTGGGACATGGAGGCGCTCACCAACGGGGTGAAGGAGACCTTCAACCTGGAGATGGGCTTCGAGGGCGTGGGCAGCCGCGAGGAGCTGCAGGAGCACATCTACAAGGCGGCGGAGAAGGTCTTCCAGGCGCGCGAGGAGGAGTTCGGCGAGAACTTCATGCGCTTCCTCCAGTACAACTACCTGGCGACCATCGACCGGCTCTGGAAGGACCACCTGCTCGCCATGGACCACCTGCGCCAGGGCATCGGCCTGCGTGGCTACGGCCAGAAGGACCCGAAGCAGGAGTACAAGAAGGAGGGCTACCAGGGCTTCATCCAGATGCTCTCCGCCATCAAGGCGCAGTTCGTCACCCAGCTCATGCACGTGCAGCCCCGGTCCGCCTCCAACGCGGCGGAGGAAGCCGCCCGCATCCAGCGCCAGCTCGCCCAGCAGCAGAAGAAGGCGGTGGAGGGACGCGGCACGGCGGACGGCAAGCTGGACGAGGCCTCGGTCGCCGCCACGGCCCGGCCCCAGGCCGCCCGCTCGGACAAGCCCGCCGTGGGCCGCAACGACCCCTGCCCCTGCGGCAGCGGCCGCAAGTACAAGAAGTGCCATGGGGCCGCGGAGGCCAACGTCTAGTCGGGGATTCCTGCCACGGCCCGGCCAGGGCAGCAGGACACCGGCGCGGCTGGCGCTCCCTTCCCGGGGCGGCCACCGCGCCGGTCGTCTTTCTGGAGACGGGCGGGGGGGCTGGAGGTCAACCGGGCAGGCACGGGCCGTCCAGGACGGTACGGACGATGCAGTGAAGCTTGCGCCGCCCGGAAGGGTTCTGTTAAGGACCCCCGGCCCCTGGGTATGGGGTCGGGGAGCAGTCGAGCCCTGGTAGCAAGGCAGCAACCACTACACACACGCTCGTGCCGGTCGCCGGTGCCTCCGTGAATGGGCCTCTGGAGAAGGGGCTCCTCTTCACGGTCGTCACGACCGGGCTTCGCGAGCGTGGCGGATCACCAACCGGAGAGAGAATCACATGGAGACGCAGGACACGCAGACTCAGGGCCAGGCGATGGCCGCCGCCAGCGGCATCACGATGAGGCAGCTCCTGGAGGCCGGTGTTCACTTCGGCCACCAGACGAAGCGCTGGAACCCGAAGATGAAGCCCTACATCTTCGGCGCCCGCAACGGCATCTACATCATCGACCTGCAGAAGACGGTCACGATGGCCCGTTCCGCGTTCCGCTTCGTGGCGGACATCACGGCGCGGGGCGGCTCGGTGCTGTTCGTCGGCACCAAGAAGCAGGCGCAGGACGTCATCCGCGAGGAGGCCGCGCGCGCCGGTCAGTTCTTCGTCACCAGCCGCTGGCTGGGCGGCACGCTGACCAACTTCAAGACCATCAAGCAGGGCATCGACCGCCTGAAGACGCTGGAGAAGATGGCCGAGGACGGCACCTTCGAGCGGCTCCCGAAGAAGGAAGTCGCCCAGCTCGAGCGTGAGCGCGAGAAGCTGGAGAAGAACCTGGGCGGCGTGAAGGAGATGTCGAAGCTGCCCCGCTGCGTCTTCGTCATCGACCCGAAGAAGGAGCACATCGCCATCCACGAGGCGAGCCGCCTGGGCATCCCGGTGATTGGCCTGGTGGACACCAACTGCGACCCGGACGGCATCGACTTCGTCATCCCGGGCAACGACGACGCCATCCGCTCCATCAAGCTCTTCACCTCGAAGATCGCCGAGGCCTGCCTCGAGGGTGCCGCGCGTTACCGCGCCTCTGGCGCCGCCGAGCGCGACGAGCAGGAGGAGCGTGAGGGCCGTGACGACCGCGGCGACCGCCGTGACGACCGCCGGGGCCCGCGCCGTGGCGACCGCCGTGACGACCGCGGTGGCCGGGGTGGTGACCGTGGCGGTGACCGCGGCGGCGAGCGCCGTGGCCCCCTCGTGGAGATGAAGGGCGCCCCCGTCGCCGCCGAGCAGCCGGCCGCCGAGGGCGCTGCTGAGGCTGGCGGCGAGGAGCCGGCGGCGGCCGAGTAGCCGTCCCTTCCTCTCGTTGGTTTCAAGGCGGCCGGGTGGCGCAGCAGCGACCCGGCCGCCCCTGTTTCCCGTGTACCGCAGTACCCCTTTTCAACCCTGATGCTCCGCCCGGCGCTTCGCGCCCATGGAGAGGCGGAGGCTGGAGACGAACATGGCCGAGGTCAGCGCCCAGATGGTGAAGGAGCTCCGCGAGCGGACCGGCGCGGGCATGATGGACTGCAAGAAGGCGCTCGCCGAGAGCGCCGGCGACTTCGCGAAGGCCGAGGAGTGGCTGCGCAAGAAGGGCATCGCCAAGGCGGCCGGCAAGGAAGGCCGCGTGGCCGCCGAAGGCCTCATCGGCACCTACCTCCACGGTGGCCGCATCGGCGTCATCGTCGAGGTCAACTGCGAGACGGACTTCGTCGCCCGCAACCCGGACTTCCAGGAGCTGGTGAAGGACGTGGCCATGCAGATCGCCGCGGCCAGCCCCAAGTACGTCCGCCGCGAGGAGGTCCCCACGGACAACCTCGACAAGGAGAAGGAAATCCAGCGCGACCTGCTCAAGCAGCAGGGCAAGCCCGAGGCGATGCTGGACAAGATTCTCGTCGGGAAGATGGAGAAGTACTACGAGGGCGTGTGCCTCGTGGACCAGCTCTGGGTGAAGGACGACAAGAAGAAGGTCGGTGAGATGATCACCGAGCGCGCCGCGAAGATTGGCGAGAAGGTCTCCGTCCGCCGCTTCGTCCGGTACGAGGTGGGTGAGGGCATCCAGAAGCAGAAGGACGACCTCGCCGCCGAGGTCGCCAAGACGCTGGGCCAGGCGTAATTCCCAGGGGCCCCCTCAGGGGCTGCTTGAAGGAACTGAGGGCCGCGCGCACGGGCTTCCCCTGGAAGGGGGACCGGGCGGCGCGGCCCTCGTCCTTGCGGGCTCCCCCCTCCCTTGCGACAGACAGCGGACGATGCGGGCTGGACAGTCCGACTCGGGCGTTGATCAGTCGCGGGACGGGGGATAGAAGCGGACGCGCATGTCCTCCGACACGACGAGCCCCCTCCGTTACAAGCGCATTCTCCTCAAGCTCTCGGGCGAGGCCCTGATGGGCGAAGGCAAGTACGGCATCCATCCGCCCACACTGATGGCCATCGCCGAGGAGGTCATCGAGGTGGCGCAGGCCGGCGTGGAGGTGGCCCTCGTCATCGGCGGAGGCAACATCTTCCGCGGCGTGGCGGGCGCCACCGAGGGCATGGACCGCGCGAGCGCGGACTACATGGGGATGCTGGCCACCTGCATCAACTCCATGGCCATGCAGGACGCGCTGGAGAAGAAGGGCGTCCACACGCGCGTGCTGTCCGCCATCAAGATGGAGCAGATTGCCGAGCCCTACATCCGCCGGCGCGCGGTGCGTCACCTGGAGAAGGGCCGCATCGTCATCTTCGCCGCGGGCACCGGCAACCCGTACTTCACGACGGACACCGCCGCTTCGCTGCGCGCCATGGAAATCAACGCGCAGGTCATCCTGAAGGCGACGAAGGTGGATGGCATCTACAACGCGGACCCGAAGAAGGACCCCACCGCGCGCCGCTACCGGACGCTGACGTACATGGACGTGCTGCGGCAGAACCTCAGTGTGATGGACTCCACGGCCATCTCGCTGTGCATGGACAACAAGCTGCCCATCATCGTCTTCGACCTGACGGTGCGTGGGAACATCCGCCGCGCGGTGCTCGGGGGCGGGGAGATTGGTACGCTGGTGGGCGGGACGGAGACGGCCTGGGCCTAGCGTCCGGGCGCTCCCCGCCGGCAAGCACTCAAGGAGAGACTGCAATGAGTGGAGACGTCGTCGCCGAACTGAAGACTCGCATCGACAAGTCGCTCGAGGACCTCAAGAGGGAGCTGACGAAGGTGCGCACCGGGCGCGCCAGCATCTCCATCCTGGATGGCATCCGGGTGGACTACTACGGCACGCCCACGCCGCTGTCCGGCGTGGCCAGCGTCAACGCGCCCGAGCCCCGGCTCATCACCATCAAGCCGTGGGAGAAGAGCGTCCTCAAGGAGATCGAGAAGGCGCTGCGCGAGGCGAACCTGGGCATCAACCCGATGAACGACGGGGAGATGATTCGCCTGCCCTTCCCGCCGCTCACCGAGGAGCGCCGCAAGGACATCGCCAAGCAGGTGAAGACGAAGGGTGAGGACCACAAGGTCGCCATCCGCAACGTCCGCCGCGACGCGAACGAGGCGCTCAAGGTCCAGCTCAAGGACAAGAAGATCACCGAGGACGACCACAAGCGCATCACCGAGACGGTGCAGAAGCAGACCGACGCGGGCATCGCCCAGGTGGACGACATCGTGAAGAAGAAGGAGAAGGAGGTCATGGAGGTCTGATGGCCTCCGTGCTCCTGGCCGAGCCCTCCGTGCCGGTGGCGGGCGCTCTGCGCCGCTACCTGGAGGGCGCCGGCCACGAAGTCTCCTCGGTGGGCAGCGCGGACGAAGCGCTGCGCGCCGCCCGGATGCGTCCTCCCACCG
Source organism: Pyxidicoccus sp. MSG2 (assembly GCF_026626705.1). Classification (NCBI taxonomy): domain Bacteria; kingdom Pseudomonadati; phylum Myxococcota; class Myxococcia; order Myxococcales; family Myxococcaceae; genus Pyxidicoccus; species Pyxidicoccus sp. MSG2. The sequence goes on from NZ_JAPNKC010000001.1 coordinate 9,152,416, forward strand.
TGCTGCTGGCCTCGGGGACGGGCACCCTGGACGGAGAGGCGCTGTGCCGCGCCCTCCGCGCGGACGGGCTCTCCGTCCCGGTGCTGCTGCTGTACCCACCCACCGAGGAGCACGCGGACGAGCGCGCCGTCGAGGCGGGCGCGGACGGGTGCCTGGTGGGGCCCCTCAAGCGCGCCAACGTGCTGACCTGTGTCGGGCTGCTGATGCAGCGCGAGGAGGCACGGAGGCTGGCGGCCCCCGCTCCGGCCGAGGCTTCCGGCGCGACGCTCGTGCTCACGAGTGAAGACGAGCTGAGCTTCGGGGAGTCCACGCCCGACGGGGCTTCAGGCGCGGGTTCCGTGCCCTCGCGCGACGAAGCGCGAAGGTCGGAGGGCTCCCCTCCGGGGGCGGCCTCCCGCGTGGCCTTTGCCCTGGAGGGCTCGGGCGAGGCCGTGGGCCCGGACGCCCAGGCCGGCACGGGCGTGGCGTCGACATCCTCTCGAGGGACGGCCTCCCTGCGCGCGTCGGGGTTCGCCATCACCCCCGTGCCGGGCACGTTGACCCTCCTGGAGCCGGAGGGCCGCCGCGTCACCCGCTCGGACCTGCCCTCCGTGGGCGCATCGCCGTCGTCCTCGCCGGACTTCGAGTTCCTCAAGCGGCTGATGCTGATGGAGGTGAAGCGCAGCCGCCGCTACCGCTACCCCATCGCCCTGCTGCTGGTGGAGCTGGACCGCTACACCGAGCGCATCGCTCCGCTCGCCCCCGCCGCCCGCACGGGTGTGCTGGCCGAGGCGCTGGGGCTGCTGGTGGCGGGCGTGCGTGACATCGACGTGGCGGTGCCCTTCTCGGACAGCCGCTTCGTGGTGTTCCTCCCGCACACGCCGCGCTCGGGCGCCCTCGTCGTGGCCGAGCGCCTGCGCGAGCGGGTGAAGTCCCTGCGGGGGCTGGCGGGCACGAGCGCGTCCGTGGGCGTGGCCGTGTCCGAGCCGCCGGCGGGCAAGGCGCCTTCGTCCGGTGGCGGGGCCCAGGTGAGCTTTGGAGGCCTGCTGAAGGAAGCGGGCGAGGCGCTGCGCCGCGCGCAGGCGGCCGGGGGCGACAGGGTGGAGCCGGCGGGCGGGAGGCCTCAGCCGGGATAGATGAAGTCCACGCCGCTGATGTCGTGCACCACGTCCGCGACGAAGGCGAGCAGCTCCAGGCCCCGGCCCTTGTCGTCCTTCCAGGCGCTGGTGGCCGGGTCGTACGTGAAGTGGATGCCCTGGCCCCGGCCCGCCACCCAGATCTGCCGCACGGCGCGCTGGGTGTTGACGATGCACTTCTCGCGGGAGCGGGCGGTGAGCGTCACCATGTCGCCCGTGCTCTCGGCCTCGAGGAGGTCCGGGTCGATGGCGTCCGCCGCGGCGAGGATGCGGCGGAACGCGGCGGTGGCGAGCTGGTTGTAGCGGGCTTCGTCCATCATGGCCGCGCGGGCCTCACTGGATGACGTCGAGCACCTGCTGGCCAGGGGCCGCGTAGAACAGGAACTTCAGCTGGGGCGTCTCCCCCTCCGTGCGCTCCAGCGCGATGACGGTGCCCGGGTTGACGGGCTTGGGGAAGGACTGCATGCCCAGCAGGTGGGCCGCCAGCGCCCCCATGGAGGGCTGATGCCCCACGAGCACGAGGTTCTGGTCCGAGTGCTCGGTCAGCACCGGCTCCACCGCGCCCACGGGCATGTCCGGCAGCAGGCACCGGTGCACCTTGAGCAGACCCTCGTGCTTCGTCTCGATGGAGAGAATCTGCGCCGTCTGCACCGTGCGCACCAGCGGGCTGGTCAGGATGAGACCCACGGGGCCCATGCGCTCCGACAGCGACGCGAAGTGCTGCGACGTCGTGGCGCGGGCCTTCGCGGTGAGCGCGCGCGCCTCGTCGCCGAGACCCTCGGGGATCTCTGCGTCCGCATCGCCGTGCCTAACCAGGAAAATCCTCAAAGTCCCTCCACCGCTTTCGACAGGACCGCGGTTCGTACACGAGCGCGGCCGGGTAGGTCAAAGGTAATGCGGCGATTGTTCAGTGGCCGGAACAACTCCGTCGTGCCAGAGAGAGAAGGGCGTCACCGGCCGCCGCGCAAGTGGCGGAAGTTCCCGGTGTCCCCGGCCCGTCTGGAGGAAGACGCATGCGCACCGTGCTGTCGGGACTGTTGGTACTGCTGACCTTCTCGGCTTGTAAGAAGGAAGAGGCCGCACCTCGCCCGGCACCCGGGGAGGCAGCCGAGCCAGCCAACGGCACCCCGGCGGGAGGGGAGGCCGAGGTCGGTCCGTACACCGTGACGAAGGAGAAGCTGGACGCGTACGTCGGCTACCAGCGGCGCATGCTGGACGTGTACGGCTCGCTGCTCAAGGGGCTGCACGGCCTGGGCGCGCTGGTGGACGCGGGCACCCCGGAGGCCATGGCGTCCGCGCGCGCGGGGCTGAAGGTGGTGGAGGCGAAGGCCAAGGCGGAGGCCGAGGCCCGGCAGCAGGCGGGGCTGAGCGAGAACGACGTCAACGGCATCGCCGAGGTGGTGACGGCGGTCATCAGCCAGCGGCAGCTCGGCCGCACGCTCCAGTACGAGGAGGAGCTGAAGAAGCTGGAGGCGCTCCAGGCGAAGCTCCCTCCCGAGCAGCAGGAGGGGCTCGCGGCCCAGGTGGCCTCCATGCGCCGCCAGGTGGAGGCCTTCGAGAAGCTGGCCGACGCGCGCCGCGACTACGGCGACGCCAACGTGGACGTGGTCCTCACCCGCGAGGACGACCTGATGAAGAACTACCAGGAGATGCTGCGGGTCTTCACCGGCACGCGCCGGTGAAGACCCGGGGCTCGGAGCCCGGAAGCGCGCCGTGCCTCAGACGCGCTTGAGGTGCGGCGCCTTCTTGAGGAGCTGCGCCAGGTAGACGTCCGCCACCTTCTCCATGACGGTGTTGCCGCGCAGGCGCTGGTTGAGGTTGACGAAGTCCACCTGGTCCAGCCGCTGGTCCTGGTTGTAGCAGGAGAACACCCACGTCTCCTTGCCGGTGAGCGGGTCCACGTGCCGCTGGAGGCACTGGGCGCAGATCTCCTTCATCATGCACTGCATCGGCGAGTTGATGGAGCCGATGGCCTCGTGGCCGGGCTTGAGGTGCGGCTGGAGCACGCCGTGCCGCGCCTCGGCCACCGCGCGCATCATCCGGTCCGAGCCGATGGCGATGATGCGGTCCACCTCCGCCAGGGAGATGACGGGCGCCGGGCCCAGCTTGTTCTCCGCATAGGCCAGCATGGCCTGCACCACGTTGCCCCGGAACGCCGAGTCCTGCGGGCGCCGCGGCGCAATCGTGTCACCCGTGTCCACGGACCACACAATCTGGTCCGTGCCGGCTTCAATCTCGTCCTGCTTGAAGGAGTCCGACTTCTGCCGGTAGCCGGCGAAGTAGACGACGCGGCAGCCGGCCGCCTTGAGCGAGCGGGCGATGGAGAAGAGCACCGCGTTGCCCAGGCCGCCGCCCACGAGCGCCACCGTCTCGTTGTGGCCGATTTCCGTGGGCGCGCCGGTGGGGCCCATCAGCACCACCTGCTCGCCCGGGGTGAGCGCCGCGCACAGGCGCGAGGACGAGCCCATCTCCAGGACGATGGTGCCCATCAGCCCCTTCTCCTTGTCCACCCACGCGCCGGTGAGGGCCAGGCCCTCCATGGTGAGGCGCATGCCGTCCACCACGGGCGCGTTCCGCTCGAAGTTCTGCAGGCGGTAGAACTGGCCGGGGGAGAAGTGGCTCGCCGCGAAGGGCGCACGGACCACCACTTCCACAATCGTCGGAGTCAGCCGGTTGACGGCGACGACGGTGGCCGTGAAGGCCTCGTCCAGCTTCGCGAAGTGCGCGGCGCGCTGCTCCTCGCGGCGGGCCTGGGCCACCTCGTCGGTGAAGTCCATGGCCGCCACTTCCTTCGCGTACAGGCGAGCCACCTGCGGGTGGCCGTCCTTCGCGCTGGCCATGGCCTTCACCACGTTGCCCGCGTAGGTGGGGTGGTTGTCGCCGTAGAAGGAGATGAGGTGGCCGTCCTTCCGGTACGACGTGAAGAAGCCCGCCTTCGCCGCCGGGTCCTCCTTGGCCTTCACGGGCTTCAGCTCGAAGCCGTCATCGGCCTCCACCAGTTCGTGGCCCTGGAAGTACTCCCCGCGCGCGTCGAGCTGGAAGGTGCCCGGGTATTCCTTCTCGTACGTGACGTTGGGCGACGTGCCGGCGGCGACGCACACCGTGCGCGCGGGCAGCTCGAAGAACTGCCCGCTGCCCTTCAACTTGCCGTCCACCGTCACCTGGCGCTCGAAGCGCAGCGCGCGCACCGCGCCGGACGCGTCCTGCAGTGCCTCCACGGGGCTCATGCGCTCGATGAAGCGGATGCCCTCCTCGAGCGCCTTGGTGACTTCCTCGTGGTTGAGGCGGTAGGCGGGGGACTCGGTGAGGCTGCGGCGGTAGACGAGGCTCACCCCGCCCCAGCCGCGCACCAGCTTGATGAAGTCCGGGTTGCGCCCCTCGGCCTGCGCCTTCTCGCGCTCGGCGCGCACCGCGCGGCCGTGCTCCAGGAAGGTCTGGTAGGAGGCTCGCTCCTCGGCGTCCAGGCGGGCCAGCACGCCCTCCTCGCCGAGGTCCGCCACCAGTCGCTCATGGCGGGCGAGCGTCTTCTCCACCTGCACCGGGTAGTACGCCATCAGCTCGGTGGCGGTGTCGATGCCGGTGAGGCCGCCGCCGATGACGATGGCGGGCAATTGCACCTGGAGGTTGGCCAGCGAGTCCTTCTTGAAGGCGCCGGTGAGCTGCAGCGCCATGAGGAAGTCGCTCGCCTTGCGGATGCCCCGGATGAGGTTGTTCTTCATCCCGATGATGGTGGGGCGCCCCGCGCCGGCGGCGATGGCGATGTGGTCGAAGCCCAGCTCCCACGCGTCTTCAATCGTCAGCGTGCCACCGAAGCGCACGCCGCCGTAGATGCGGAAGCCCTCGCGGCGCGCGAGCGTGAGGTGGATGAGCGTGAGGAAGTTCTTGTCCCAGCGCACGGTGATTCCGTACTCGGACACGCCGCCGAAGCCCTCCAGCACGCGCTCGTCCAGCTCGCTGGTGAGCGCGGACCAGTCGCGGATGGGCCGCAGGGCGCGGCCGTTGCGGCCCACCAGGTCATCCGGGAAGGGCTCGATCTTGAGGCCGTCCACGCCGGTGACGCCGAAGCCCTCGTTGAGCAGGTAGTGGGACAGCGTGTAGCCGGCGGGGCCCAGGCCCACCACCAGCACGTTGCGGCCCACGTAGGGCAGGGCGTACGGGCGGCGGACGTTGAGCGGGTTCCACCGGGTGAGCAGCCCGTAGATTTCGAAGCCCCAGGGCAAGTCCAGCACGTCCGTGAGGGTGGCCGTCTCCGCCAGGGGGATGTTCACCGGCTCCTGCTTCTGGAAGATGCACGCCTTCATGCAGTCATTGCAGATGCGGTGGCCGGTGCCCGGGCACATCGGGTTGTCCAGCGTCACCATGGCCAGCGCGGCCACGGAGTTGCCCTCGCGCTTGAGCAGGTGCGCCTCGGAGATGCGCTCGTCGAGCGGGCACCCGTTGAGCGGAATCCCCAGCGGGTTCTTCTTGTAGCTGTGCCCCTCCGCCACCGGGTCCTTCGCGGGGAAGCCCTTGGAGCACGAGTCCTTCGAGCGCTCGTGGCAGATGACGCAGTAGTCCACCTCGTTCATCACGTCGCGCGAGGTGCCGCGGCGGTCCGTGAGCTTGAAGCCGTCGCGGTGGCGCAGGTGGTGCTCGTCCCCCTCCGTGATTTCGGGCAGCTCCGGGTCCGGGCGCTTCAGCTGGACGAGCTGGTCGAACACCAGCGGCTTGGGAATCCGGTGCGTGGACCACGCGTGGAAGACGTCCTTCGTCTCCGGGTGCAGGGCGCGCGCGTACGTCCAGCGGTCCGCCAGCGACAGGAGCGCGCGGACGGCCTGCAGCTCCGCGGCGTCGTCGCCCTGGGTGACGAGGCTGGAGCCGAAGGCGTCACGCCCTTCCGGGGTGGACACGAGCCCCTCGCGCAGCGCCGCCCATCGGGCGCGCATCGCCTCCGCGCGGGGCTGCAGCTCCGCGGGGAGGCTGCCGGCGAACAGCCGCTCCAGGTCCATCAGCGTGAGGACGGACTCGGCCAGGCCGCGCTCCAAATCGCCCGTGGCCAGCGCCTCCGGGAAGCCGAGCTGCATCAGGAGCCGCATGCGCGCGTCCAGCGAGGGGAACTCGGCCAGCGAGGGGCGGTCCGCGGCGCCCTTCTTGAAAACGCGGCGGGTGATGAACTCGCGCTTGAAGTCGAAGAGGGGCAGCTCGCCCTTGAGGCGGCCGGCCAGGCGCTCGAGCTCCGACTCGAGGCGGAAGAGCTTCGCGACGAAGCGCGACACGTGGCGGGACACGCGCACGAGCAGGTCCGACTCGGCGGGGCCGGTGAGGCTGGTGCCCCCGGATTTGCGGTACGCCTCGTAGCTCTGGAAGAGCTCGGGTTCGTCCTCGGCGAGCTGCGCGTCGAAGCGCTCCATCAGCCGGCGCAGGCCGCGCGGGCGGTAGAGGTCCTCGAAGGTGAAGCCCGGCAGGCCCAGGGTGAGGGTGGGAGCGGAGTCGGAGGGCAGGTCGGTCAAGGCGCGCATATCACTGAAGGTGTGAGAGGAACCTGGGGGAACGGCTCCCGGGCGGGGCCTATTTCGCGGTCAGTCGCCCGGAATGCAAGCGGGCTCAGCACCGCGCGTGAAGGACGGCGATGGGAGCGATTGGCCCGGCTTCGGTTGTAACGCGGCCGGCCGCGCAAGACACCTCGGCCCGCGTCATGTCCGGCGTGAGGCGAGTCCCACCCACCTGCCGTGTTGTGGGGGCCCGCCCTCGGGGATACGGTGCGCCGCCATGACGGAACGCGCCCACCGCCGCCAGGCGGAGCCCCACCTCGCTCCGGTGCCCGACGCCTGCTACCTGTGCAAGGGAGCCCGGCTGCGGATGAAGTTCCCCGCCCGCGGCGGTGGAGAGCCCGAGGGCGCGGCGGCCTACAACTGCACCTCCTTCGGCCACCGGAGCCACCCGCCTATCTGGGAATGCAAGGACTGCGGGATGCTCTTCCAGTGGCCCATGCGCTCGGCGCAGGAGCTGCTGTCGGCGTACCAGGGCGTGGAGGACCCGCTGTATGTGGCGGAGAAGGAGAACCGCTACCACACGTTCCGCAAGGTGGTGCGGGCGCTGGGGCCGCCGCTGGGGCGGACGCTGCTCGACGTGGGCGCCTACTGCGGCTACTTCCTGGACGTGGCGCGCGAGGCCGGCTTCCGCGCGGAGGGGCTGGAGCTGTCGCGCTGGGCGGCGGGGCACGCGCGCTCGCTGGGCTTCACCGTGCACGGGGTTCCGCTGGCGGAGCTGGCGGCGCGGGGCGTCCAGTACGACGTGGTGACGCTGTGGGACGTGGTGGAGCACTTCGCGGACCCGCGCGCCGAGCTGGAGGCCGCGTTCCGGCTGGTGCGCCCCGGCGGCCGCATCTACCTGTCCACCATCGACGCGGGCAGCCTCGTGGCCCGGGTGTTGGGGGGCCAGTGGCCGTGGCTGATGGACATGCACCTGTTCTATTTCGGCCGGCCCACCCTGGCGACGCTGCTGGAAGAAGTGGGCTTCCACGTGAAGGACACGCGGACGTACACGCACATCATCTCCGCGGACTACCTGCTGCGGAAGGTGGGGGCGAGCTTCCGTCCCGCGGCGCCGGCGCTGGAGCTGGCCCGGCGCGTGGTGCCGGGGGCGTGGGCCATTCCGTTCAACCTGGGCGACAACATGCTGATGGCCGCCGAGCGGCCAGCCTGACCTCCACCGTCTATGTCCTCACTTCCGCGGCGGGTGCTCCACCCGCTGGTGCTGCTGGCGTTCTCGCTGCTGTCCGCGTTCCACACCTGGCCGCTGCTGTCGAAGCTGAAGGGCCACGTCGCGGGCGGGCGCGAGGACGTGCTGATGAACATGTGGCACCTCTGGTGGATGCGTCAGGCCACGTGGGTGGAGCCGCAGAACCCCTTCTTCACGCCGCTCTTGCACTGGCCGCTGGGGGCGGAGCTGTACTGGCACACGCTGTCGCCCGCGAAGACGCTGTGGGGCGTGGTGCTGCTGCCCTTCATGCACGTGGAGACGGCCTACAACCTTGTCCTCTTCGGCACCTTCGTGCTGACGGGGTACACGGCGTGGCTGCTGCTGGATTATCTCCTGACGCGTGCGGGCTTCGCTCCCGGGCTGGCGGCGGTGGCCGCGCTGGCGGGCGCGTGCGTGTTCAACTTCTCGCGCTACCACCTCAGCCACTCGATTGCGCACCTCAACCTGTCCGCGCTGGAGGGCATCCCCCTCTACCTGTACTTCTTCCTGCGCTGGCTGGACGAGGGCAAGCGCAAGTGGCTCGTGGGCGTGGCGCTGGCCGCGCTCTACACGCTGCTGTGTGACTATTACTACCTGCTCTACATCGCGCTCTTCTCCTTCCTCTGGGTGGTGGCGGAGCGCTGGCGTCGCGGGCCCCTGCTGTCGCTGGATACGCTGAAGGACCCGGGCATGCGCCGGGCGGGCCTGGCGGCGCTGGCGGCGGGCCTGGCGTGCATACCGCCGGTGGTGCCGCTGCTCCTGCATGCCTTCCCCGCGCCGCTGGCCATCCACCACGGGGACTCCGACTACTTCACCGACCTGTACGCCTTCTTCCTCCCGGACACGCTGTCAGGCTGGGTGGAGTCGATGCCGGACTGGGCCCGGGAATTCTCCGTGGGGGTGGTGCGCGGGAAGATGGCGAGCAACGCGGAGGAGGCGGGCACCTTCCTCGGATGGCTCACGCCGCTGCTGGCCGCCTTCGCGCTCTGGCGCGGCGTGCCTGACGGGCGGCGCTGGGCGGGGCTGGGGCTGGGCTTCGCGGTGCTGTCCATGGGCACGGTGCTGAACATCGGCCTCGCCGACAGGCTGTCTCCGGTGGTGTTGCTGCTCGTCGTGACGCTCGTGGTGGCGTGGGCGCCGGCGTGGCGCGGGCGCTCGTGGCACCGGGACGTGGTGGTGCTGCTGGGCCTGTGCACGCTGCTGTCGTCGCTGACGCCGCTCACCGCCTTCGAGCAGCCGCTGCTGGTGCAGGTGCCCATGCCCTACGTGGTGTTCAAGCACGTGGTGCCGCTGTTCTCCCGCGGCGGCATGCCGGTGCGCTTCGAGCTGCTCACCACGCTGGCGCTGAGCGTCCTCGTCGCCTTCGCGGCGGCGCACCTGGGGCGCATGGTGTCCCAGCGCAACGCGGCGGCGGGTCTGGGCGTGGCGCTGGGCGTGGCGCTGGTGCCGAACGTGGAGTACCTCGGCAAGCCGTTTCCCATGCCGGAGCTGCCGAGGCTGCCGCCCGTGTTCGACGAGATTCGCTTCGCGCCCATGCCGGCGGCCGTCTTCACGGACAACGTGCTGGGGCAGTGGGAGCAGATCTACCACCAGAAGCCGGTGTCCTTCGCGCGCCTGTCACGGCTGCCGGTGCGCGAGGCGGGCATGCTGGAGCAGCGCATCTTCCGCGCGCTGGAAGGACTCAATGGCGTGGCGGGGAAGGTGTCTCCGGAGGAGCGCGAGGAGATGCGCCGCTTCCTGAAGGACAACCACTTCCGCTGGTACGTCACGCACTTCAACCACCCGATGCGGCACCGCTTCGTGGTGGAGGAGCTGGGCGGAGAGCTGGCGTACCAGGACGGCTACGTCACCGTGTACCGCTTCCCGTGACGCTGGCGGGCAGGGACTCCTGCTCCGAGCGCGGCGCGGGGGCGGGGAGGGACAGCCGCTCCAGCCTGCGCCGGAGCTGGAGCAGGCCCCAGAACATGCGCAGCCCGTCCAGGCCGGGGATGACCTTGGAGCCGCCGAAGTCCTCCCAGTCGATGGGGACTTCCAGCGCGCGGGCGCCCTGACGCTTGAGCAGCGCGAGCAGCTCGATGTCCAGCAGCCAGCGCTCCTCGCGCAGTACGTCCAGCAGCGGGCGCAGCAGGGAGGCGCGGATGAGCTTCACGCCACATTGGGTGTCGTAGAAGTGCAGGCCGAAGTTGGCGTCCGTCAGCGTGGCGAAGACGCGCCCCTGCAGATGACGGTGGAGGTTGCGCACCACGCGGCGGCCGGCCATGAGGATGCGCGAGCCGGCAATCACGTCCGTGTCCCGGCCGGCGGCGGAGACCGTCATCTCCACGAGCCGGTGGAGCTCCTCCGCGCTGATGGCGCCGTCCGCGTCCACGAAGCCCAGCCACGTGGCGCCGGGCGAGGCGCCGCGCCAGCCCAGCCGGATGGCCGAGCCCTTGCCCTGGTTGCGCGGGGCGGCCACGTAGGTGAAGCGGTGGTGGGCGCCCTTCGCGGCGAGCCGGGCCCGGGCTTCTTCCACGCACGCACGCTGGAGCGTGGCGTGCTCGGGGCGGCTGCCGTCGTCCACGACGACGAACTCCACCGGCGGGGCGGGGCGCTCCAGGAAGACGCGCGTCAGCTCTCCCACGAAGCGGGGCAGGCGCTGGCCCTCGTTGTAGGCGGGGATGACCACGCTGATGACAGGCTCGTCCACCCGGCCGGTTTGTCATGCGGTAGGCGGGGTCGTCAATGCGAGCCATCGACGCCCGTGCGCGGGCGGCGGCGTCCCCATGGATGGGGAGCCGCGTTGCCCGGCGTGCAGGGGAGCCTGCGCGAGTTCCTCTTCGAGCTCGTCGAGCCGCACCTGGAGGGGGGAGACGGCACGGCGAGGTGACTCCGCACTACTTCCGGCGACCGCGGCGCTTGTCTCCAGCCTTGCGAGGGCGCTGGCCCGCCGGCCCTGTCGAAGGGCCGGGCGTCTCGGGGCGAGCCCGGGGCGTGCCTCCCTGCGCGCGAGGCTGCTGACCCTCTGCGCCCCGGGTGTGGCGAGGCTGGGGGAGCACCTGCGCTTGTGTCGGAGTCGGCTGGGTGCGGCTGGCAGGCGGCGACTTCGACGCGGGCGAGGACTTCGCTCGGGGCGAGGGCCTGGTGGATGGAGCCTCGGTGCGGGCCGGCCTGGAGGACGGAGCGGAACCGAGGGGCGCTCGCGCGGCGGATGCGGAGGGCGGAGCCGGTGCGTGCTTTACCGCCGCGGCCGCCTCGACGGTTCGCGGGGCTCGCTCCGCGGGTGCGGTCGGCTTCGCGGAGGACTCCCTCGCCACCGAGGCAGGCTGCTCGGACGCGGCCTTCGCGATGGCCGGAACGGGCCGGTCATCCCCGGGCGGCCTGCCGCCACCGCTGCCCCGGGCGCGCAGTTCCTCCACCTCGCGCCGCAGGCGAATCACCTCGGCGGAGAGCTGCGCGTACGAGTCGCGCACGTGCCCGTTGAAGACGCGCTGCCTTCCGAGCGCCTCGTTGATGAACACCTGGCACGACTTGCGGAAGGCCCACTTGGCCACCAGCACGAGCTGGCCCGCGCCGCCCCGGTGCGTGTGCAGCGGCAGCGCGCGCGTGGCGTCCGCGTTCTCCTCCAGCGCGTGCAGGTTGAACGTCAGCGGCTCCACCCGGGGCTCCACGCCCTCGGGGGGCACCTCCAGCGGCTCCGACGTGGGGAGGCCGCGCGTGCGCAGGCGCTCCTCGATTCGGGAGATGAGCTCCCGCGCGGGAATGTCGCGTCCCAGCAGCTTCATTGGCGATTCTCCTCGAGGATGCGCTCCAGCTCCTCACGGTAGGCCGCCACCACCTGTGGCCAGCCCTGCTTCTTCACGTACGCCAGGCCCTTCTTCCCCAGGGGCGACCGTTGCTCGCCCACCTCGCGCAGGCCCTTGATGAACGACTCCAGGTCCGTGTACGTCCGGCCCGCCCCGCTGCGCTCCACCTGGCCCACCAGCACGTCCGAGCGCCCGTTCACCAGCACCGGCGTGCCCTGCGCGAAGGCCTCCAGCGTCAGCAGCGACAGGCTCTCGTACCGGGACGGCACCACCACCGCCAGCGCCCCGGCCAGTGCGTCGTGTTTGTCCTGCTCTTCGATGCGGCCCAGGTAGCGCACGCCCTCGCCGGACAGCTCCATGTTGGTGTCGCCCGCGAGCACCAGGTCCGGCGCATCCGCGTACCGCTGCTTCAGCGCCCGGTGGTACTCGAGCAATTCCCCCACGCCCTTGCCCGGCTCCTGCCGCCCCACATAGAGCAGGTAGTGCTTGTGGATGCCGTGCTTCTCGCGGAAGCGCGCGCCGTCCGCCTCGGGCCGGTCCACGCCCACGCCCACCACCCGCGTCCGCGCGTGGTTGGGGAAGTACTTCTCGATGATGGTCAGCTCCTCCGGCGTGAGGCAGAGGAGGGCGCGCGGGCGCTCGAAGACGTCTTTGTACAACCCGAAGCGGACGGGCGACTCGTCGTGCGTGGTGGGCACCAGCAGTGCCCGGTCCGCCACCAGCGGCAGGCCCCACACCGTGGGCGCGTAGAGGTACGTGAAGAACAGGTAGCCGTCGTACGCGTCGCGCCTGGTGGCCAGGTGGTTCAGCAGCCCCGGGCACAGCGGGCCCTGCTCCGCTACCCACTGCTCCTCGCGCAGCCGCTCGTTGGGCTTGTCGAACACCTGCCGCGACAGCCCGTTGAAGCCCCGGATGTTGCGCGCCCGCGTCGACGGGAAGCGCAGCACCTTGATGCCGTCCACCTCATCGGGCCCGGGCGGGAAGACATTCTCCCAGGACAGGTGGTTCTTCGCGCACGTGGTCAGCACCGTGAGGTCCCAGTGCGGGGCCATATGCTCGGCCACCTGCGCGGCCAGCTTCTCCGCGCCGCCCGTCACCTCGCCGTAGCGCTGCACCACCAGCGCCACGCGCGGGCGCTTCGGCACCGTGCGCGGGCGCGGCGCGGGCGGAGCCAGGAACCCGTCCAGCGCGCGGGAGAGGGCGAGCTGCGCGGACGCAGCGGAGAAGTGCTCCAGCCGGCGCATCTGCCCGGCGATGACAGGCTCGCGCAAGGACAGGTCCTCGCTCAGGTCCACCGCGAGCTCGGCCAGGAAGGCGAAGCGCTTCTGGTCGAAGGCCACCCCCGCGCCGCCGAGCGTCTCCGGCACCGCCGCCGCCGCGTATGCCAGCACCGGCACCTCGGCCGACATGGCCTCGATGAGCGGGACGCCGAAGCCCTCGTGCTCGCTCATGGAGACGAAGACGGACGCGGAGCGGTACGCCGCCACGAGCTGCGCGTGGCTCAGCCGCCCCAGGAAGTGCACGCCACTCAGGCCCTTCGCTTCACGCTGGAGCGCCTTGAAGTAGCGGCTGCCCGGCTCGTACCCGCCCACCATCAACAGTCGCGCCTGAGGTCGCAGCCGCAGCAGTTCGCGGTGCAGGGTGATGAGGTCCTCGAAGCGCTTGTGCGGCATCACCCGGCTGACGCCCAGCAGCACCGGGCCGGGGCCGGCGAGCTGTCGCAGCATCTTCGGGTCCGCGTTGTCCCGGCTGAAGCGCTCGGGCTCGATGAACAGCGGCACGGTGTGGACGTTGCGGTAGCCCGCGGTGCGCAGTTCCGCGGTGTTGAAGTCCGACACGCCGATGGCCACGTCCGCGAAGGGCGCCATGGCCGCGAGCTGGGCGCGCCCCGCCACCAGCGCATCCGCCAGCGGCAGGCCCGTGTAGAAGCGCGCGGGGCTGATGTTGTGGAACACCACGCCCCGGCGGCAGGGCAGGTGCATCAGCCGGCTGCTCAGCGGCGAGGCGATGCCGTGGTGATAGAGGACCAGGTCTTCGGGCTCGGGCCGCAGCGCGGAGGCGGGGCTGGCAAGACCCTCCAGGCCCGCGCCCAGCTCGTCCGCGTACAGCGCGCCCGCGTGGCCCATGCGACGCAGCAGCAGTTGGAGGTGCAGCGCGGCCTGCCCGGTGGCGTCGCCGGGGACGAAGCTCGGTATCAACTGGTGGATCGCCATGCGCGCCCTGCCTATCACACGAGTCGTGCTATGAGGCGCACCGTGTCCACCGGCCCCATCGCCTTCGACGCGACGCTCTGGGACGAGCCCACCACCGGCATCGGCCTGTACACCCGTTGTCTTTCCTCCGCCCTGGAAGGCCTGGACGTGCGCCTGGAGAAGGTTGGCGCGCACGGCTCCGGCGAGCACCCCCGCGGCGACGTGGGCCGCACCTCGTGGACGCTCGGCCGGCTGCCCCGGGTGCTCCAGCGCCTGAGCGCGCCGCTCTACCACGCGCACGGCAACTTCAACCTCCCGCTCACCCGCGTGTCAGGCACCGCCTACGTGCTCACGGTGCATGATCTGATTCCGCTGCTGATGCGGGAGACGGTGTCCACCGCGTTCCGCTGGCAGTTCCGCCTGTGGCTGACGCGCAGCGTGTCTCTGGCGGACCGCGTGGTGTGCGTGAGCGAGCGCACCCGGGACGACCTGCTGGCCCGCATTCCCGAGGCCGAGTCGCGCACCGTGGTGGTGCACAACGGCGTGGACCACGTGCACGCGCCGGTGCTGGATGCCATCAGCGTGGACTTCCTGCGCGCGCTGTCACTGCCGAAGGACTACGTGCTCTACGCGGGCTCGCTGGACGTGCGGAAGAACGTGGACCTGGTGCTGGACGCCATGGAGCGGCTGCGCGAGCGCGGTCGGCCGGTGTCGCTGGTGCTGGCGGGGCAGAGCTGGTTCGGCTCGGGCCGGGTGGAGCGGCGCATCGCCCGGATGCGCTCGGAGGGGCATGATCTGCGCTCGCTCGGCTACCAGGCGGACCCGGTGTTCTACGAGCTGATGCGCCGTGCGGCCGTGTTCGTGTTCCCCTCGCGCTACGAGGGCTTCGGCCTGCCGCCGCTGGAGGCGATGCACCTGGGCACGCCCACCATCGTCTCCAACGCGGGCTCGCTCCCGGAGGTCTGCGGCGACGCGGCGCTGGCGGTGCGGCCGGACGACGCGGAGGGGCTCGCGCAGTCCATCGAACGCCTGCTGAAGTCGCCCGAGGAGCGGCGGGCCCTGGCGGAGAAGGGCCGGGCCCGGGCGGCGAGGTTCACCTGGAAGCGGACCGCCGAGGCCACCCTGGCGGCGTACGAGGCCGCGCTCCGGCGTTGAGGCAGTGACGCGGTCCTGGAAACTGGAGGATGCGGATGCGAAGGCTGAGCTGGAGTGGCTTCGTGCTGTTCGGGCTGCTCGCCGGGTGTGCGAGCACGCCGGTGAAGGAGGAGTCGTCGGAGCCCGCGGCGGAGGAGCGCCGGGAGGCGGAGGGTGGCGAGGAGGCGGAGGAGTCCATCAAGGAGACCACCTCCGAGGAGGGCAAGGCGCCCGTGCAGCCCATCGCCGTGACGGCGAATCCGCAGGCGAAGGACCTCATCCGCATCGAGGGCATGCGCATCCTGCGGGGCGTGCTGGACGTGAGCGTGTCCCACGGCGGCGGCTGCAAGGAGCACACGTACGCGCTGGCCTGGGACGGCACCTTCACTCAAGGCACGGACGGCACGCCCGTGGCGAACCTGGTGCTGGTCCACGACGCGCACGAGGACCACTGCAAGGCCATGAAGTACGCGACGCCGCGCTTCGACCTGGCGCCCATCACCCAGGCCTTCCAGCAGAAGTTCGGCAAGGCCACCGGCGCGGTGGACCTGGCCCTGCCGGGACAGGCCACCCTGCGCTACGAGTTCTGAGCGGCGCGCGAGGCGAAGGCCCTACCGCGAGGCGGGGCGGGCCTCGGTGATGCCCTCCGAGAGCAGGTCCTCACGCAGCTTCGTGAGCACCTTGCCGAGCAGATTCAAGCCCCGCCACTTCGACGGGTCCTGGATGCGCGGGTCCTCCGCGCCCAGGCCCACGCCCCAGATGCGGTCCAGGGGACTGGCCTCCACCAGTTCCGTGCCCTTCGTGGCCAGCAGCGCCTTCAGTAGCTCCGCGCTCTGGGTGAACTTCGCGCGGTTGC